>CAXTBZ010000001.1:0-96901 GCA_964242855.1 uncultured Sphingomonadaceae bacterium
GCGTTCCTGCGCCACCTGTCGCCGGTTCGGAAGAAGCGCTGGGTCGTCTACGCCATGCCCCCGTTCGCCGGGCCGGAGACGGTGCTGGCCTATCTGTCGCGCTACTCTCACCGGGTCGCCATCTCGAACAGCCGCCTCATCCGCTTCGACGAGGCGGGGGTGACGTTCCGCTACAAGAACTACCGTTGCGCCGGCGCCCACCGGCAGCAGGTCATGACCCTCACCACCGACGAATTCATCCGCCGCTTCCTGCTCCACGTCCTGCCAAAGGGCTTCCACCGCATCCGCCACTACGGCCTGCTCGCCGGCGCCACCCGCAAGGCCCGTCTCGACCACGTCCGCCAGCTGCTCGGGGTGGCGCCGCTCGCCAACACCGATGCGTCGGTCGACCCGCCGGATGTCCGGCCGCCATGCCCATGCTGCGGCGGGTACATGGTCGTCATCGAAACCTTCGAGCGCTCGTGCCGACCACGAGCCCCGCCGCGCGGCGTGCACCCGACCGGGACCATCACGTCATGACCCGGCATGACCCAGCTTCATCCCGCCCCGTAGCGCCTGCGCTTCCGGCGATGATGCCGCTCGCGCCAACAACGTCGCCATCCGCGCCGCCGCCCCGCTCATGCCCCGGTTCCGGGCAATGTCGATGTCGAATACAGCCCCTGGAAGCCGTCCTGCCTTCCGCTGTTGGGCGTCCCCAAGACTATCGCTCGCGCCTCACACCGGGGCCAAACCCGAAAACCCCATAGCTCATCCCGTGTGGCACGCGGCTTCCTGCTTTGGAGGATATCGTACACCTCCCGGTGCCCGATTTCCTTAACACATGCGGTCACTCAGGGCTGCTTATCGCCTTACCCAGATCGGACGTTCGTTCAGGTCACCGAGCCTCCGCACTTTGGTTGGACACAAGCCTGGCTGGACGTCCGCTTCTGGTGGGAAAGCGCACATCGCAAACCAACGCCCTCGACCTGGAGGTGGACGAGCTCCTACGCAGGTTGCACCGCTACGCCGCCGACGACGAATTGTCCGAGAGCTGGTCAGCCGCGCCACGGTATCACCGAAGGCCAGAACGGACCGCACGTGCCGAAGGGCAGCAACGCCGAACTGGATCGCGAGCAGCGGGAATTGGCGTGAGGGCCTTAATGTAGCTAACCTCCGGTCAAGGGTGGAGGGGCGACCTTGGCGACGGCGGCTGACTTGATCGACGATGTGGCGGCGGGGTGCGAAGCGGCCGACCGCCTGACGGACGACTGGGACAATCGGGAGTGGGTCCCGGACTCCCCATCTCCAGCCTGGGCCAAGGCCGCCGTGATCCGCTTCGGCGAGATTATGCGTGAGCAGCGCTCCATCTTCCGTAAGAGCCTGAAGCGAGCGGACACGGGCGCGAGCACGCTGAGCCCAAGACCGTTCCAAGGTATCCTCGAGTGCCTCCAGAACGCCGACGACCTCAGAGCGCGCCGGCTGCGTGTCGCGTACCGCGACAATGGCCGCCGGGAGCTGCTGATCGTCCACGATGGCGAATGCGTCACCTTCGCGAACGTGGGGGCGATGCTCATACCGTGGCTGTCCACCAAGGATGACGATCCTGACGCCTCCGGTCGCTTCGGCATCGGCCAACGCACGCTGAACGCGCTCGGCGGACCAATCGCGCTGCACGCCCCACCGTTCCACCTCGTCATGGGGGCTGCCGGACCCGAACCCTGCGATCCAGAGCCGGACGTGCCGGAGATCTACTCGAGCGCGCGGCGAGACACGATGCTCGTCGTCCCGCTCTCGCCGAAGATCACCAGCGATGCCATCGCAGCTGCAGTAGCCGAATTGAGCGCACAGTCGCTGCTCTTCCTGAAGAGCATCCGCGAGCTGCGCTACGACGACCTGGAGGACCCGACGCGTCGCCTGCGCTTCGAGGTAGACGTTGAGGAACTCGAGCGCGGCTCGATCGAGTTCGACGGGATCGGCAGCAGCTCAGAGGTCCGGATCGACGACATCAGGGTGATCGCCGACGGCGCGAACACCGCGGGCGGCGCGTTCCGGCGCTACACGACGCAAAGACCCGTTCCGGAGGGGGAGGAGCGCGCGAACAAGGAAACCGGCGCGAGAACGCCGCTCGGTGTCTGCGCGCCGCTCGGCGCTGCGGCGCCCCGTGGTCTCTACGATCGCATGCCGCTCCCGACCACGACTGGGCTGCCAGTCGGCCTGAACGCCCAGTTCGATCCCGACTCAGCGCGCTCAACCTTGCTGCCGAACGACTGGAACGTCGCCAGGATGAAGGACCTGGGAAAACTGGTCGGGTGGGCCGCGCTGAACGCCTTCGCGCGCGAGACCGCCACCGGTTGGAACCACGTGCCACTCATGAGCGAGGCAGACAGCGACGACGACTGGGTCGGGGCCGCCGTGCGGGAGCACGTCCTCGAGGGCAGCCACGCCATGCTTCGGGACGAGCTGGAGATCACGACAGAGAGCGACGCAGTCGAGATCGCCAGCCTCGCGTTCGAGGCGGACGGACTTTCGGCGCTCTTGACCGAGGCGGACGTCCAGGAGCTGGTGCCGGACGGCGTCGCCCTGCCACGGAGCGCGCGGGACCCCCTGGGGCGGTGGCGCGACGTGCTCGAGGAACTGGACGGTCCCGAGGAGATCGATGCCACAGAGGCGCTCGATATCATCGACGGCGATCCCGGGCGCGGGATTGAGTGGTATGTCGGCTTCGCCGCACTCGCCGAGCGCGAGGGGCTCATCCCGGAATTCCTAGCCAAACCAAGCATCATGTTCGCGGACGGCGGGACCAGCACAGGGCCAAATTCGGGCACGCCCTGGGTCCTGGTCAGGGACAGCTCCCCGACCTCCCTCGCCGCGCGCCTGGGGATCGCTAGGCGGATCCACCCGGCTTACCTCGAGCCGGACGCCCCGACCTCGGCATTCATCGCCGAGCTCTCCAAGTCGGGCCTGCTCTTTCCGGACCGCGACCACCCCGCCGACGTCTTCACGATCATCGGCCGCGGCATATGGAGCGGCGACGAGCATCGACCGATTCGGCTCCAGGATCCCGAGCTGATCGCGCTGCGGGACGCCTGGTCGGAGCTGCCGCGGGAACGCCGCGCGGATCTCGGGAACCGGATTGGCCGCAGCGTCGCCATCCGGTCGACATGGATAGATGATGCCGGCGTCCGCCACACCGGATGGGACCGGCCCGCCGACCTATACCTCCCGCTCTCCATAGACCGCGACGTCGACAGCTTCGCCAAGGCCGCCGACCGGACCCCGGGACTGAAATGGGCCGACGGGGAGTACGCGAAGCTGCTCAAGCAGGCGGCCGGCCGAGCAGCCATCGGTGCCCAGAAACTGCTGTCGGCGTGGGGGGTGGCACGCGAGCCCCGAATCGTGCCGCCCGCCGACGAAGTCGTCCGCTGGTCGCGCGACAGGACGCCGGCCAGCCCGGTGCATTCAGCCATGCGGACCGCGGACCAGCTGGCCGCAATCCGCAGCGGAGGAGACTACACGCACCTGATCGACGACCGCTGGTCTCCAGACTTCGAGGCGGTCGCAGTCAACATCGCGCGTGCTCCGATGAAGTCCCGCCGCAAGCGTGCGCTCGCCCTGGTGGCGGTACTCAGTCGGGGATGGGACAAGCGATACGCGGACGTCGCGACGGCCCATCCGGCGTCGGGGTACAACGGCTTCTGGAACAGAGGGGGCGAGGTCCGGGCCACGTGGCTCGCGAGGCTGGCCGACATCCGCTGGATGCCAGATGCCGGCAACGGCTACCAGCGCCCCGGCGACCTGCAACTGCAGACACCCGGCAGTCCCCCGCGACCGGCGGATCGGGCTTCGACGATGGCGAAGGTCGATCCGCAGATCCTCAGGTCCGGCGTGCTTCCCGCCTTGGGCGTCAAGTCGGGTCCAAGTCAGGGCGACCTCATCGACCGGCTCCGCGCACTCCGCTCGTTCAAGGTCACCGCGACGGTTCAGGACGAGGCCCTCTCCATCTATCAGCTTCTCGCGGCATCGCTCCGCGACAGGAGCGACGCCGCACCCGACGAGCGGATGCCCGCAGGCAAGCTGCGCAACGCGTTCCGCGCAGGTCCGAAGGAGCCTGGACTGCTGCTCGTCGGCGGCACCTGGATCTCACCCGAAAGCGCGAGACGGGGTCCTCCCGTGCTGGGCGGACGCATCCCTTTCGCCCCTCACGTCGAGGGTCTGGAGCCGCTCTGGAAGGCGCTGGGCATCCCCTTGCCCACCGCCACGGACGCGATCGGCGTCCTGAAGGAGATCGCCGCGGGCAACCCCTCGCCCGTCGACCAGGGCATCGCCATCCGCGCATTCGCGATGCTGGCCGAGGCCGTCGCGAGCATGACGCCGCAGCTGCGCTCGACTCTTCGCCGGCTTCCGCTCTGGACGGGGACGGCATGGGCGACCACTCGCCCCCTCTATGCGCTCGAGGGGGACGGCTTGCTGCAGAGTGCGCCCGCCGACCTGCCCATCTGGCGGCCGAGTCTCACGTCATTCTCCTCGATCGAGGCACTCCTGGCGCCACTGGACGTCACGCGTCTGACGCCGTCCGACTTCACCGCGACCTCCATCCCGGCATACGGGAGCGCCGAAGGCGAGACGATCCGCTTCACCTACGCCCGAGCCGTCGCCCTGCTCCGTCAGGAGCTCGTCAGGACGGACCAGAAGCTGCTCGACGCGCTGACCGTGGACTGGGAGGATCTCGGCTCCGCCTCGGTGGTCGTCGATCCGGAACTCTCGATCTCGGCCAAGCTGGGCACTGCCTCCCTCACGCTGCCGGCCCGAGCGCACGTGGCGCGCGAACCGTTGTCCTTGCTCGTGCGGTCCGCGGTCGACGCCGGGAGCGCCGAAGCGGCCGGAGCCGCGATCGCGTCCTTGTTCGAAGGTGACCGGCAGAAGGCGGCTTGGGCGTGGGCGGCGGTCTGGCCGCGCGCGGTGGCCGGGGAACACGCGGAGGGCGTGGTCCTGCCCAAGACCCGCGCGCAGCGCGGCAACGCAGCCGACCGCCTGTCGCAGCTCGCGCAGCAGGCGGCGAAACGGAAACGGGGGAAGGCCGCACCGGAAGGCTCCCCGGCGAAGTCGGACGCAAAGACGCAACCGGTGCAGGTCCGGAAGCTCAAGGATCCCGCGACGCTCGCCCCCACGGCAGGCGTCATCGTCAACAAGGGGGCGCGGCCGACCGGCAATCCGGTCATCAACCAACGCCGTGCGAAGAAGAAGCAGCGCACCTTCGATCCGGGCCGGGACCCAGGCGGGCCGGCCCCTTCGCCCCGAACGGTACTTCCACCGTCGAGCGACCGGGAGAAGGTGGCGCTCGACGCGGTCCGGCGCGCACTCGCGCTCGACTTGAAGGAGCTAAACGACCTCCGGGCAGAGCGCGGCGTCGGCGTCGACGCGATCGACGAGCTGCGTCAGTGCTACGAGATCAAGATGTGTTCCGGGGCGGCGATACCCAACGACGTGACGCTTACGGCCTCCGAGATCGAGGCCGCTCGCGACGATCCGGACTTCTTCCTGGCGATCGTGTCGGGACTGGAGGAAGGGGCGGGCAAGCTCAGGGTCCGGTTCATCTTCGATCCGCTTGGGCAGCTGGACGTCCGCGTGCGCGGTGAGCTCACGCTCACGGGAGTCGACAAGGCCGAAGCGCTCGAGTTCGAGTTCGATCCGGTAGTCGAAGGCCCGGCCGCGTGAGCCGCTTCGTATACTACGATAAAAGCTCTCGGCTTGAATTGCTGCGCGATAATGACGCCCAATTCGACCGTATCCTACATGTCGAAGACTGGCAGGATCGGTTGCGGGCGATGATCCAGTTCCAGTTGAAGCAGCGGCGAAAAGGACGGCGTTGAATTGACGTGAGCCATACGCAATCGGTTTCGCGACTGACGGCGTTACGGTGCCAATGCCCTGCACTCCGTCAGATCGGACCGGACACCACCATGGTAAGCAGCTTATCTTCCGCTTGATCAGTTTGATAAGTCGCTTATCATAGCGGGAATTAGCTTGGATGACCACGATGCAGCCGGTTCAATTGAAGGCCATAAGAGAGCGTCGCGACTGGTCGCAGGACCGCATGGCCACGGAGATCGGCGTGAGCCGGGTGCTGCTCGGGCAGATGGAGCGGGGCCAGGCCCCAATCGAACCGCGCACCGAGCACCTCGTCAACCGATTGCGGGAGTTCATGGTGGACCTCGGTCCTCTCGAAGCCGATGCGCGAAGGGCGATGGACGGGCTAGTGACGGGGAACGAAGCCCGCGTACCCGGAGGTAACGCCGCCGAACTGGTCGGGTTGCGCATCGTCGAAACCGGCGAGGTGATGGGGATCTGCCGCCTGAAGATCGGGATCTCCGGCGACGACGAGGAGCAACGGGCACAGGTCGAGGCGATCTTCCGCGAACTCGTGCCAGAGGCGGTCTGCCAGATATGGGACTACCAGCACAAATACAGGTGCGGGCTCGTCGTCGACGGACAGAAGCTCGAGGTGTCCTTCGTGCGTCGGGGCGTCACGGACGCCGACGCCCGCGCACACGCGGCCGTGCTTGCCGGCAAGGTCGCGGCGCTCCGAGCCAATGCCTGAGGAAATTGCAGCATTGGACGAGCTGGTGCCTCCCGTCCTGACGGGGGTGGTCCCGCCCGAGGCAACGGGGAGCCGTACAGCCCGAAGCGCTGCGCTGCGGCCCGACGAGACCGTGCATAAGCTGCTGCTCTCCACGCCCGCCCACTTCATCGCCGAGTACGAGGGCGAAGACGTCGTCCTCACGCACGCTTGGGACATGGACCGCATGGTCCACGGCGCAGGGTCTCCGTTGAACCGCACGTTCCTGATGCTGACCTTCTCCACCCCCGCGGTCCAGCCGCGCGCGGGCGTCGCGGTGCCCGACTACTCCCCGACGGGCGACATCCTGTGCGCGCTGCTCTCCGTCCTCTACGGAAAGCGCTTCGACCACCACGGCGCGGTGGAGATGACGGGCCACTACCAAGTGCCGAACCTCGACAGCGCGAGCGACATCTGCGATCCGGCGCGGCCCTATCACGGCCCCGGCCTGAGGGCGGACTACCCGGTGCCGCTCGACCTGCGCGAGGCGCGACGGTTCGAGGCTCTGATCCACGACGACTCCACCGATGCGGAGCTCATGGCGGCGTTCAGCACCGCCGCGCTTTTCTACGGCCGCGCGCTCCGTGCGGTAGGCCGCGATCCCGAGGTCGCATACCTGCATCTCGTCACCGCCTGCGAACGGCTGGCGGAGGTGGCACCGCTCCACGCTGTCGAGCTGGAGGCGGAGATCAGCACGGCACTCGCCAGCATCGAGGCCGAGCTCGTTGGCGGCGAGCGAATCGCGAGGATTCTGCGGGCCAGGATGCGCCAGCTCAAGCGACGCTTCGCCGCGCTCATCACCAACCATCTGGACGACGGCTTCTTCGCTAGGTCGGAGACGGTCGAGCCCTGGCAGTCGTTGCGCGCTCACGACTTCCCGAGGTCCGCAGCGGCGGCCTACGACCTGAGGAGCCGATACGTGCACACGGGCGCGTCGTTCGGCAACTGGATCCGGCCGAGGTTCGGCAACGCCGAGCGGCAGGTCGGGCAGCCGGTCGTGCAGGACAGGCGGATGGCGAAGATCCTTGCCCGTGCGCCGACGTCATCGGGCTCGAGCGGTTGACGCGGTTGGTGCTCCTGTGCACCGCGGAACGGCTCGGTGCCGACCTCCCCGCCGCCGCGGCACCACCCGCCGCGAACGAGGAGAGTACGCCCGACGAGGGGCTGGCCATCTCGCCGGCAGCGGCCGATACGGACACGCAAGAAACGGGGGACAGAGCCAAATGAACGTCGGCGAGGGCGCGCCCGTCTACTACCGGCAGCTGCGGCTTTCGAACGTCAAGGCGTTCACGGAGGGGACGGTGCTGGACCTCACCCTGGACGGCTCGCCCGCCCCGTGGACCCTCATCCTCGGCGAGAACGGCCTGGGCAAGACGACCCTGCTGCAGTGCCTGGCGCTGATGCGCCCGATCCTCAACGTGGAGCAGACGGCCAAGACGGATGCCCGCGATCCGGACCGGGTCGAGCCAGCCCTCCCGGCCTATGACGACGCGCTGCTGGTCGAACTGGCCCGCAAGGGCGAGGGGCTGCAGGTCGAGATCGAGGCCGAGTTCACGATCGGGCGCGAGATCAGGCCTGCCATGCGGCCCAAGGGGATCGGCAAGCGGGTGACGACCAGCGCCAACTTCCGCACGAAAGCGAAGGACCTCGGCGAGTTCAGCTTCTCCAAGGTCAAGCGGAAGGACTTCCTTCCGCCACTGCTAGTCTCCTACAGCGCCGCCCGGCACGCGCCCTACAGCCGCACCGACGTGGTCTCCGACCAAGACGACCACTCGGCCTCCCTGTTCAATCCCGAGATCGAGCTCGCTGATGCGGTCCAGGTTCTGGAGGACCTGGATCACCTGTCCCTGCGCGACGACGCCGCCGCGAGCGCGCTGTATGTCACAATCAAGTCTGCGCTCGCCAAGATCCTGCCGGACGTCGAGCACCCGTACAAGATTCACGTGTACGGCCCGCCATCGCCGACCCGTCCGGAGAAGCCGACCGGCGTCTGGATCGAGACATATTCGGGCGAGGTGCCGCTCCACTCGCTCAGCGTTGGCTATCAAACGATGTTCGCCTGGACGGTCGACCTGTCGTGGCGGATGGCACAGCACCACAGGACGTCGGCCGATCCGCTCCGCGAGGCTGCCATCGTCCTGATCGACGAACTCGACCTGCACCTGCATCCCAAGTGGCAGCGCCGCGTACGGCGCGACCTCTCGAGCGTCTTCCCCAATGTCCAGTTCGTGGTGACGACGCACAGCCCGGTGCTCGCCCAGACCTACCTCGATACCAACATCGCGATCGTCCAAAAGGGCGGGGACCACGCGACGATCGACAACGATCCCACGACCGTCCGCAGCTGGCGCCTCGACCAAGTCAGCGTGGGCCTGCTCCACGACGAGGACCCCTTCGCGCCCGAGGTCGTAGAGGCGTTTGAGACCCGCCGCGTCCTGCTCGCCAAGAAGCGGCTTTCGCCCGAAGAGCGGGTCCGCCTGGCCGCCGCCGATGCGCTCGTCGCCGAGATCCCGAGCGACACGGCATCCGAGGATCCAGAAGCGGTGGCGCTGATCCGAGAGGCGGCACAGTTGCTCAAGACGCGTCCGAAGTGATTCGCCACACGAAGTCGGCAGCCGTACCGTCCTCGCTCCGCAGGGGCGTGGCGGCGACGGCGCGGGACCGCGCGGCCTACGACGCCGACCCGGTCCCGTTCCGGAACGGAACGAGCAAGTTCGACATCGCGAAAGGTATCTACGGCACCGACGTTGTGAAGCGCGTCCTCAAGGCCGACCAGCATGACAAGTGCGCGTTCTGCGAGGCCCTGTTCGACGGCAACGTGGCAGGCGACGTCGAGCACTACCGGCCGAAGACCGCGGTCACGATCGAGACCGGTCGCATCTACCCTGGCTACTACTGGCTCGGCTACGACTGGCCAAATTTGTCCTACGCCTGCCCGGACTGCAATGGTTACCGCAAGCGTGACCGGTTTCCCCTGAGGGATGAGGCGCATAGGGCGCGCGACCACCATGAAGACGTCGCCACCGAGCAGCCACTCCTGCTCGATCCCTACGGCAACGCCGACCCGCGGGAGCACATCACCTTCCTCGGCGAGGCGCCGACATCTGACACCGACGAGGGCAAGGCGACGATCGAGGTCCTCGGGCTGAAGCGCACGGCGCTCGCCCGGGACCGCCTCGCGCACCTGCGGTCGCTCGACGACCTGCGCGACGCGATGCTCGTCGCCGAAGGAGATCCAAGACCCCAGGCGGCTGCACTGGTTGATCGGTTCCGTACGAAGCTGGCCGCCGCGACCGCGCCGCAGGCGAAGTTCAGCGCCGCCTCGGCCGACCACCTCGCCGCACGGGCGGCAGGGCTCGACCTGCTACCACCCGAGTCACTCGGCGCCACCTGAGCAGCCCGGCGGAACTCACTCCCCGCCTGCGTATCCGAGCGCGCGCCAGACAGACGAACCTAGCGCCGCGGGATCGGCCAGGAGACGCGATGCCAGCGCACGGCCGAACGTCGTCAGGTCTGGATGGGTCGCCAAGGCGGCCACCTCGTCCACCTCCCGCCCGATCTCGGACAGCCGTCGCGCAGCGTAGCCCGCGCCCCCGGCCGGGACGTCCGGCGAAGCCGCCAGCCGCGCCAACCACGTCGCGATGGCCGTGAAGACGTAGAGGCCGTGAATTAGGCCCTGCACCGGACGCTCGGTCCGCTGCCACGGCGAATAGCCCGTGCCGCCCGCCGTCCCGACGATCGGCGCGTGCCGCTCGACGAGGGTGAGCTGGAGATGCATCGCCTCGTGCAGCAGGGACTCGGCCAAGCGGACTTCGGCGTCCGGCTCCCCGACGGGCACGGACACGAAGACCGAGAACGGGATCGAGGGTTCGGAGTGGCTGCAGTCGTAGCCGGGTCCGACCGCCCGTATGCCATGGACGGACCGGACGAGCGTCTCGACCGGACTGGCCGCGCCGCCCGCCGACAGCGCGTCGACCGCCCGCGAGACCGCCGACACCACAAGCCCGTCGCCGCCCACCATCGGCGTGAACCGGTCCATAAACCGGAGTGGCAGCGCCTCGACCGCCATCGTCGGCCGGCCGGGGACCTTACGCCGCCAGCTGGGCTCCCCGCCGAGCCAGCCAGCGGTGGAATAGGTGTCCAACGCCAGGCGGTCGGGTCCACGCCAGCCAGCCTCCGCCAGTTCGGCTGCAAGCCCGGGGAACCAGACCGGCTCGCCAGCGGCAAGCCGCTCCAGCAACCGCGCCCCGAGGTCAGTGCCGATCGGCATGGAACGAGTAGACGATCGTGTAGCGGGTCCCGCCATGCACCTGCGACACCGCGTGGTGGGAGGTGGGGCCGATCGCGAACCCAATCGCAGTGCCAGACAGCGGGCGGAGAATGCGGTGGACGTCGCTCGCGTCATCGCTGTCGAAGAGCATGAAGAAGCCGCCGTCCCCGTCGTCCAGTCCGCGATTTAGCTGGATCGTCAGACGGTGGGTCTCCCCTCCCTCGCGGACGTCGTTGTGGATGCCGATGCGCTGGCCGGCCTCGAGCCGGTGCGCCACGACCTGGACGTCGGGCCCGAGCCGCGCGCCGAGCAGCTCCGACATGCGTCCGCGCAGGTGATCGAGCACGCCGGTCTCGACCAGGGGGGCCAGTTCCGCAGGCAGCCCGGCGTCGCGGAGGTCAAACTCGTATTGCGCGTAGAAGTCCGTCTCGACCAGTGACCACGGCGCGTCCCGTTCGAGCCACGCCAGCAGGCGCTCGGAGACCTGCGGCTCCAGGCACCGGTCCGCGAGGAAGTACCCGAACGGCGCATCGGCCGTCTCGGTGACGATGAGCGTGCCGTAGGGATTTTCTAGCACCGGAGCGTTCATCGGTTATGCCGATGATATGTCCGGTTGTAGAGCGTCAGGTCCGCCAGTCCGCCGGCGCGCTGCTGCTCGACCTCCAGGACGAGCCTTCGCAACGCGGCGCTGTCGGCCAGCGGCAGGTCGATGGCCGTCGGGCGTCCATCCGGCGTCCGCTCCAGGTTCACTGCGCGCATGGCGGCCCCTCAGGCGGCTTGGCGTAGGATCGCGGCGGCGACACCGCGCATCCTCGAGATCAGGTGGCGCTGGTCGGCGCAGAACACCGTCGGGTTGTCGTACCCCCGGGCGGCGCTCCAGCGATGCGCGACCATGCCGCCTCCACAGATGCCAAGGTCCGGGCAGACGGCGCACGCCGACGCGACCGGGCGCTGCTGGCGGTAATACGCGTCGAACTCGTCGCTCGCGAGCACCGAGGCAAAGCTGTCCCCGAACACCGACCAGCGCGTGGCGAAGCGATCCTCGCCGGATCCGGCGACCTTGAGCGTGTCGTTCTTCTCCACCGTCCCGTCCGGTTCCACGACCAGGATTCCGTAATCCGTGGCACCGACGCCCTCCTTGGTAGAGCCGCCCCCTAGCGTCAGCCGCAGCATGTCATCGAGCAGCCGGACACGCGGAGGGGCCGGATCGGCGAGGTAGCAGTCGAGCAGGCGCGAGAGCCACTCGCCGTATTCGACGGTGTCCGGCGCGGACTTGCCGAACGGGAGCCCGTCCCAGTTCCCGTCGCGCGGCAGCACGTCCATGCTAGGAGCGCCGGTCTCCTTCAGCGCCGAGTAGACCGCCGCCGGATCGCTGCGCGGATCGATCACCGCCAAGACGCCGGCGAGCAGCGGCCGCGCGTCGTCGCGGGCGAGCATCCGGGCGATGCCGGCCCGCACAGCGTCGAACGACCCCCGGCCGCGATGATCGACGCGGAAGCGGTCGTGTATCTCCCTCGGTCCGTCGATGCTGACAGAGACGCCGACATCGTGATGCACCAGCACGTCAATGACGGCATCAGTCAGCAGCACCCCGTTCGTCTGCACATGGATGCCGCATGGATGCGGCAACGCCCGGCGCAGGGCCGCGCAGTAATTCTCGAGCAAATTCGCTCCCAGCAGCAACGGCTCGCCGCCGTGCAGAACGACGCTGAACGGTTCGGACTGCAAATCGAGCTGCTCGGCGAGCCTGAGGGCCACCTGGCCGAGCACCGCCCGTGACATCCGCTTCGGCTGGTCGCGCCACGCCTCGTCGCCCATGTTGTACACGTAGCAGTAGCCGCAATCGAGGTTACAGCGGCTCGCTACCTTCAGGAGGACAGTGTCGAGCCTGCCGGCTCGACCCGGCGTCGGGTTCACCGGTTGTGCCGGTTGTAGGTCCGGTTGTAACCGCTGGCCGACAGCCGCACGTCGCCGCCGCGGACCTCGTCGATAACGCGTGCGAGCGCCACGCTGCCCATCAGCGCGTCGACCCTACGCTCATCAATCCGCTCGGTGCGCATTCGCCATCTCCTGCCAACGGACTCTTTAACAGACAGTTTCGTGCGCGCATAGCGGCAACTCCGCCGTCAGCAATGATACTACGCTGCGTCTTCGTCAGTGTTCAACAAGTAATCTATTGAGGATTATTATTACAATACAAATATTTTGGTAGATCCGCAGCGTAGGGCCTGGTCATCGATTGACATCAGCGCCGCGAAGCGCGTGATATGTAAGATGATCTTGAATCGCCGTCTTTGATTAAAGCGGCAAGCGATCGTCGGAAACCGTTTAAGACTGTGCATTCCCCACGCGAGATAGATAGGATAGACCGAATAGCGCTACTGCCGAGCAAAGACGGCCGAACCGTGAATGGAGGCGGCAGGCCGAGCATGGGCGTGACAAGCGATCCGGCAACATCATAGAAGTCTGAAGTGTCGAAGAAGAACCCCAAGCCCCTGGATTGATCAATACCCCGCTAATGCGCGCGTCACGAGCGGGAACGCCAGAATAGTAAGCGGCGGCTTTGAAGGTCGATCGGCGCGAGCTCGGATGGCCGAAACTGAGGCGCATAGCTGCCGTCCCGCGCTGGGATGAACGAAGGTCGGCTTCCGCCATTAGAGCGCCCCAAAGTAGACGGGCCGCTTTCCACCAGACATTCTGCTTCTAAGCGTTGTGCATCAAGCGCAGACGAATACAAGAATGTTTATGGCTTTGGACGTTCACGCTTCGCCGGCGTCGGTTGCATCCGGTGGACGGAGGTGGCTGTGATGGCCGTCGGAGGCTTAGACTAGTCTGCACCTGCTCCATTAATAGTTGGCCAGCACCCGTGCGTCTACGGTGATCGATCGGAAGCATAGTTCCTGTCTCTTCCGAAACGTGCCTTTGTGCCGGGCACCAACGATCCGATCCGAAGAAATATCTTTGGTGCAGTGGCAGGTTCTATCCGTCGCTCACGATTACTCTTCCTGAAGCGCTGAGCCCGTCTGTTGGGGCTTCGGGGGAACTATGGCTTTTTGGTGCGGAGTGTTTGGGCATCGCAGAGATCCGACGCGTGCCTGGCACGACGGCATCGACTGGCGATCTTCGTGCACCCGTTGTGACGGTCCGCTGATCAAGGACGGAGCCGGCAAGTGGCGGGTCTTCGATCGCGAAAGGGATTTCGACGTCAGACGGTCCGGGAAGCCAGACCGGGTTGATGGATGATGCGTCGATCAGAGCATGATCAAAGATAAAGGAGATCAATTCAGCAGCCCCAAATCAACATCATCAGAATAATATCGAATACGACTGAACCAAGAATCTATTGCAACTGTAAATTTGATCCCACCAGGGAATGACTATGGGGAAACTTATAATGAATACTCGTCTTCTTCTAAGTGCAGTAGCGGTAGCCGCTGCTGTTCCCGTTGCCGCCTCGGCCGCGTCGTCGACCTTCACGGGTCCGCGTGTGGAGGTGTTCGGCGGCGCCGATCGCCTGTCGGTGCATGAGCGCGACAGCGAAACCTTCAGCAACGAATTCGATCTTGGTGCGGTCGAGGCCGCTGCTGTCGGTGCGACTACGACAACCACCGAGACATACAGGAAGCACAGGACGGGCGGCATCGCCGGCGCCGAGATCGGCTACGACTTCGCGATCGGCGACCGGCTGGTCGTCGGCGCGTTCGGCAGCTTCGCCTTGCCGACGACCAAGGTCTGCGAGAGCGATGAAGGCGACATCGAGGCTGCCGATGTCGGCTTCGGTTCAGTCAATGATTGCCTGAAGATCGATCACGAGATCGCCGGCGGTGCCCGGGTAGGCATCAAACTGGCACCGTCGGTGCTGCTCTACGCCAAGGGCGGCTATGTTCGCACGCGCTTCAACCTGGAAGGTGCCGACGGCTTTGATGACGAGGTCGGTTCGGCGCACCTTAATCGCAATGGTTGGCGAGCAGGCGCAGGCGCCGAGATCGCGCTGAACCAGCATGCCTATGTGAAGATCGAGTATGATTACACCAAGCTGAAATCCTATCGACAGAGCTACGACTTCAGCGACGACGGGTTCGTCGATACCGGGAGCACCCGTGTCCGCCTCAACCGGATGCAAGCGCTTGCCGGCTTCGGCGTGCGCTTCTGATCTACTCTGTATCCATTGAGGCGAGCATCCCGGAGTACGTCCGGGGTGCTCGCTGATAGTAATCACTGAACCGATCCCTGGCCCGGCAAGTGGAAGTTAAGGGGTTGAAAAAGGGGTGGCCGCTTCGTGCGTTGATACGGCCAAACGCTGTTCAGGCGCGTTCCAACGAGGCAGATCGATCATCTCCGCGGTAGATCAGAACCAAACGCCTGGAGCACTGCCTCCGGGCGCCCGATCGATCATGCTTCAGGCGGTGCTTCCGGAGCAGCTCCCGGAGCCGCTTCCGCTGCAGCGTCCGCCTTCGGCTTTGGAGGACGGCCCCGCTTGGCTGCTGGCTTGGGAGCATCCTTTGACGATCCGAGATGAGCCTGAGCCTGGGCCTTCGCCGCAGCCGCAGAAATCGCCTTGCCGGCCTTCTTGACGGGTGCCGCGACAGTCTCTGCAACAGCGTCCACTGCCTCGGCCGCCTTCTTGCGGCCAAGCCCGATCGATGTCGCCAGCGTCCGGCGCTGATCGGCATAGTCGGGCGCGACCATCGGGTAGTCGCGAGGAAGACCCCACTTGCTGCGATACTCCTCCGGCGTCATGTCGTAGTTGGTGCGCAGATAGCGCTTGAGCATCTTCAGCTTCTTGCCGTCTTCGAGGCAGACGATGTAGTCGTGCTTGATCGAGGAGCGGATCGGCACGGCGGGCTGCAGGGCGACAGGCTCTGGTTCAACAGGCGATCCAGTCTTTACCAATGCGGCGTGCACGGATGCGATCAGTCCAGGTAGATCAGCGGCCGATATATTGTTGTGGCTGATATGAGCGGACACGATGTCGGCGGTCAAAGCGATGAGATCGGCGCTGGTGTCGTCGGTCATGTTGAGGCGGTTCTCCATGGGAATTGCCGCCTTTAGGATGTTTGTTCAACGTATACAATCTTACTCCAGCTGTTGATCCGAAGTCACATCGAAATTTGGGACATCGAAGCATGGTTCGGCTATGCTCGCGCGAGGTTCGCGCAGAACGGCATGTCTCTTGACCAAGCACTTAACTTCGTAAGTTGCTTCAGTCTTTGGGCGAGACCGTCGATCACTGTTCTGATCCTCGGCTCGTGGCGAAGCCGCTCATGGGTCAGCAACCAGTAGCCGCAGCTCGATCGAGATGTTGGGGTTCAGAGCAGAAGGTCGAACCGTCGCCCGTAGCAGCGCGGCGCCGTCATTCGCGCCTACCCCTCGCAAACAGACCCTTGAACCAGGCTTTGCTGAACACGGGCGGCTTCCACACCGTGATCCAATGAACAGGAGCACCTCTCTTCGCTTCCCGGTCGAGGCGCTCAAGCTCCAGCAGAACGAGTCGATCGGAGCGACGCTGATCGGCCGTCCTGTCTCGGTCGATTAGCCTCGGCGAAATGTCGGCTATGGCAGCCGCAACCCGTTTGTGGAACAAGGCGCCGGCCTCGGTCACCGCGTCGACAGCACCAGCCCGCTCATGCAGAGCCCTCGCACTGATCCTCGGTTGCCTCAACTCTACCCCCTTAAAGCCACCCAACAAAGGCATAGGCCGCCTACCTGACCCTGGCGGCCATGAACATCCATAGCTCGCTATAGCAAGACGGAAGCCAGCGATTGCCGGCTTCCGTTCACAGGCGTCGTGTTTGCCGTTCCGATCAGGTAATCTGATCAGGTCAGCCGCCTCACAATCCGATGGCTATCCCCACGCGTGCTCCGGCCGAGCCCTTGACGGAGGATCCGACATAGCCGCCCGAGACATAGACCTTGTGCGAGACGGCGGCCGCGATGGTGCCGGCATAGCCTTGCTCGCCGCGGTGCGTAGCGAGGTTGAAGTTGAGCGAGACCTTGCTGTCGGGCACGATCATCGTCCCGCCGAGCGCGATTGCGGCTGCGACACCGCCATTGGCATGCCGGTTGACCGTATCGACCCGCCTGTTGGTGGCATCGAGCCTCTGGTCGAGATCGTCGACCCGGCCTTCCAGATCGTCGACCCGGCTGGACACCTGATCGAACTGATCGTCCGACGCCACCAGCGCGCTTACCATGTTGCTCTGAACCCGTTCCAACGCTGCGGCCGAGGCGACGTTCTGCTCGCCCAGCGTGCCGTTCGAGTCGACCGTCACCGCCTTCACCGTTTCCGTCTGCGCTGCGGTCGATGCAGCGATGTCGCCGACCCGGACCGACGAACCCGTCCCGCCAAGCGTCACCTGATTGGCCTTCGTAGTCGCGGCGCCGGTACCTACCGCTGTCGAGTTCGCGTAGGTTGCCTGGGCGCTCGTTCCAAGAGCGGTCGCCTTCGATCCGCTGGCGCTCGCCGAGGAACCGAATGCGCTCGCCGAGCTCCCCGATGCAGAAGCCGATGTACCCACCGCGACCGCAGCAGAACCGGCGGCACTCGACAACTGACCGATCGCACTCGCTCCGTAGCCCGATGCCTTCGATGATATACTCAGTGCGGTTGCGTTGACGCCGGCCGCATATGCTGCATAGCCAAACGCGCTGCTGTTGGTTCCCGCTGCGTTGGCCGTAGAGCCGATCGCAGTCGCCTGGGCGCCGTTCGCCCTGGCAAGATAGCCCATCGCCTCGGTCTTGGAACCTATCGCCTGTGCCCCCGTGCCGAGCGCAATGCTGTTGCCGCCAGTGGCGGTGGTCGGTGTGTCGGTGCTGCCCGAAACGATGCCCGTGGAACTGCCGATGGCGATGTTGCCGTTGGTCTGGCTGCCGCTGCTGACGAGGGTGGTTGCCTCTCCGCCCAAGGCAACGTCACCGCTTCCAGCAGCTCGGCTGTTGACCCCATAGGCTGAACTGTTGCTACCTTCTGCTTCGCTAACACGCCGGTGGCTGTGCTACTAGTGCCGGCGGCGTAACTGTTAGCCAGTCGAAGTGTCATTCAGGCCGCTAGCGTAAGCACCGTAGCCGGTAGCCGTGCTGTTGTTGCCTGTAGCGCTGCTGTCGTATCCGGTGGCCGTGCTGTTCGCGCCATAGGCGTAACTTCCGAAACCGGTGGCGGTGCTATTAGCGCCATTTGCAGAGCTGTAAGATCCTGTCGCGGTGCTGTCGATGCCTGTGGCATAACTGTAGTACCCGCTTGCAGCGCTATACATACCCGAAGCGTTGCTTTCGTACCCGCTTGCCGTGCTGTATTGCCCACTAGCTACGTTCAGACCGCCGATCGCAGTACTGTAGTCGCCGCTTGCGGTGCTTTGCGAGCCAATGGCGACGCTCGTGTTGCCGGTGGCAGCTGCCCTTTCACCATAGGCGTCGCCATAGCTACCGGTCGTTGCGCCATAACCGCATGCGATAGCGCTGTTGTCGCCCGGGGCGGCGGTCTCAGTGTTGTCGCTCGCGTCCGACGCCCCATTATGGTTGGCGTCGAGGATGCACGCATCGGCTAGCGCGGAACTCGCGGAAAACATCGCGGTGGTAAAAGCAACAGTGGCGGCACCCGCCAGAAGGACCGGGCGGATAGTGGTCGTGTAGCGCATGATCAAAGTTCCTCGCGTTGCGAGGGAAGTTCTGTGTGAGTTCGCGGATCACCTTACAGATACACTGGCGCCAACCTTGCCCCGACAGCCCGCCCCCTCAGGTTCAATCCGGCGGTCACCTTGGAATAGATGCCAAGCCACCGGCGGGCGGGACGATGTAGACAAGGGAGGAGCGGCGTCAATGAGGGCTGCTCGAGCGCTGCTTCTTTGTGCGCCACCTGCACCCTCGCCAGAAACCTCCGGTCCAGTTTCGGCGCAATCGGGCGAGTCTGCGAACCCGGAACAACAATACGTGGTGGGAAGCGGACGTTGAAGTCACGACATGGCGCTGCTATCGAGTCTTCCGCGGTGACCACGTTCCCGCCCCTCAGGGTTTCAAGTCCGGGACGGCCCGGCAGCTCTTAAAGGAGGCTGCTGTGGCGTGGTTTGTGCTCGTGATCGCTGGTGCGTTCGAGGTCGTCTGGGCCACTGCCATGAAGCAGTCAGACGGCTTCACTCGTCCAGGCCCCAGCGCCCTTACCATCGTCGGCATGCTGATCAGCTTTGGGCTGCTCGCTTGGGCAATGCGGCTACTGCCGCTCGGCACTGCCTACACGGCCTGGACAGGCATCGGCGCGATCGGCGCGTTCCTAGTCGGAATCGTCTTCCTGCACGAGCCTTTGACTACATTGCGCGCTGCCGCAGCCCTGCTCATCATCGCCGGCGTAGCGCTGATGAAGCTCGCCACGCCCGCTTGAGCCCCCCGCTGAAAGGAGCGACCATCATGCACATCGATACCATCGCAGTTCATGCCGGACGGCGCGTCGATCCAACCACCGGCGCAATCTCGCCGCCACTCGTGCTGTCCACCACCTTCGAGCGTGACGCTGATGGCGGCTTTGCCCGCGGCTTCGAATACGTTCGGGACGACAACCCGAACCGACAGGCGCTGGAGGAGTGTATGGCGCAACTCGAGGGCGGGTGTGCTGCCGTTGCCTACCCGTCGGGGATGGCCGCCATCGCAGCGGCGCTCGAGGCGCTCGCGATCGAACATCCCGGAGCTGTCATGCTGCCGGCGGACATGTACTTCGGCATCCGCTCCCTCCTGACCGATACCGAGTTCGGCCGGAAGTTGGACGTGATCTCGGTGGACATGACCGACCTGAACGCGGTCGAGAACGCGTGCCGAGCGCGCAAGCCAGGGATCATCTGGGCGGAGACGCCCTCAAACCCGCTCGTTGGCATAGTGGACCTTGATGGATTGGCCTCGATCGCACGGGTCCATGGGGCGGCATTGGGAGTGGACAACACTTGGGCTACTCCCCTGATGCAACGCCCGCTCCAACTCGGCGCTGATCTCGTTGCGCATTCACTCACGAAGTACGTCGGGGGCCATAGCGACGTCATGTGCGGCGTGGTGGTGGTGCGCGAACAGGGGCCGCACCTCGACGAACTTCGGGCCATTGTCCGCCATCGCGGCGCTGTGCCGTCACCCTTCGACTGCTGGCTTGCGCTACGCGGCGCCGGAACCCTGTCGGCGCGGATGACCGTGCATTGCTCGAACGCCCTCCTCATCGCGCACTTCTTAGAAGCGCACCCGGTCGTGACGGCGGTACATTACCCCGGTCTCTCGTCTCATCCTGCACACGCAGTCGCTGCGCGGCAGATGCGGGCCTTTGGCGGAATGATCTCGTTCGAGGTGCAAGGCGGCAGGGCCGAAGCAATGAGTGTGGCGGCGGCCCTCAACATCTTCACACGCGCCACCAGTCTTGGCGGCAACCACAGCCTGGTCGAGCATCGCGCCTCCGTCGAAGGGCCGGAGACGATGGCGTCGGAGAGCCTTCTGCGGCTGTCGATCGGTCTCGAACACGTTGATGATCTCATTGCGGACCTAAAGCAGGCTCTAGCGACAGCCCGTTAGTTCATCGGACGAGCGTCCGCTTCTGGGGCGGCAACGGCGCGGCAGCTTCGGCGCCCGCGACCCGACCTTCCGCTTTCGGGCGGATCGAACGGCGCTACGGTGTTTGGAACGGCACGGGGTGGTGGAGAGCGGTCATAGGGAGCCCGGCGTCAGCAGAGGGCAGTTTCCCGGCGGCAATTCCACACTCTCAAGGCGAAAACCGTTCCAGTAGCGGCACACTTCCCGATCGCGCATGACTGTTCGGGATGCTTCGTCCGCGCTCTTTGGCGGCATCGCCAGAATTATATCGCCCTCATAGATGTAGACCCGCTCGGGTTTACTTGACACACGAACTCTTCGCTGCGTGATTACAAAAAAGGTCGCCTGCGCTAGAAAGGCAAGTGCCAAGCCGAGCAGCACGCAGTAGGATGTTTTTCGTTTCACGAGTTACTCAGAGCGGCGACGCACCGCGCCGCAATGTCCGCAACTGGGCGACTGCCGCCCAGCTGCTCTCCGCCCCGACATCGGACGACCGCAAAGGGGACGTATCATCGACGAGCCGCGATCGGAACGGCACTCGATGGTGGAGAGCGGACATTCGGGGCGACGCGAGACGATCCTCTCCATTTTAATATTTGGTCGGAAACCCATTCCGCCGAGCGACGCTCTCCGAACGTCTGATAAGCAGTAGCTACACAGTGCGAGTCGTGAGCGGTGAGGATCATAACAATCGGATGCCTTAGAAACCGCGTTTGAACAAACACCCGATTAATATCAGAAGCACGAACCTCGCCCCCATCAGGCAAACGAAGCACTTCTCCCGATAGACAAACCTGTTCACACTTGTATCGAAGTGCCGTTATAGCTCCGGGCACAAGAGAGTAGGTCCACCAGATAAGGCCAAACAGCATCAGGCCGTCCGCAAGTATTACTCGATTTGATTGGAAGGTTAGTCCGCCTACAAGATCAGGCCCGAAAAATAGGCAGATCGCGAGGACAGGAAGGACGAGCGCACCAACCGCCCTGGCCTTGTTATACCGGACTAATACCGAACTCATATCAAGCTGGTCCCCCTATCGGGCATCGATGCTATCATAAACCGAAACGGCAACAACTGGGCGACTGCCGTCCGACTGATTTGATCGACAGCAGCGGATCGGCGGCTTCGCGGCGATCGGCACGGCATAGGATGCTCGGAACGGCGCAACGTGGTGGTCAACGGACTGGCAGCTCACCGGTAGCTGGATGGCTATAGCTGCCGAAGCAAGCAGCGGTCCTAATCAGGGCGGTGGAAGGGAGCTTGCATCGGCTTTCGGGAAGACGGGCACTCTCATTCGAATCGATGGCAGCAGACGCACAGCTTGTTTCCGTCCGGATCACGGAAATAGGCACCGTAGAAGTTCGCATGATAGCGCGTGCGGAGCCCCGGGCCACCCTCATCGTTCCCCCCTAGATCAAGCGCCATGGCATAGCATTTATCGACGAGTGCGCGCGAGTCTGCAGCAAGTGCAATCATCTGACCGTTCCCCGCCGAAGGAGGTGCATCATCAAACGGTTGGGTAACAATGAAGAGGGGCCGGCCGCCGGCTGAAGGTTGCCACCCAGCCCACCGATCTTCTGCAAACCTCGGGACGAGACCGAGCACCGCTAGGATTGGACCGTAGAAGCGGCACGCACGCTCGATGTTGGTAACACCTACCGTAAGGTGCGACAGCATTGTCTCCTCCATGCGTAAAGGCTCGCTGCAACGGTGGCGATCGTTATGACCCCCGTAGATCGAGATGGAGGAACTGGTTGAAGCCACTCGGGACATAGCCTCCAAAAGGCGCGCCGTTGGTGAAACCACGTTGCCGATACATTGTAAGGGCCGGCTCGAATGGCAGACCGCTGCCCGTTTCGAGGCTGAGCCGGTCAATGCTCCTCGCGGAAGCGACCGCGATGATCCGATCGAGCACGGCCATTGCCGCGCCCATCCGGAGGAAGTCCGGGTGGGTTCGCATCGATTTCACCTCGGCGACGGAGTCGTCGAGCATCTTGAGCGCGCCAATGCTGGCGATGCGACTTTCCCGCCATGCGCTCCAAACGGTTACTTCAGGAACTTCAAGGCCGGAAAGATCAAGAGCGAAGACGGCGTTAGGCGGCGAGCTGGCTTGCATCCCCGCCAGATGCAGCGAAAGCAAGTGGCGAGTTTGCGTGCCGGAAAGGTCGTCTTCTCGAACGTCAAACATCTTTGATACGGTGCTTTCGTGCCGCCTGAAGGTCAATGGCGTTCTTCGGTAAACGCGGCTTCACTAGGTACGGCTAGGCATTATGCGCGTACCGCCCAACAGCTCGACCATCGCGCCGATCGTACCATGGACCGCTGAGAATGGTGGTGAGCGGTACGGCCGCTTCGCGGCGAGAAATTGGTCAAGCAGTTGGTTATCGGCATGCCCCATAGAACGTTATGGTCCTGCCACGATAGTCTAGCAGCATCTTGATCCTCATCGCTGCAAAAAGCGTGTTGCCAACGTTCGCAATACGGCCATCGGCAGGACTCTGTCCGCTATGAACGGTGGCCACCTGACCTGCTGGTAAGGTGAAAGGGCCAAAGCCCACGGGTACAGTGAGAGAATAGCTGCTGGCCTTCGAGTCCCCGCGCGCACCGCTATGGATCACTGTACCCTTCTCCACCATCGAAGCTCGGACCCCCGGTAGGGCCAGCGCCCCCGCAAATAGCCCAATGCCTCCGTTCGAGCCCGTATCGAGGCTGATCGAACCTGTGGCGTTACCGACGCGAAAGTTGGGAATGATCGGAAAACTGTCAGACGTGGTCAGTGGCGTTGTCCAACGGGTCCGACATGTTCGAACCAGCAGTTTCGCCTCGTGGGAGTTCGCGAGAATACTTAGTGTTTGATGCGGGTAGTCGATCAGAACGGCTTTGTCCGAAAGAAAGCTATACCCGAGCACCGCATCAAGTCTTCGCCCATAATGTTCGGAGAGCGCGGTCATGTTGGATGCTAAGGCATCGAAGCGCCTAAAACGCCGTCCATGGATCTTGAGCCCGGCAATGGTCGCTGGATAGATATCCGCGCCTTTGCCGCTCCCGAAACCGCTGGCCTCGCCCCCTTCCTTCCGATCAATATTCAAGCCGAGCTCCTCGGCCCGGCCCAAATCTATAACCGAAGGGTCAACGCCAGTATCAAAGATGGCATAGAGTTGCGTGCCATTGAGCGTGACATCGACGCCAATCTCATTCCTAGAAAAGTCGAACGGCACCGTCAGGGTGGCTGGCGTGGCCGGAGCCGAAACAGCCGCAACGACTGCGAGCCAGATGGATGCCTTGGTTCCCTTCACTCCCGGATAATGCAGGCGGAAACCAGGGGACGCAATGTCGGCTTACCGGCGAAACCAAATCAGTATGAACAGCGATAATTGGGGCGTCTCCGGTCACTCTGCCGGCGTTTCACGCTTATAATATTGGAAGGGCAGCCAGCTGGACACGTGCACCCACCCGGCTTTCTTCATCTCACCTGGCACCGAGGCTGCGCCAATCCTCCGTCGGTACTCCCATGTGGCGGCGGTCGAACGGAAAACGAGCGTGAGCGCGCCAGTCCGGATTAGCTCGCGTCCCTTTCTTCCCTCCTCCCTTAGGATGCTCATCTCGTTAAAGGCGGTGGCTCCGAGACGAATGATCTCTTCGCCTTCGGCACTTGCCAGATCGTCACCTATCTCACTCGATCTGAAACGCTGCTGAGCGGCTTGCTTGGATATTCCAAGGGCTTTCCCGATCTCCGTCCAACTGAGGCCTGTTCGCCGCGCGCCGTCGATCCACCGACTCAAGGTAAGCCTGCCCTCGTCCGCGACTAAATGTGCTACCGTGATGGCCTCAACAAAGCCTTCGGCAGTTTCCCCAGTGAACGGCGGCTGGCGGCTTGCTGCCCAGTCGAGAACGATAGCTCCTGTTTTTTCTCTAATTCGTTGTTGCTGGGCGATTTGCATTGAACATCTCCGTCAAGCGAGCCCTGACGATGGGTCAATGCATTACTGACGGAAATCAGTCAATGCATTCTTGACGCTTAAGCGTGGCCCGTCCTCGGTTTGGTTTAGGTGCGGAACGTCTGCTTGTGGGCGGCTCCTGCTGGACCGCTTTCCCGCCAGCAACGGTCGGACCGCTGTCAGGCTGATTCATCGAGCCGGACGACCCGGAACGCCTTGGCTTGGTGGATTTGCGACCGTCCGCTTTGGAACCGGTGCCGGGTGTTATTCTCGTTCAGCAGATGCGCCGTAGCGGCGGTAACATGGACAACGATCTCACCGGCGCAGAAGCGCAAAGTCGGCATCTGCAAACCCGGCTTTGGGTTGGTCATTCAGGTGCTCAGTCAGAAGCATTCGCGGCGCCGAGCTGTACTGTCATGCGTTGGCGCCTCATCTCGATATGGATGGGCTATTGTCATGAAGCTTGCGACCGCTGTTCTTCTTATCGCGATCTCCGTTGTAGGCGGCGTGGCAATCGCCACGACTCCGACAGCAGGCGACCGCGCGTTCGTGGCGAAGGTGTCGCAGGGCGGCATGTTCGAGGTCGAAGCCGGCAAGCTCGCGGCACAAAAGGCGAGTACGATCGATCTAAGGGACTTCGCAGCTGCCGAAGTGCATGATCATATACTCGTCGGCGACAAGCTGAAGGCCACCGCGAAGGACGAAGGCATCGCGATCGCGTCAGTCCTGAATAGCGACTTCACGAGCAAGCTGAGCCGTCTCTCCAGCCTCTCCGGTTCTGATTTCGACGTAGCGTACCTCAATGACATGGCGAGCCTACACGATGCCGATGGCGCAGCGTTCGCCAGGGAAGCTATATCGGGCGGCAGCAAGGCGTTCCGCGACTTTGGAGCTGAAACCCATCGGATTGTCGAGCGCCATATCGGCGCGATCCGCGCCTTGCCTGCGAAGTAGATGCCAAGCCGGCTCTTGGGACTGGTTGCGCTAGTACCCGTCATGTTGCTGGCGGCAGCGGGTATTCTGTACCTCCTATCGCCTCCTAAATCTCTAGATGTCCTCAACGACTTTTGGCCCGGCGACCAAGGCACCGAACGAATCGGTACCGCGATCCGGTTTGAAGCCGGCGATGCCGGCAAGCTCGACATCTGGTCGGACCCTACCTCGCGCAGCGTACGCAAGCCGGTCCTGATCTTCTTTTATGGCGGTGCCTGGGTGAAAGGGCGCCGCCAGGATTATGGTTTCGTCGGCAAGGCTTATGCGGCACGTGGCTTCGTCGTCGTCCTCGCAGACTATCGCAAGGTGCCGAACGTCCGGTTTCCAGCCTTCGTTCAGGATGGTGCAGCTGCGGTACGCTGGACGCACGACAACATTTCCACTTATGGCGGCGATCCCGACCGGATCGTGTTGGCTGGCCACTCAGCCGGAGCGTATATCGCGGTCATGCTGGCGCTCGATCGCCGCTACCTAACGGCGGCCGGCGTCGACCCCAAGGTCGTTAGAGCTGCGGCGGGGCTTGCCGGCCCCTATGACTTCTACCCATGGGACTCGCCACGCGCGGTGGCAGCGATGAGTAATGCAGCCGATCCCCTTCAAACCCAGCCGATCACCTTCGCGCGCAAGGACTCGCCGCCGTTGTGGCTCGGAACGGGCACGGCCGACACCGAAGTGAAGCCACGCAATTCGGTGGCACTCGCCGACCGCGAGCATGTGCTCGGCAATACAACGACGATCCTTCGGGAGTACCCCGGCCTCAGCCACAATGATCTGATCATGGCGGTGGCCAAACCGTTCCGCAGCAAGGCGCCGGTGCTCGACGAAACCATATCCTTTTTCATCCACAACACGCAGCAGCCCGCATCGCCTCGACCGTGAATGCCTCAGCGAACGCAGCAGCAGCGATGCATCCAGCTATGAACAGCCTTCGTAGCTTGTAAGCAACATTCCTACTGCGAATGGTTGCCGGAGTAGCGCTTGAAAGAGTTTCCCCGTCATGTTTTCCGAGCAGATGCTGACGACCGGATCGGTCGGATCGAAGCCATGGCGACATCGCTGGTGGAGACGTTCGGCGACAGGGCATTGGCGGTCACGCTCAGCCAATCAGCCGACAGGGATGTCGGTGGCGACAGCGGGATCACCTGGATCGATGTAGGAAACGCGTTGAGAACGCGGATGGAGCGCCACCCTGTCCCGCCTTTGATTAAAGGCGTTTGAATCCACAGCACTGATCGGCCCCCACCGAGTGGTCCAGTTTGATTGTTAGTGCATCGTAGCCTTGAGGGTCCCCCGGTTTCTCATCCAGGCTGAGGGAGAGTTTCCGGCGTTCATTCGGCCGCGATCTTGGCCGCGGCAGCAGCATATTCGATCGGCGTCAGCCAGCCAAGTGACGTGTGAGGACGGCTCTCGTTATAGTCTCGTCGCCAAGCGTCGATCTTGGCTCTGGCGTCCTCCAGCGACAGGAACCAGTGGGTGTTCAGGCATTCGTCCCGCAGGCGACCGTTGAACGATTCTACGAACGCATTGTCGGTCGGCTTGCCCAGCCGGCTGAAGTCGAGCGTGACGCCGTTCTCGTATGCCCACCGGTCAAGCGCCTTCGAGATGAACTCGGGGCCGTTATCGACCCGGATGGTCCGGGGCGCACCACGCGACAGCGCGATCCGCGTCATCGCTTCGACCACCTGCTCGCCCTTGATGCCCTGATCGACGTCGATCGCCAGTGCCTCCCGGGTGAACGCGTCCACAACCGTGAGCGCGCGTAGCCGCCGGCCGTCGAACAGCGCGTCCGAGACGAAGTCCATCGACCACATCTCGTTCGCCGCCGAGGCCGCTGGCTGCCGGTCGCGGTTGGCGGCGCTCACGTTGCGTCGGGGCCGCTTGAGCCGAAGGCTCAGTCCATCATCCCGGTAAAGCCGGTACACCCGCTTGTGGTTCACAAGCCATCCTTCCCTGCGCAGCAGGATGTAGATCCTGAAATAGCCATACCGCGTCCGCGTCGCCGCAAGATCACGGATGCGCAGCATCAGAGGCGCCTGGCCGGGTCGATGCGACTGATATCGCACCGACGACCGATCGACGCCCAGCACCAGACAGCTGCGCCGTTCGCTGACACCGTGGGACGCCTGAACGTGCGCGACAACCTCGCGCCGCCGTCCAGGCGTCAGAGCTTTTTTGACAGAACATCCTGCAGGATATGCTTGTCGAGGCTCAGGTCCGCGACCAGCTGCTTGAGCTTGCGGTTCTCCTCCTCGAGCAGCTTCAACCGCCGCAGCTCGCCCACGCCCAGTCCGCCGTACACCTTCTTCCAGCGGTAAAACGTCTGCTCCGATATCCCCATCCGACGGATCACTTCCGCCACAGGCGTACCAGTCTCCGCCTGCTTCAACGCGAACGATATCTGCTCGTCCGTGTACCTCGTTTTCTTCATGTCCAGCTCCTTGCCCAAAGGCTCTACAGGGCCGGAAAACTCTCACTCAAACTGGATGAAAAAACAGGGGGAACGTCAACTACCTGCAGCCGCCGCGTCGCCAGTACGAAGAGGCAGGCGCCTGCCTAAAGCAGCGCACGGCGCGGACGCAGCAGTAAGGTTCGATGCCGCTCTGCAGGATAGGCAGTACAATCGGAGCGTTCGCCGACGTTCGCGACCAGCCAGTCTGCGCTATGCTGGAGGCGCGTTTCCAGTCACGTTGAAGCTACTGCTGGTTAGGGCCAGATTGGTGCTCAAGGTGGCGAATTGCACCCTCTGTCCCGATCCACTTCCGTCTGCATCGTAGAACAGGTCGCCTGTGCCTGGATCGTAGATGATGCGGGTGCTGGCACTGGTAGCATCGGTGCCAACCTCGAACGCATCACTTGTTAGAGCACCTTTGGCAGCAATCGTTGAGAAGATCGAGCGATCGAGGCGGATCATGTCGTCGCCGACGGTGAAGTCGGCGATGGTATCGACATTGTTGGCGCCGACAGCGGTGTTGAATAGGAAAGTGTCAGCGCCTTCGTCGCCCCTCAGCACATCATTGCCCAGCCCGCCATTCAAAACGTTGTTACCTAAATTGCCGGTAAGCGTATTGGCCTGGCTGTTTCCGGTTCCCGTTAGGTTTGCGTTCCCAAGAAGCTGGAGCGTTTCAACATATTGGCCGGTAAGACTGTAATTGACGACTGCACGGACTGTATCGCTGCCGCCATTGCTCGCCTCGATAACCTTGTCGCCGACGTTGTCGACGGAATACTGGTCATTGCCAAGGCCGCCGCTCATCCTGTCCGCACCACCTTCGCCGTTCAGCAAATCGTCACTGGCGGTGCCAGTCATGACGTTATCGAGGTCGTTGCCCGTCCCAGCGAGTCCGACTGTCCCTGTAAGCGTCAGATTTTCAACATTGCTCGACAACGTGTAGCTGACCGATGATTTGACGGTGTCCGTACCTTCACCAGCGAACTCGGTCACAACGTCGCCGATGTTATCAACGATATAAGTGTCATTGCCAGCGCTGCCCGCCATAGTGTCGGCGCCGGCTGCACCGTTGAGGATGTTGTTCCCGCCATTGCCGTTCAGCGTATTGACTTGACTGTTGCCCGTAGCGTTGATGTTAAGGTTGTCGCTATAGATAAGGCTGAGCGTTTCAACGTATTGACCCGTAAGACTATAGCTAACCGACGAATAGATGGTGTCGTTTCCTCCGCCGGTGCCAGCCTCGATCACTTTATCGCCGGTGTTGTCAACGGTATAGAGATCATCGCCCGCGCCGCCGATCATCAAATCAGCGCCTGCCCCGCCGTCAAGAATGTTATTATCACCGGTGCCAGTGAGAACGTTGGCTAGGTCGTTACCAGTTGCAGCAATCGCACTGCCGATCAATGTCAGGTTTTCGACATTGGAGCCCAATGTATAGCTCACTGACGACTTGACGAGGTCAATGCCCTCGCCGGCTTTTTCGATAACAGTGTCGTTAAGATCGTCAACGATATAGGTATCGTCTCCGGTGCCGCCTTTTAGCGTATCTACGCCCGTGCCGCCGTCGAGGACATTGCTGGCGGCGTTGCCCGTCACCACGTTGGCAAGCGCATTGCCGGTGCCGCTGAGATCGCGGTTGCCAGTAAGCGTCAGGTCTTCAACATTCGCGCCGAGCGTGAAGCTGACCGACGACTGGACGAGATCGGTGCCTGCACCAGCATTCTCGAACACGGTATCACCAGCATCGTCGACAATGAACGTGTCATCACCAGCACCCCCGATCATTGTGTCCGCGCCGCTACGACCGTCGAGCACGCTGCCACTACTACTTGCAGTCAGCGTGTCGTCATATGCCGATCCGATAAGGTTATTGAACCCTTGAAAACTATCGCCCTCCGCGTCACCGCCACTGGCCGACCCATGGAGGTCCACTGTTACGGCCGAACCAGAATGCTCGTAGCTGAGGGTGTCGTTGCCACCGTCGCCTATCATAAGGTCGTCGCCCATACCTCCCTCAATCACATTATCGCCGGAGGAGCCGGTGAGGACGTCGCCATTGGAACTCCCGATTAGGTTCTGGATGTTTGTGAATGTATCTGTCCCAGATTCTGACCCTTCCGGGTCCAAAGATACATACACTCCATTGCTACCTTGATAGCTAACGGTGTTGACACCATCGCCGCCGTCGAAGCTGTCACCGCCACCGCCGCCGATCAGCAGATCATTGCCGCCGCCGCCGCTGAGAACGTTGCTGTTCGCGTCACCGGTTAGAGTATCATCGTAGTCGCTGCCGGTGAGGTTCTGGATATTGACGAAAGTGTCGCCAGTTGCGTCATCCTGCGGGGCCGAGATGCTAGTCTGAAGACCCGAGCTCGCGGTGACTTCTGGGACAATGCGGTCAGCCAGGCTTGCACTGACGCCCGTCGTGGCAGTGGCATAGCTTACGGTATTCGTGCCATCGCCGCCGTCAAATGCGTCTGCCCCGGCACCACCTATCAGTGTATCATTCCCGCCGCCGCCGCTAAGCGCATTATTGTTTGCGTCACCAACTAGAGTGTCATCGTAATCGCTTCCGGCAAGGTTCTCGATACCGAAGAACACGTCGCCAGCTGCATCGCCCGTATTCACATACGAACTGTCAAGACTGGCGACAACGCTTGCCGCAGCCGTGACGTAGCTTGCCGTGTTGCTGCCGGAGCCACCGAAAAGAGTGTCGGCTCCGGCTCCACCGACCAAGGTGTCGTTGCCGCCGCCGCCTGTCAGTTGGTCATCTCCGGCGCCTCCAATAAGCAGATCGCCCCGGTTGCCGCCGGTCAGGTAGACGCTTGCCCTGTTATCGCGGAAGTCGGCCTCGATCCCGCTATTTATGGTTACCGGATTGCCGTTGGTGTCCTCGACGAACCCGCCCGTGTTCTGGGTGTCGTCGAATGCATACAGATCCAACCCGTTAGCGGTGTTAAAGTAATCGAGCTCCTGAATGTCGTCCTGACCTGGCCCATTGGACACAGATGTCTGCTGCGCGCTGTTCGGATCAAAGTCGCCGCCTGACGTAAACGTGATCGTACCCATGTATCAGCCCCCCAGCCACGGCCCTGCGCTTCCAACGACCGCAAAATTCAATTCTGCGTAGTATTATGGCACGCAGCGACCGGTGGCAACGTTTAGGCTGTTCGCGCGACTTGCTCGTGATCGAAGTTCAGCACACCTGAGCAATCGCGATAATCAATAACGGAAGGGGGAACGAAGCCGGGAGAGATGCTCTTGAGCAAGTCGTCCTGGATACCTTGATGTGGACGAAGACTGCCGCACCTGCACGGGTCGTATTTGCTTCCGAGCGGGCCAGCGAATACCATTGTCGCTCAGCAATCCTCCTCATCCTGAGATGGTGAAGCTGTTGCTGGTGAGGTTGAGGTTCTTGGCGAGCGTCGCGAACTGCACGGCCTTGCCGCTGCCGCTGCCGTCGGCATCGTAGAACAGGTTGCCGGTCCCCGGATCGTAGATGAGCCTGTCGTCGGCATCGTGCGCGGCGGCGCCGGCGTAGAAGGCGCCGGCGGCAAGCGCTCCATCCGCGCCTATCGTCTTGAAGATCGTGCGATCGAGGTTGATCATGTCTTGGCCGACGCTGAAGTCTGTAATCGTGTCGATGTTGGTTGCGCCGAGCGCCGTGTCGAACAGGAACGTGTCCTTGCCCGCTCCGCCGGACAGCGTGTCACTCCCCGTCTTGCCGTCGATGAGATTGTTGCCGCTGTTGCCGATTAGGATGTTGGCGAGCGTGTTGCCGGTGGCAGCCACGCTTGTGCTGCCGGTCATCCGCAGGTTCTCGATATTAGCGCCGAGCGTGTAGCTGACTGCGCTCTCTACCCTGTCGGTGCCGCTGTTGGCATTCTCGCCGACAAGGTCGCCTGAATTGTCAACGATGTAGGTATCGTCGCCGGCACCGCCGCGCATCGTGTCGGCACCGGCGCCGCCGTTGAGGATGTTGTCGCCGCTGTTGCCGTAGAGGTTGTTGGCTAAGGCGTTGCCGGCGCCGTTGATGTCGGCGCTGCCGGAGAGCGTCAGGTTCTCGACGTTGGAGTTCAGCGTGAAGGTCACCGTCGCGTGCACGCTGTCGGTGCCGCTCTCGGCGAGTTCAGTAATGCTGTCATGCACGTTGTCGACATAATAAGTGTCGTCGCCGGCACCGCCATGCAGCGAGTCCGCGCCAACTCCACCATCTAAGGTATCGTTACCATCGAGACCATTGAGGATGTTCGCGTTAGCGTTGCCAGTAATCACGTTATCGAGATCATTACCCGTCGCATTCTTACCGGCGCCAGTCAGGGTCAAATTCTCCACATTGTACTGAAGCGTATAGTTGACCGAGGAAAAGACGGTGTCAGTACCTCCCCCGTCATCTTCCGAAACCTGGTCGTTGGCGTCATCGACAAAGTAGATGTCGTCACCGAGGCCGCCTGCCAGTACGTCTGCTCCAGCACCGCCATCCAGTCGGTCGTTGCCGTCCCCTCCGTAAAAAGTATCTGAAAGTGTTCCACCTGTGAGGACATCGTTGCCCCCGCCGCCATAGTAATAACCACTAATCTCATCAGACGCCGTCACCATGTCGTTGCCGTCGCCACCGAAAACAGAAAAGAACGCGTCTGTTTTAAATTGGCTGAGGTTGATCGTGTTGCCTGCCGCCGAAAGGTCGAAATACACACTGCCGGCACCTTCAACCTTCCCAAGGTTGACCACGCCTCCATCGGTGAAACGAAACCTGCCGCTGATTTCTTTCACACCGCTCAGCTGCGACTTGGTGACATCGACTTCTTGCGAATTAGTAGCATCGATGCTTTCGATCCCGACCAGGGTTGCGCCCGATATATCTGCTGTAATCTGAGGCGCCACACGAAGTGTATCAGTGCCGCTCCCACCGTCGATAAGTTCTCCGGCAACAACATCGGTCGCGGTGTCGATGTAAATCGTGTCATCGCCACCGCCTGCACGGATGTTGTCGGCGCCCGCACCACCATGGATGAGGTCCTGACCATCCGAACCGTTGATTATGTCATTTCCGGCCTCGCCATAGAGGCTGATCGCATCGTCTTGATCGGCGGCCGTAATCGTGTCGCCGTACTTCGAGCCCCAGAGCATCGCCACCGATTGAATGTTGGAGATAGTACCGCCGTTTATCATATGCGGTCCGTCGCCAATCAGGTCGGCGGTGCTAATTGTGACGCCGCTTAGCGAGCCGAGCAGCGACAACGCCAGCTGATTTGTGCCAGTGCCACCATCTGCGGTATCGCCGTATCCGATCGATAGGTAATCGTCTCCCGCATTACCTTTCAGAACATCATGCTCTCGCCCTGCGTCCGGCGCGGGTAGATTATATGGTGGTTCGTCGGAATACACCGGGCCGTCGGCGGAACCCAGCACGTCGTTGCCTTGCCCACCAGATAAAGTATCCGAACCGGAGCCTCCAAAGATCGAGTTCCCAGTGTCCGCCGCTGTGATCTTGTCATTACCGGCATCGCCATACACGTTGCCTGAGTAGTAGGTTGCCTGCAGAACGATTGTGTCATTGCCCGCCCCACCGTGGGTCTCGCCACTAGAATAAATCAGGTCATCGCCGTCACCTCCGTTCGCGATGGCGAACGTGTTGGCGTTGGTGTAGATAGTATCGTTCCCATCACCCCCATCTACCTCCTGTAGATACTGGCTGTTTCGTCCATCCAGCACATCGTTTCCGACGCCGCCGTCAATCAGGGCAGTGAAATAGTCGCCGGTGATGGTGTCGTCGCCACCCATTCCGTAGACAGGACCTTCGTCACCGTAGCCATTTCCGTTGTCGTAGAGCTTAATGACGTCATTGAAGTTGCTCCCTTGCACCCAACTGACATGCTCTATGTTGGTGATCGTCCCACCCCCGATGGACAACGAGGGCTGGGTGAAGTCGGCGGTCACACCGGAAGTAGCGCCCATGAAACTGATGAAGAGCCGGTCGCCTTCTGAACCGTCCGCACCGCCATTTACATCGTCGCCGTAACCAGCGAAAATTGTGTCGTCGCCATCCCCACCATCCAGGACGTCATGGTCGCTGCCGGTGTCTAGTAGGGGCGGCGCCGCTGGACTGCCGTAATAGGGAAAGCTGAACGGAGGCGTCACGTCGCCGCTGTAGAGCGTATCATTGCCGCTCCCACCAGTGATGATGTCCTTGCCGTCGCCGCCGCTCAGGACGTCGTCCCCGCCGAAACCGTGCAGTTGATCATCACCGCCATTGCCATCAGCGGTATCGTTGCCGCTGCCGCCGTTGAACACATCGTTGTTCGGCCCGCCCGCAAAGTCGGTCATGCTCCGCCCCCCGTCTGTTTATCCTTGCAGCTTAATTAACGGGCAGGTGGGCGCGACACAAGCGTCCCGTCGAACGTAGCGAGCAGTTCGACATGCGTACATGACGATCTCCGCGCCGAGCCGTAGAGATGCTGATACTGAAGCAGTACAGAACTGAGAAAGAGAGTAAGGCCTCTAGTTCCCAAATACTCGATCTGCTGGAGGATCCACTAGTCTCGCGACATCATTTCTTATGTTAGGACCCAAACGTAGCGCGGACGCCAATTCAGATCGGTGCGCCTAAAATGCCAGGCCAATATCGGTCTGCCTTAAACCTCCGAGCGGACGCAGCGACTTAGTTCATGCCGGATTCCCACTCGTACCAATGCAGAAGGTACATGCTGCTGGCTGACGCCTTCCCGACGTGACCCATGAACTCGTCGTAGCGCGATCCATAAACCTCGCCACGCTTCTCGCTTGGCGTTTCCACCATCACCTTGCCCGTCCAGGCAAGTAGCTCTTCAGCGGAGACTGGCATATACCGGTCGCGGCCAAGGCTGTTGTCGACAAGTTCGCGGACGCACGCTTTGTCGAAGGGCAATGGTGCGTTGCTGAGCCAGCCAGGCCCTTCCATTGTCCACGGCGCTCCGCCGTTGATCGGCACGTAGTGAAGCCTGAGGTCAAATGGCATGCTTGGTCCTCCGCGTTGACGGCGTGCGCCGATGCTTTGCGTGTGCGGCGTCGCCGGGGGCCGTTGATTTGAAAAAGCGTTGTCCGCGCCATCACTGTCTATGGGAAGCCGGAGCCCAGACATCCAGTCCAACGCTCCGGCTTTCCGTTCCAAGTTCATGCCGGCAACGCACATTCGACTTGCCTGCGGCAGCGAAGCGAGCAATCTGCCCCTGCCTCCGCGACACTCGGAGGTGGGGCTTAGTAACCCCGCGATCATCTCGGTCACAGCTCGCGCTGGGGCCGGGTGGCATGCGCGCATGTCCAGCCGGCTTGCCGGTAAAGGCGCATGCGCCTGTGATCGCAGGTTACTAACATCCGGCTCAGGCCGTCGCCCCGAGAGGACATAGGTGCGACGAGAGCCGACGGCGAGCGCGGCGCACCTCAACGGGAGGCTGCGACAATGCGAATATACCCCACGCGAGATGGTCACATTCGAGCGGCCGCGCTGGCACTCGCGCTCAGCACCAGCCCGTTTTCGAGGGCAGCGGCTGCGACTACAATCAACACGGTAGCTTCAGTTTCGGCGGCACAATCAACATCGCCTCTCGGTTCGGCGGCCTGGGAGGTTGACGACACCACCGCCGCTTTGACCGGGGCCACAACAACCGCAGCGGTGCTGCAATCGATCCACCCCTTGATCAACATGATCGGCGCACCCGAGACGGCATCGCTGATACTCCGCTGCAGCGACGGTGCGATGGCGATGTTTGTCAGCTGGCCGCAGGTGCTCAATCACGACAGCGACGGATTAGATGCCGGTCCGCAGACGATGGTTCTGTGGCGATTAGATGCCGCGCCGATTGCCGTGAACTTTTGGGATCTATCCGGCAATCAAACGGCCGCGGGCAAGTTCACTACGAAAGGCGCTCTCAAGCTGATGATGCAGCTTGCGGCCGCCAAGCGTCTCGTGGTGCGGATGTCATCGAGCCAATCGACCCAAGATGCAGAGTTCGACCTGACCGAGATTGCGCCTGCGCTGGCGCGGGTCGAACATACGTGTGGCGCAGCGCACTGATGGACGCATTCGAGGAGCTCGTCGCCGAGATCCTGCGTGCCGACGGTTACTGGGTGCACCAAGGCTTCAAAGTAAATCTGGACGTCGACGACAAGCGCGCGCTCGGCAACCCTTCCATGCCGCGGCCCGAGATTGACCTGGTCGCCTATAAGGCTGCCACCTCCGAGCTGCTTGCGATCGAATGCAAGAGCTACTTCGACTCCGGCGGCGTCCATGCTCGCGACTTGATCGACGGCGGTCGCAATAGCCATCGTTACAAGATGTTCGTCGATGCGTCGCTGCGTGACGTGGTGTTGCAACGCCTGGGCGAACAGCTTGCAACGAGCGGCTCGATCGTCAGCGTTGCCCCCCGCCTCGGCATGGTCTGCGGTCACATCACCAGGCACAACGCCGAGCGCCTCAGCCCGTGGCTGGAAGCGCAGGGCTGGTTCCTCCACGGACCGGACTGGATCATCGAGAGACTGCATCAGATGTCGCGGCGCTCCTATGACAATCAACTGGCCAGCGTCGTGGCGAAGCTGTTGCTGAGAGTTCAGGATCCACCTTCCGCTTCGCCCGCTCATATTTGAAGCTTCTAAAGCTTCACTAATCCGATCATCCCGCTAGCTTTTCTTCACCATGAACAGATCATCGACTTGCTTCTGCAGGCCGCTGCTGCCGTATCGTTTCCTCCGTGCTTCGCGGATCGGGTCCTTCCAACGCTCCTTCATTGTCGGTCCGCATGTCGGGCAGGCCAGAATGATGCGCGCCTCCTCGAGGTTATCGCGCTCGACCGCTTCCGCGTCCGCGGGATCGATGTCGAGCGCGTGGTTGAAAAAGCTGAGGATTCTTTTCGCCGCTTTGGCCGCGTTAGCTTCATGCTCAGCACGCAGGTCAGTTTCCGAGAGGGCGCCGTACTTTTCGAGCATCTCGAACAAGATCTTGAGATCTCTCGGCTTGCCGCCTTTGATGGTCGTGTTGAAGACGCTGCGTATGGCGATCTCTAGCTTGTCCATTTTCTGGCCCCCGATCTCCACGATTTCATCACGGATGCGGGCAACCATGGCCTTCTGGGATTCCGACTGTTTCTTTCGACGCCCCTTGTTACCGGAGACGCCGGGCGGAAACTGGCTTCGTTTAGGTGGCTTGCCATAGCCGACCTCGTAACCGTTATCGTCGCTGCCGTTGCTCATGACGCGCCTCCCGCGAGAACTTCTCGCTCGAGCTCGTTGAACGTCCTTCCCGTGGCGACATCGACAGCTTCCTTGCCAGTCCAGTCCTGCCACCGACGAATCGTAAGATCGACATAATGAGGGTCAAGCTCCACGCCGCGGCAGATCCGACTGGTGCGCTCTGCCGCAATGAGGCTGCTGCCCGAGCCCAGGAAGGCATCGATGATGATCTCACCGCGCGATGAGCAATCGAGCATCGCATCGGCAATCATCTCGACGGTCTTGGGTGTCGGATGATGTTTGAGCATGTCCCGTTCTCGACCGTTGCGGCTCGACGCTGCGCTAGGGTAAGACCAGAGGTTCGAACGGTCTCGCCCGTGCCGACCGAGTTCGATATTGTTGCGGTGCTTCGCCCCCAGCACGGCGAACACCAGGACCAGCTCGTGCTGGGATCGATAGAAGCTGCCCATGCCGGCGCGATCCTTGGCCCAGACGCAGAAGTTGATCAGCTTCCCGAACACCTCCTCTCCCACGGCCAGCAGCAGCGAAAGGCTGCGCCAGTCGATAAACAGGTACACCAGCGCTCCCGGCGCCAGGGTCGGGCGGAGCGCCTTGCAGAAGTTTTGGAAGAATGTGCGAAGTTCCTCCTCGCTCATCTCTCCGGCCGCCTGAACGAAATCCTTGTGCTTGCCGCGTTTGCTGACGAACCCGTCGATCCTGCAGCCGAAAGGCGGGTCGCAAATCGCGGCGGTCGCAAGCTCAGTACCGCTGAAACTGGAGAACGTCGCGGCAAGCGTGGCGTCCCCACAAACCACGAGGTGATTGTCGAGGCGGTAGATCGAGCCCAGCTTCGACACGCAGTGCGCTGTCGGATCGGCGACGTTATCCTCACCACTACCTGAACTTGCCAACCCGATGATGTGGTCGAGCTCGCCAGGTGCGAAGCCGATCAGTTCTGCGCCGAAATCATCGAAATGGTCTTCTAGGTTTCGGACGGCGAGCTCCATCGCCTCCCCATCCCATGCGACGATGCTAAGCAACTTGTTGCTCGCAGTGGAATAGAGAAGCTCCTCTTCCTCACTCAGATCGCTTTGCCGAACAACCCGCAGCCGCGAAATTCCCTCCTCGCGTGCAGCTTCGACAAAGATTGCGCCACAGAGGACTTCGTTGTTCTTACCCACAACGATGGGCAGGGCACGATCCGGATGCCGCGCAACGAAGGGCTTCGCCCGTCTCACGTCAGCTTTCGAGCGTCGGCTGGCGTCGAGGGGCTTGTATCTCAGCTGGGCGACTTCGACCGATTCCAGCGATGATCCATTATGACCAAGCCACGGGCTTTGGGATTGTCTTCCGATGATCTCCGACACGTTTATCCTCCGATTCACAATGAGGACGACTCAATGGAACGGAATAATTCGGCGGAAAAAGGGCTTATGTTGTCCGGCGGCTATTTTCTCTGGGCCGGCCTCGCTGAGGCGGATCTCGCGGCATGAGCCCGATCGGCAGTCGCAGAGGAAATCCCATAAACAAGCGAGGCCCGAAGGTGGATGCCGGAGTGGCGCACGAAGCCGATATAGCTCCCTTCTTCACGCCATAAGCTTTTACGGTGGGATCGTTCGACCAAGGTCGGAAGAGCGTGCCTTTCGCTTCTCGGTAGCGCCGCTCGATGTTTTTGGCGGCAACTTTGATACGGCGATCGAACGCGTGCTTGTGCTCTTTGTCCTGTTTCGGCGCGAGTAGGTTGGCGTAGGTCAGAGCGGCCTCGCGCGTATTCATGCCGCTGTTGAGGACCGCGCACATCAATCCAACGAGCTCGACGCTGGTTTCCTCGCTCCACTTAGGCGGACGCCCCCTACCGCGACCTACGGGACAGCCCGTATCCTGTTTTGGTTTGCTCATGAAACCGACGCTGGCACGATGTGCGGGCGGGCGAAAGCCCCCCACCCCTGCGGCTCGGGGTGCCTAAACAAGAGCTCACGAAGCCTAACCGTGAGTGGCAGTTCCCTACAAAGCGAAGACCGTTTCCCTACGCGCCTCCGTCGATTTAGTCCCCGTAAGCATCTGAATAAACGGTCGTAAATGGCAAATACCCATGACGCATAGTGGTAGGTTTCGCTAAAACCGGTATTATGTAGGGAATTAAGACCTGAGACCGGTTCGCTCATGACTGCGTGGCGCGCCACCCAGTCAGCCTGTCGGCCGGTCTACGGCTTCAGGAACTTGAAGCACCGATATAGGCTGACGATTTGGGCTTGCTGCTCAAGTAACCTATTTGCCGGTGGCGACAGCCTGATGAACGATATGGGCTGGCAAGCATGTAATCGCCGAACATGGGCGACCAGCTTATATTAATTATCAACCTAGCTTTAACCATTCTGTTGCTGAGAAAAGGTGCGCTTAGCGCCGTAGCGTCTTCCAGAAATACTAATGATCATGGTTAGAATGGTATTCTCCATAAGATATTGGAAACTCTTAACCGGCAGCGCAGTTTTCATGTTCCCAACAAGGGAGATGAAAGCCATGACTACTTCAACGCTCGTTAAGATGTCACTGATTTCGCTCGCCGCTGGCGCCTTCGGTGTCGGCCCCGCAGACGCCCAACTCGCGCCCGATGGATCATTTCTCTCCGGCGCACCGATCCGAGTCCAAGTCGGTAACGGTCCGGCATTGATCGGCAACGCTGACCGCAATGTTGCCGTTGGCGTAAGCGTTCTCTCGAAGTCGTACGGTACAACCGGTCCGGGCACCAGCGTTCGGCTCCTCGGCACCGAGAAGGTTGCTGGCGTCGACACTCCACTCGTGAAGCCGAACGGCAAGCCGCTGTACGCCGCCGTCGTAAGTCCCGCTGTCCAAGGGGTTACCTCGGCTCTCGTCAAATAACTTGAATGGGGGCTGGCGCGAGCCAGTCCCCTTCTTGCCGAGGGTCTGTTATGACAGCGGCACTAATAGGTTCGCCCAGCCTCTTCCTGGCCCTCCTGCTGGCACTAGTACCGTCGCTGGCACATGCCAACGCTGCTACTGTACCGCCGATACCGAACATCGTCGTGACAGGATCAAGCATCCGGGCAGCTATTGACCCCGTTATTTCATCATATGTTGGAAGGCCTGAGACCGAGCCAGTCGTAAAAAGTCTCGCCGATCAGCTTGACGGGATCTACGCCGGCAGCGGGATAGCGGTTTATACGATAGGAGTAACGCAAGCGACTGGTGTTCTGCACGTCGAGATACGAGAGGGGTATGTAGAGACGATCACAGTATCTGGTGAAACCAGCGCTAAAGGCGCAAGCCGTATCCGTGAGCTAGCCGAAGGTCTGCGTGAAGAGACGCCTCTCAGGAAGGTAACGTTGCAGCGAACATTGCAATTAATCGCTGCGACGCCTGGCTTTGTCGTCACTGCAGACATGACGAGGGGGCAAAAGCCCGATGCACTGGCGGTCAATCTTACGATCAAGCGAAAACCTCCGACCATTGCTTTAAGTCTGAACAATTACGGCAACCGGGTCCTTGGCCGCACGAGGCTTGGAGGTGTCGGTTCGCTCGGCAACATTCTGACGGGTGGTGACCAGTTGAACGTAGCGGCATATGCTTCTTTGGGGACAAGCGCGTATAGAGCGTTATCTGCCAGCTATGCTCTCCCAATCGGCCGTGACGGGCTGGCAGCTACTGGCTCCTTCACTCATGGTACCACGAGAGTCGCGGCGCTCCAGCTAGAAGGCACTGTTAACGCGCAAGATCTCACCTTGAGTTATCCTCTTATTCTTGAGAGTGCGCGCACCCTCCTACCCACCTTGAGCTTTAATCGTACCAGCAGTCGCTTGAGCTATTATGGCGAGCCGCTACTGTTGGATCGAACCCGCGCAGTTCGCTTAGGCATGAGCTATTCGAGCAGCTCCGATCGGCTCGCAACGTCTTTCAATCTAAGCCTGTCGCGAGGTTTGAATATCGATGGTGCGCAGACAAACAGGATTTCAGGCCAGACCCAGTTTACCAAGCTAAATGCCAGCTTTGGCATTGATAAGGTCTTGGGACGCCGGTTCGTCACGAGGCTCCGCGGACAGGCGCAGCTATCTGGCGACAGATTGGTCAGTGCTGAGAGCATCACGGCAGGCGGCATGCCCTTTGGACGCGCGTTTGATGAGTCGATCATCGGCGGAGACAGTGGCGTCGAAGGAAGCGTCGAGGTCGCCTGGATGGGGCACTCACAGAACGAGGCCAAGCGTGTAGAGCTATACAGTGGCGTAGATGGTGCCACCCTCCGCCAGCACGAGCGCAGTCCATATGTTGCGGCCGACTACAGTCTGGCATCCGGTTTCGTGGGTGTTCGAACCAACATCGCAAAGCTCGATATCGATGCGACGGCAGCAAAGTCGCTTGTGCGGCCGTTTGCGGGAGCTGACGCCGATTGGCGGCTCCTCCTCGGCTGCCAATTGCACCTTGGGGGATAACGCATTCCGCAATGCGCTCGCTAAGGAACAGGATCCTTTCGGGCCGGTGATGGCCCCGTAGTTGCCTCCGGCGCGGCTACCATTGCATTTCGGCTGCACTATTCCCCCCCCCCCCCGTGGCGGTGATCGGCTACGCTAGACGTACCACAGGCAAGTCGAAACACGCACCGCTGGATAGCTCGCCGGCGAGCCTCCCCTGAGACGCCTTCCAAGATAGGCCGCGACATCATCACGATGATCACAGATGGCGAACGACGTCCTCTGCTTGTCGAGTCGCTTCTTTTTGGCTGTGGCATTGACGATGTCGATCAGAAGGAGGCGTGCGGGCAGCCATATCGGCATCTATCTCTGAGCGAACCACGACTTCTTGGCGACTTCCGGCAACTTAACAGGGCCGGGCTTAGCCTTCGGATAAGCGCCGTTCGATCAAGTAGTCGGTGGTCCGAGCATTCAAACGCCTGGTAGTAATTGTCTCGGAGCCGAAGACCGCGGCGCTCACCTCTGCCGCGGTTCGCTGGCTTGGTGGATCATACCCTGGGTAGATTCTTCGCACAGAGGCGTCGATCTCGTGGTAAACCGGCGCGCCGTCCGCGATGCGAGTCTCGATCATCGATGTCCTCGCCGTTGTTACCTTAGCTAACGCCCCGTGGCGGCGCGTGCCCGCGTGACTTTCGCAAGGAGACGTGAAATGCCGATGCACACCACGCATGACGGAACACAGATCTATTATCGCGACTGGGGCAAGGGTCAGCCAGTCCTCTTCAGCCATGGCTGGCCGCTCACAGGTGACGCCTGGGAGGGGCAGATGATGTTTCTTCGCGCGCACGGGTTCCGCACCATTGCCCATGATCGGCGTGGCAACGGCCGCTCCGACCAGCCTGATTATGGTAACGACGTCGACACCTGGGCGGACGATCTCGCCGGCCTGATCGAACATCTCGATCTCGAGCAGGTCGTCCTGGTCGGCCATTCTACCGGCGGCGGCGAGGTCGCGCGCTACATCGGCCGCCACGGCACCGGTCGCGTCGCCAAGGTGGTGCTGCTGGATTCGATCGTGCCAAGGATGCTGCAAGCACCCGACAACCCGGCCGGTGTTCCCATCGAAGGGATCGATCATATCCGGGCCGGCACGCTCGCCAATCGGTCGCAATTCTTCAAGGAGGTCGCGACGCCCTTCTTCAGCGCCAATCGCGAGGGCTCCAAAGTGACGCAAGGGATGCGCGACCTGTTCTGGTTCCAGGGTCTGCAGGGAGGCCTGCTCGCGGAATACGAGACATCCTATAGCTGGGAACTCGATTATACCGAGGATGCGAAGCGCATCGATGTACCGACGCTGGTGATTCATGGCGACGACGATCAGATCGTGCCGATTGACGCCGGCGGACGGCGTGCGGCCGAGATCATCCCGAACGCGCGGCTGATCGTCTATCCGGGCGGCAACCACGGGATCGCGATCACCGACCCGGATCGGGTCAACGCCGATCTGCTCGCCTTCTTGAAAGAGGCGGCGCCTGCGCCCGCGCCGACGTTGGCCGTGGAGGTTGCGCCCACCTGACGAAGGCTCAAACCGCGGCGGGGCACAAGGTTCTGCCCTGCATCCCGCCGCACCCCATGAGCTCTCAAACGAGTCATCGTTGCTGATCACGTCAGCATGACAGACCAAGCAACATGACCCAAGTCTGCCTGTCCACGGGAAGATTGCCGCTACCTTTTGGCTAGCTTCATGTCGGCTACAGGGAGATGCGGGTCCGGTACCAGCTTCTGCGGTATCAGTTGCCGACAGGCTGATACTGCTCGTCCGTCACCTTCTCCATCCAGACGACGTTTTGGCCGTCCAATGCTTCGGTAATGGCGAGGTGCGTCATCGCTGTGGTCGGCGTGGCGCCGTGCCAGTGCTTGTGGCCTGGCGGGCACCATATGACGTCACCCGCCCTGATCTCGACGATCGGCTCGCCTTCGCATTGCGTCCATCCACATCCAGCGGTGACGATCAGCGTCTGGCCTAACGGATGGGTGTGCCATGCCGAACGCGCGCCCGGCTCAAATGTCACATAGGCGCTCGCTGCCCGAGCGGGTTCGGGCGGACTGTTGAGCGGATCGATCCGTACGGTGCCGGTGAAATAATCCTCCGGTCCCTTCTGGGAGGGCTGCGACCCGGCGCGCATCAGCTTCATCGTTTCTTTCCTTCATTGCGAACGTCTCGAACGGCGGCTTCCGCGAACACTCTTTTCAAGACAGGTAGTCTCGAGCGGCATCGATTCAGTGAACAGTGTAGCCGCCGTCGACCGGCAGCGCGACGCCGAGCACGAAGCTGGCGGCATCGCTGCACAGCCATACCACCGCCGCAGCGACTTCGTCCGCGCGACCGAACCGACCGATGGATTGGTCGCGCAGGATCACGTCGAGCGCGGCCTTGTCGATGTCGGATGACATCGGCGTCTCAATGGTGCCTGGGCAGACCGCGTTCACACGGATGTTCCTGGTCGCAAAATCAAGCGCCGCGCATTTCGTCAGACCCAGGACGCCGTGCTTCGATCCATGATAGGCGGCGCGATCTGGAAGGCCGACCAAGCCGCCGAGCGACGAGCAGTTGACGATCGCGCCGCCGCCCTGCTTGTCCATCTGAAGAAGCTCATGCTTCATGCAGGTCCAGACGCCCTTGAGGTTGATCGCGTTGACGGCGTCGAAGCCCTCCTCCGTTTCCTCGGTGATCGGACCCCAGGGGCCGACGACCCCTGCATTGTTATAGGCCATGTCGAGGCGGCCGAACTCGGCAACGATCCGCTCCACGAGCGCCTTGGCCTCAGCCTCGACCGACACGTCGCAAGGAACTCCGATCACAGTGTGGCCGGCCGCCTTCAGCTCAGCGACGGCCTTGACCAGCTCCGTCTCGTTGCGATCGGACAGGGCCACCGATGCACCGTTTTCGGCGAACAGGCGAGCGGTCGCCAGGCCGATGCCCTGGCTGGCGCCGGTAACGAGCGCGACGCGGCCGGTGAAGTCGTAGGTGGGGTTCATGTCGTGTCCTCAGGATTGATGCCGGCGCACGGGCCGTCGATGCGGAGATAACGCTTCGGACGGCTTCGGATTACCCCGCTCTGGATCCATGCGACGGTGAACATCGCTCACTGTCACTACCGGAAACCTACAGCCCGAGCGGCTTCATCTCGCGGATGAGGTCGATCAGCAGCCGCAAGCCGGTCGGCAACTGGCGGCGACTGGAATAATAGGCGTGGAAGCCCGGCCCCATCGGTGCCCAATCCGCCAGCACCGCACGCACCCGCCCGTCTGCCACCAGTGACGCGACCAGCGGCTCCGGCGCGTACATCAGGCCGACGCCGCCGAGCAGCGCCGCGATGATCCCGCGGCTGTCGTCAAAGGTGAGCGAGCCCGGCACCGCGATCTGACGCTCCTCCTCGTCGCGCTCGAACTCCCATCGGTAAACACTGTCATCGCCCAGTCTGAATCGCAGGCAGCGATGGCTTTTTAGGTCCTCGGGATTGGTCGGCACGCCGAACCGATCGAAGTAGCTGGGCGTCCCGACAACGACCCATCGGATGTCGGCCGAGAGACGCTGTGCGATCATGTCCTCGGGCACGGTGCCGCCATAACGGATGCCAGCATCGAAACCACCGTCGGTCACATCGACGAGGTGGTTGCTGACGGCGATATCCAGCTCGATATCCGGGTAGCGTTCCACGAAGGCCGGTAGCACCGGACCCAGCAGCAGGCCCGCCGCATCGCTCGGCACGTTGATACGGATGCGGCCGGTGGGTGCATTGCGATGGCGATTGAGCTGGTCCACCGCCTGGCCGATGACATCGAACGGATCGCTGATCGCGCTCCGGAACTCCTCGCCAGCAGCGGTCAGCGTGACGCTGCGGTTGGTGCGGTTGAGGAGGCGGATGCCGAGCCGCGTCTCCAGCCCCTTGAGCGCGTGGCTCAGCGCCGAGGCGCTGACGCCGAGTTCGAGCCCCGCCTTGCGGAAGCTCCGATGCCGCGCGATTGCCAGGAAGTAATTGAAGTCGGCGAGGTCGGTGCGGCTGACAGGCATAAGTGAGACTGACTCACCATGCCCGATCAAGCAACGACGCACTTTCGCCTGTATGGTCTGACCGTGAAACTAAGCCCTGCTCACCGGCTTCGCCCGATCGACGCTGCGCCGCCGAGGAGTTGCCGAGGTTAGTCTCGGCACAAGCGATGAGTTGCGACTTGGTCGGCAGCTTTATCCACGACACGATCATGATGCCGCACTCGGACGTCGAACATCCGGACCGCAAGGGCGAATCGTCCGCCGGAGACACCTCCACCCGCGCCACCTTGTTCCTACGGAGACCATCCGCGCACTGCGCACGTCATCCAGCTACACGTAGGCTGAGGATCGCTCCCTTGAACTCAACCAAGGTCCCTGCTTCGGCGTGGATCGCCGTGATCGAGCCGGCGCGCGGTGCAGCAACCGCCTCCTCCTCATCGAGAACCCGGATGCTCGCGATGCGGTCGCCCGCTTGAACCGCTGTCCCAATCGGAACGACGTTCACGACAGTTGCGACATGAGGAGCCGTCACAATCTCGTCCATTGGCACGGCTGTTTCGGCCATGCCAGCGGGCCGAGCAGCGGCTTTGCGCATAGGGTTGGCCCGGCCACCATCCCGAGCGATGAAGATTTCGATGCCGCCGGATGCAACATGGACGTCCTGCCATCCGCTCGCCCGCAGCGAAGCGAGTAGAGCCCGCGCGTCTTCGACGGCGCGCATCATCGGGTCGCTCATGCCGCCCTCGCCGCGCGCGCGGGAAGCAGGACCTGTTCCAGCCAACGGGTGTGTATCCGATTCTCGATGAAATCGGGATGCGCCACGATCTCACGATGCAGATCGATCGTGGTCGGCACGCCTTCGATGGCGAAGGCATCGAGGGCGCTCGACAGGCGTTCGATTGCATCGGCGCGGGTTGCGCCATGCACGATCAACTTGCCGATCATGCTGTCATAGAAGGGTGGGATCATCGCGCCTTGCGACATGTGGCTGTCGAGCCGCACGCCGTCACCCTCGGGCGGTTGCCAGCGGGTGATGCGGCCCGGTGTCGGCAGGAAATCGCGCGCGACATCCTCAGCGTTGATCCGGCATTCGATGGCGTGGCCGGAAAGCTTGATCTGATCCTGCGTCACTGAGAGGCCAGCGCCGCCGGCAATGCGGATCTGCTCCTGGACGAGATCGAAGCCCGAGATCATCTCGCTCACCGGATGCTCTACCTGAATGCGAGCATTCACTTCGATGAAGTAGAATTCCTGCCGCTTCACATCGAACAGGAACTCGGCGGTGCCGGCGTTGCGGTAATTGACGCTCGCCGCCAGCGCCACGGCAGATGCATGGAGTTGCTTGCGGAGATGATCGGGCATGGCCGCGCACGGCGCCTCCTCGACCAGCTTCTGGTAGCGCCGTTGCACCGAACAATCGCGTTCGCCGAAGTGCAGGACCTGGCCCTTGCCGTCGCCCATCAGCTGCACCTCGACGTGGCGCGCCTCGGGAACGAAGCGTTCCATGAATAGGGTGCCGTCGCCGAATGCAGCAACGGCCTCGGCCGATGCGCGATGGAAGCCGGCTTCGGCCTCGTCGCCGCTGTTGGCGATCACCATGCCGCGACCGCCGCCGCCGGCCGACGCCTTGAGCAGGACAGGATAACCGATCCGATCCCCCTCTCGGCGCGCATCCGCCGCGGTCGCGATGCTCTCGCTGCCGGGCACCAGTGGCACGCCCGCCGCCTTGGCCATCGCGCGGGCGCGGAGTTTGTCGCCCAGCGCGTCGATCACGTCGGGCTCCGGCCCAACGAAGGCGATGCCATGTTCCGCGCACAAGGTCGGCAGGATCGCGCGTTCGGACAAGAAGCCGTAGCCCGGATGCAGTCCGTCGCAGCCGCTTTCCTTGGCAGCATGGACCACCAGCCGCGGATCGAGATAGCTCCGCGCCGCCGCCGCCGGGCCGAGCACGATCGAGCGATCCGCGAGCCTTGCGGCGGCGCTATCCCGGTCTGCGTCCGAGACAGCAACGACTGTTTCGACGCCGAGGGCTTGGGCGGCGCGCACGATGCGAAGCGCGATCTCGCCGCGATTTGCGATGAAGAGCCGCTTGATCGGCATCAGTCGTTCACGATCGCAAAGAGCGGCTGACCGGCCTCGACCATCTCGCCGTCAGTAGCGAGGATCGCCGCGATCCTGCCCGCGACCTCGGCACGCACGGCAGTGAACAATTTCATCACCTCGATCAGACAGAGTTCGGCGCCGATGGCTATCGTCGATCCGACGCTCACATAGGCAGCGGCGCCCGGCTTGGGCGCGCCGTAGAACGTCCCGATATTGGGAGCGCGAACGATGATTGCGCCAGGCGGCAGATCGGCGGCCGGTTTGGCGCGCGGCGGCGCAGAAGCCGCTGGTGCCGACGTTGCAGCGGCCGCAGCCGACGATGACGACGCTGGGAGAGCCTGTTGCTGGATTGCTCGCGACGCGCTCGACGCATCGTTCGAAAGATGTATCTCGAGATCGCCACTGCGAACGTGCAGTTCGCGCAGGCCTGACCGCACAAACTCGGCGATCAGCGCCTCGGTCTGCGCTGTGACGATAGGTTCGGTCATGTGAGCCCGCGTATTAAAAAATGGCGCGACGGCGGACCGTCGCGCCAGAGGGGGGAGAGGTTAGAAGTTGTACGATGCCGACAGGCCGTACACCGAAGGCTTGCCGCGGTAGCGGATCAGCGTGTCCAGATAAGTCGACACGGCCGTGGTGTAGGTCTTGCCGGTCAGGTTGCGGGCATATGCCGATACCCGCCAATGGCCGTCCGCATCGGTCACGCCGATCCGCGCGTCGACCAGAGCGTAACCCTTGATGAAGAAGTCGTCCGCACGAAGCACGCCTGTGTGGAACGTGGTGTTCTCCTTGCCCTGGTATGTCACCGAGCCACCGACGAAGCCCTTCAGGCTGTCACCGAGCGGGAAATCCTGCTGGGCGTCGATCGTGCCGCTGAACTTGGGCGTATAGGGTAGTTCGGAGCCCTTGAAGTTACCGGTATACCCCTCGGCGTTGTAGACGGGCAAACCATCCGGGGTCGCCGAATAGTTCTTCGTCACCTTGCTGTTCAGATAGGTACCGCTCAACGAGACGGTCAGATCGTGGCTCGGCCGCGCGACGATTTCGCCCTCCAGGCCCCAGATGTAGGATTTGGGGATGTTGAGCAGTTTTTCGAGAAGACCGAAAATTGCGTCCTGTTCGCGTCCGCGGACCTGCTTGTTCGAATAATCATAGTAGAAGCCGGCGCCGTTGACCTGAAGCTTATGGTCGAACAGCGGCGCCTTGAAGCCCGCTTCGTAGGCGATCACCTTTTCCTGCTTGGCAGGCGTGTACTGTGACGTGCTCGACGCGCCGATCGCCGAGAAGATGCCTGCCTTGTAGCCCTGGCTGACCGTCGCATACAGCAGCGTTCCACCGTCGAACTTGTAGTTCGCGCCAATGCGGTAGGAGATATTGTTCTCGTTGAGCTTGCCGTGCACCGGGTCGAGCGTCGACTTGGCGTTGCCGGTGAGCAGGCTGCCGGAAGTCGGGAAGCATTGGCCCGGTGCGATGTGGATCGGTACGCTGTTCAATGCCGAACCAAACAGCGTCGCCGCGCCCTGACCGACGTCGCTCGCCGGATCATTGTAGCAGTAGGTCGCGCTCTGCCGGTTGTCAGTGTAGCGGATGCCACCCTGCACGGTGAAGTTCGGCGTCAGCTTGTACTCGCCGTTGCCGAAGATGCCGTAGCTGTGCTGCTTCGAGGTGTAATTGTTCAGCGTCAGCAGGATCAGTCCGTCGTTGGCCGAATAGTCATTCAGGTGAAAATAGTTGTTCTGCGAGGTACGGACATTGTCGTACGTCGCACCGACGATGCCGTGGAAGCGTTCGCTGTCATAGGCCAGGCGAACTTCCTGGTTAAAGGTCTTGACGTTGCCGAACAGGTTAACATCGACGACCTGCGCCGTAGTTCCGTCGAGATCCTGGTTGTAATCCAGCTTCTGCTTGGCGATCGCTGCAATGTAAGTCGCCTTGAGGTTGCTACCCAGATCCCAATCCAGATGCCCGGAGAACTGATAGTAGGAATTGTGCGCATGGCCCAAAAGCCCTTGGGTGAACTCCGCATCGCGCGAGTTTGTCGCGATCGGCGTACCAAGCAGCGCGGCAGCGCCTGCCGCGGCCACGGGATCGGCTCCGTTGAGGCGCCCCACCTCGACGCCCTGTCGGCCGATCAGCGTGCCGTCATAGCCGGGGGATGCGGGATTGGTCAGCGCCGCATAGCGCGTCGGATCGATCACCGCGTACGGGTTGCCGGCCGCAGCCGCCGCGTTCGGATAGATATCGAGGTTCGTTCCCGCATATTGCGGCGCCAGAGGGTCAGAATGATCGCGAACCCCTGTCGCCATCAGTTCGATCTTGATCGAGGACGTCGGCTCGATGTCGACGGTCGCACGTCCCTCGAGCTTGCGGGTGGCGCCGTTCTTGTCGCCGGGACGCGAGATGCTGTGCTGCCACGCTCCGCCCTCAACCCCCTTAACCGCCAAGCGAGCCTGGATGTCGTCGGTGATCGGGCCGCTGGCGAAGCCGGAGAGTTCGCCGCGATTGAACCGCTCATACGACGCGCCGACGCCGGCATGGAACTCGCGGGTCGGCTTGGTGACGATGTAGTTGATCGCGCCGCCGGTCGAGCTCTGCCCGAACAGCGTGCCTTGCGGGCCTTTCAGGACCTCCACCCGCTCGATATCGAGATCCAGCGCGTCCGACATCACCGGCACGTTGCGTGGCACCTGATCGGTGTAGACCGAGACGGACGGCGCGGCGCCGAAGGTGGCATCGTAGAGGCCGATACCGCGGAGCGTGAAGACCGGCGTCGAATAGAGCGATTGCGTGTAGGTGAAGCCCGGCACCAGCTTCGCAAGATCGGCCGGGCCCGCGATACCGCGATTGGCCAGCTGCACGCCGGTGGCCGCCGCGATCGTCAGGCCGACGCTGTTGAGCGACTGTTCGCGCTTGTTTGCAGTCACGACGATGTCAGCGGCACCGCTACTGGGTGAAACCGCACTCGCGGCATCGGTCTGCGCGGCCTGCGTGCTGTTCTGTCCGGGCGCGACGATCGGGCCGCCCGATGTCGACGGCGCGGTCGAGCTGGTTTGCGCAAGGGCGGCCTGAGCCGCGATGCCGACAGCCAGTACAGATACGCAGCTGAAAAATTGTGTCCTGTTCATGTTCCCTCGCCCTTATCTTTGTTTTTCGAACTTGTTGATCTTGGCCTGTCTTTGAGGTCTTCGGATTGGTTGATCAGCCGGCGATCATTGCGCCGTCGACAACATGCTCGGCTCCGGAAACGAAGGATGCTTCGTCCGAGACGAGGAAGAGAACCACGTTGGACACCTCTTCCGGCTGAGCCATTCGGCCGAGCGGGATCGCGTCGGCAGCACCGCCGCCGGAGGCATCGGTGGCGGCGACCATCATCGGCGTGAGGATGTATCCAGGGTGCACCGAATTGACCCGGATTCCATCCTTGCCATGCTGCGCCGCGACCAGCTTGCTCATCCCGCGGACCGCCCATTTGCTTGCGCAGTAGGCAGCGTTCGAGGACTCCTTGGTACCGAGCATTCCGGCGATAGATGAAATGTTGACGATCGACCCTCCGCCGCGCGCGATCATCGACGGCAGCACCGCCTTCATGCCTAAAAAGACACCCAACTGGTTGACCGCGCAGACCTTAAGGAAGTCCGCCTCGTCGAAGTCGAGCAGCGTCTTCACCGGGCCGATCACGCCGGCATTGTTGACCAAGGCCGATACGGGACCGAAACGCTGTTCGCCCTCGTTCACGACGCGGGCCCAATCGTCAGCGCGTGCAACGTCATGTTCGACGAACAGAGCGTCCGTGCCAAGTTCACCGGCTAGGGCTTCGCCACGCTCGCGATTGAGATCCGTCAGGACGACCTTCGCGCCTTCGCGGACGAACAGCCGCGCATGCGCTTCGCCCATACCCTGGGCGGCGCCGGTGACGATCGCGACTTTGCCTGACAAGCGCCCCATCGATCAGGCCGCTTCCTCTTGGCGGACCTTGTCGAGGCGCGGCGCGACCTCCTTGGCCAGGAGCTCCATCGAATGCTCCCACGCGGCGGGATCATCGATGTAGTCATGGCTGTAGATGAGCAGCGTACCGAACGGACCGCCAAGATCATCGAACCAGGCCTGCATCTTCTGGGTGACGGTTTCGACCGAACCGACGATCCAGACATGCTCCGCCAGGTACGCCGCATCGACATCGGCAGGGTCCATCTTGGGATCGTGCAGGAGCCCGGGAAGCACGCCGAACCGCTCGTAGGTCGGCTTGATATACTCGGCCCACGCGCGCCCGATCCCGCCATCGATCGCGAGCTTGCGAGCCTCCGCATCGGTCTCGGCGACGATCACGTCGCGCACGACGCGGTGGGCGGAGCGGTCCGACGTGCGGCCCGCTTCGCGCATCTTGTCGCGGTAAGTCTCGAAATGGCTGCGCAGGAAATCATTGCCCGCATAGACCGACGCCGGGATGAAGCCGTGAGTGCCGGCAAAGCCGATCGAGGGCGAAGGCGCGCTGAGGCCGGTCATCGCCATCTGCATCGTGCCGCCCCAAGGGCGCACGTCGCGCAACGGCTTCTTGGTATCGTTGGCCGGGAAGCCGGCGTTCCAGAACTCGCCTTCGAAGGTGAACGGCTCGGCCTTCCAGACCTTTTCCATGATGTCGATCGCCTCGAGCATCATGGCGTGGTTCTTTGACATGTCCGTGATGCCGCGCAGCGCTGCGTCGGTCGGATACGCGCCGGTGGCGACCCCCAGCATGTAGCGGCCCTCTAGCACCTGGCTCAGCCATGCCGTCTGCACCGCAAGCGTTGCGGGATGGTGATATGGTAGGAGATGGGCGAGCGGGCCGAACTTGATCTGATCAGTCTGCGCGGCCGCTGCGGCGATCACGAGTTCAGGGCTCGGAATGCCCTCCCAATTCAGCGTACCGTGCTCGCCGACCCAATATTCGCTGAAGCCGATCTTGTCCGCGTGAACGGCCTGTCGCACCGCCCAGTTGAACACCTGCTTCGGGGTCCGCTCCGGCCGGACAAACGGGGTTTGAAACATCCCGACTTCCATCACGTCACCTCTTTCATGAACTCGTTGGAGCGTTGAGCGCTCAGCCGTGATCCTTCCACTCGACCAGAATACCTGCCTGGTCGAAGCGCATGATGCTGCAGAACTTGAACCGGAACGCCTCGCCGGCGGCGCCGAAGCCGGGCAGATCGACTGCCGCCGTTCCGGCATACCAGGCTTCGCGGACGCAGATGTTTCCCGATACAGTCACCCGTTCGGGCGCCTCGAAATGGCGATCGGGAACATAGGTCGAAGCAAACTGGCGAAGAATATCGAGCAGGGCATCGCGGCTCGACAAAACGAAGTCGCGATTGAAGTGCGCGAAATCCAGATCAGGGGCGATCAGCGCCGCCATCTCGTCGAACGCCTTGGCGTTATAGGCCTGGATCAGGCGCTCGGCGGCGGCGGCCACGTCTACCATCAGCCACAAACTCCTTGATCGATGCCGAGGAGGCGAAGCGGAACGGCTGGTCGACGACATAGCTGGAGATAATGCACCATCGAACCTCCCCACTTGCAGCCGACCCGTCATGATTGCGGGTCGTTGTCGCTCTTGATGTGCGATCGGTAATCCGCACCACGAAGAGCGTCAACTATTTTCGACGTTTCGTCGGGATTTTGCGAGTGGGTAACGATCCTGCATGAGCCCTGCCTGTGTCGGCTGCCGTTTTCGATGCAAAGGTTCACCAGGAAATCGGTAGTTGGTCGACAGTGGCGGTGCTGTTACACCGCTCTAATGAACTGCTTTCGAACGACATCGCCGAAGACGCTTTGGATCGCTTGATGGCAACACGCGTCAAGGGTGGTCAGGCCTCGCCGGCAAGAAGTGCGGCCGAGGTTCCGATGGTCTCGATCGATGATGCGAGCGATGGCAGCACGCCTGCATCGGAATGGGACGCGTTGCTCGACGCGATCGCGCACCGGCCCAAGCGTGCGACCGAGCGCAAGCAGGATCGCAGCAAACGCACCGAACAGCAGATCCTGAATGCCGCGCTGCGCGTCTTCTCCCGCGACGGAATTTCGCGTTCACGGATCGCGGACATCGCCGCCGAGGCTGGCATTTCCACTTCCACGCTCTACGAATATTACAAGAGCAAGGAGGATCTGGCCTACGATGTCCCGCTCAATCATCTTGCGTCTTTCTTCGAGGATTATCGGAGCGCGGTGCAGGGCAAGACCGGAGCGCGCGAGCGCCTGATCCTGTATCTTGCGATGTCGGCCGATTTCGCTCGGGAACATGCCGAGTGGGGCCGGCTCTTCTACCTGGAAATCTGGCCGAGCGTGTTCGTCAGCGAAACCGAATTGCGACACAATGTCGATGATTTCGCGCGCGTGGTGCTGTTCCTGGTCAAGCAGGGGATCAGCGAAGGCGTTTTTTCTCCCCGACGGAGCGCTTATGAAACGACGGCGCTCCTGCTCGGCGGCTTGAACCAGGTTATCATTACGTGGCTGCTTTACCGCCGGCCGAAGAACCTGGCGCGCGCCGGGGTCGAGATCACCGAGCGGATGTTCGCCATGCTGAAAGGAGAGCATGATCTCGATCTGAAAGCGGGCAAGACAAGGAAGCCGCGCTAGGCTCCTCCACTATCGCGACGGCAGTTACCGAATGAAGCGGCGGACATAGTCGGCGCCGAGCCCGATAGAAGCGAAGTGGCGGCTGGCCTGCTCGATGCGGGTGAACACGTCGGAGTAAGCAACCGGATTTCCGGCATCATCAATCTCGATGAGCGTACCGGTGATCCAGAATAGGGTGAGAGACTCACCCGGATCAGCCATCAAGGTATGGATGTCGCCCGGCGGTTCGAAAACATAGTCCCCGGCCTTCGCCGTCCAGTCGCGCTCGGCATAGTGCCATTGTCCTTTGATGACGTAGCCGTGGACGGGCGCGGGATGCGCATGGCGGCTGATCATGCCCTCGGTGCGCATCCGGACCACGTTCGTCCAGGCGCCGCGCACCGTGTCGAACAGCAAGGGCCGCATCCACACGCCCGCCATGGCCGCCGGCACCCACTCGCGCTCGTCGGGCGAGTCCGCTTGCTCGACGATTTCCGGGGGAGACCATGAACTCGGCGCGGACATGATCGGTGTGCCTTCCGCCTAGGTTCGACGTCGATCGGTCAGACGTCCCACTCGAGGACGAACGGCTTAACGGTGCCGACAATCCCGTTCGAGAACCCCAGACGCGCGCCCGCGGCCAAGCGGAACTCCGGAATGCGAGCCAGCCACTCGCGCAGCAGGATCTTCATCTCCATCCGCGCCAGGTGCGCGCCCGGGCAGGTGTGCGATCCCTTGCCGAAGGTCGAATGGCGCCGCGCGGTGCGACCCAGCCTGAACTCCAGAGGACTGTCGTTGGCGGCATCATCCAGCGACACGAAGATCGTCGGCGCCATGACCATGTCGCCAGATTTGAGCCGAACACCTTCGAAGTCGATGTCGTCGCGCACCTCTCGAGAGGAGGACACGACCGGAAAACGCCTGAGGAACTCCAGCAGCGCATCGTCGATCTTCGTCGGATCTGCGGCGAGCGTTCGGCGCAGATCATGATCCTCGGCAAGATAGGACATCGTGAAGCTCATCAGGTTCACGACGGTGTCCAGGCCACCGACCAGCACCTGCATGCAGATGTTCTCGGCCTCTACGTCGGTCAGATCGCGGCCGCCGACCTTGCCGTTGACCATGCGGCTGATCATGTCCGTCCCGTCCTTGCCGCGGCGATCGGCGATCACGGGGTTCAGGTAGTCGCGGAACTGCTCCGAGACCTCCGGATAGGTCAGCGAGCCATCCGGTCTGGTGAACTGGTCGGCCAAGTGCTTCAGCTTCGGCAAATCCTTTTCGGGCAAATCGACGATCTGCATGAAGATGCGCACCGGCAACTGCTCGGCAAACTCGTGAATGAAGTCGCATCGACCATTGGGCTTGAAACCCTCGATCAGGCTGATCGTCAACTCGGCGATCTTCTCGTCCGTGCCCTTCAGCGCCTTGGGCGATAGATTGTCGTTGAGCAGATTGCGGAACGGCCGATGCTCCGGCGGATCGAGCGACAGCGGGATCAGCCGATAAGCCGCACCTGCCGTCTCTTTCGGCACGAGCACTGTGTAGTTCGAGAACCTGTCCGAATCGGACATCACGACGTCCGAGACCTCACCGCGCATCGCGATCCAATGCCCGCCATTGTGCGGCGTCCACATCAGCGAATAGGGGCTGTTGGTGAGAAGCGCGCGCCAACTCTGATGAAAGCCTTCGCCGGCGGGAAGCTCGCGATAGATGTCGAAATCGATGACCCGATCGGCCGGAACATTGTCGGGACGAGCGACCGTCTGATCCACGGGATCAATCACAGCTACTTCCATGGCGAACCTCTCTGCCAAAGCCGATTATGTACGACCATTGCGGATCACGAGGTACTTCGAACCACCACAGCATAAAAGAAAAATCGTCGGGTTTTGGAACCGGCGTCGAGATCGATCTTCCTTTCTGGTGCAACTCCGGCCACACGACCCGATAATCGGTCGAATAACAGGAGAGGCTTGTGACCCGACTCGCGGGAAAGATCGCCATTGTGACCGGCGCTGCTCAGGGCATGGGTGCTGCCCACGTTCGGCGGTTCGTGCGCGAGGGCGCCAAGGTGCTGTTTACGGATATCAATGCCGAGGCCGGTGCGGCGCTGGCAGAGGAACTGGGCGAGCAGGCATGCTTCCTTCGCCATGATGTCGCGAACGAAGCCGACTGGCAGGCCGCGGTGCGCGAGGCCGAAACGCGGTTCGGCCCCGTCACGATCCTGGTCAACAACGCCGGCATCCTCGGGCCCGGGCTGCCCGCCGCCGAACTGTCCGAAGCCGACTTCCTGAAGGTCTGTGCGATCAACCAGACGTCGGTCTTCCTGGGCGTCAAGCATGTCATCCCCTCGATGATCACGGCCGGCGGTGGATCGATCGTCAACATCTCCTCGATCTCGGGGATCGTGGCGATCTACGGCACGCCCAACGTGGCCTATGCTGCGAGCAAGTTCGCGGTGCGCGGCATCACCAAGCAGGTGGCGATCGAATATGGCGCGCACAACATCCGGGCGAACTCCATCCACCCGGGCTACATCCGCACCCCGATGATGACCGCCGCGCTCGATCCCGATCAGATCAAGGTCGCCAGCGGCTCGGTGCCGATCAAGCGGGTGGGTGAGGTCGAGGATGTGTCGAACCTCGTCGTCTTCCTGGCTTCCGACGAGGCGACCTTCATCACCGGAACGGAGCACATCATCGATGGCGGACTGACCGCGCTTTAGGCGGCGCATCCTTGCCGAAGGTTATGGAGACGACAAGCGGCGAGCCGATCGCGGGCGACCGTATCGGCCTTGAAACCATAGATTGAGGCGGCGTGCATGCCGTGAGCTTCGGAGAAGATCCCGTGACGGACCGAGGTGCATTTGTGAGTGACGACGATGCCGAGCGCCTGCCTTGGCGATCAGCCGCCGCGTCGCAGCGAGATGTTCAACCCCGCCGATTTGATCTCGACGACCGGTAGCGTCGCGATCGCCATGAGCTTGCGCACCTGCTCGAGTTCGGGTGAAGACATCAGCGGATAATCACGCTGCACCGGGCCTGCGGCACGCATCTTGTCAATGTCGGCCTGCGGCACGGAGGCGCGCATGATCAGTTCGTCGAGATCGTCCGTGCCGTACTGCGTCTTCAGCTCCTCTAGCTCTGGATCCGCCGGAGGATTGTCGATCACCTCCTTGGCACGCGGGCTCGCCATGATGCGGTCGAGCACGTTCGGATCGATTGGCGCGACCGTCTCGCCATAGAAACCGGCGGCATATTGAACAACTTCATCGGGCACCGTGCCGTAGCGCTTGCCGGTCACGATGTTGAGCACCGCCTGGATACCCACGAGCTGGCTGAACGGCGTCGCCATGCCCGGGTAGCCGAGATCGCGACGCACGGCTGCGACTTCGGACAACACGTCGGGAAGCCGCTCCATCATCTTGTGCTGGGCGAGCTGCGCCTTGAACGTGCCCATCATGCCGCCGGGTATCTGATGCTCGACCGAGAAGATATCATACTCGGCATATTGATCGACCAGGAAGCCTGCGGCCTTGCCGACGGCACGGAAATGGTCCGCCACCGGCTCGAACAGGCTCGTATCGAGCTGGTGGGTATGGCCCTTGATCTCGATGTTGCGGACCATGATCTCGGTCGAGGGTACTGACGGCCCGTTCGCCATCGGGCGTGAAGCGGTGTGGAGGACCGTAACGCCCAGATCGACGGCGTCGAGATACGCCTTGGCCGTCTGGCCGAGGAGATTGTTGGCATGGAACTCGATCGGCTTGCCGTTGGCGTTGGCGACGATTCCCGGCATCAGCGTCTGCAGCCGCTCTTTTTCGAGCACGCCGGCGGTATCGTAGAGCAGGATCGAGTCAACATCCGGGCTGGCGGCGAGAACGCGCACCTTCTCCGCATAATACGCGTCGGTATGTACCGGCGAGAGCGCGAACATCACCGCCGCCGCCACATAGGCATCCGCCTCCTTCGCCACCTTGGCGAGGCGCAGCATGTTCTCGAAGCCGAACAGCACGTCGTAGATCCAGAAGGAGCGGACGCCGTGCGCGCACAACCGCCGTACCCACAGGTCCATCAGCGCCCGAGGGCTGACCGAGAAGGTGACGTTGGCATTCGCCCGCAGCCCGGCGCGGACCGGCGTGTTGGGCATCGAGGCGACCAACAGATCGAGCCCCTCCCAATAATCCTCCTGGCAGTAGCGGGTCAGCACGTCGAGCATGCCGCCACCGGTCAGATCGATCGTGGTGAAGCCCGTCTTGTCGAGCAGGGGAGACACCGGAAGCGCCATGCCGGCGCGCATCCGAAGGCCCCACAGGCTCTGCTGACCATCGCGCATCGTCTCGTCGAGAAATTCGATCTGGGCCATCAGCCACCTTCTCCTGGTCGCGCCGACGCCTGGCGCCGAGCCGCGGTCAAATCATTCCGGTTCGATATGGAAGAGCACCTGCCCGCCCTCGACGAGTTCGGCATCGTCGGCATCGATACGGCGCACGGTTCCCGCCACGCCGGCCTTGACCGACGTGAACAGCTTCATGACTTCGAGCAGGCAAATCTCGGTATCGATCGCGACGCGCTGGCCGATCTCCACGAACGGCGCCGAGCCGGGTTTCGGCGAGCGATAGAAGGTGCCGAGGTTCGGCGCGACGACGGGCGCCCAGGCAGGATCGATGAGCTTAGCTGGCGAGATAGCGGGTTTGGCGTGAAGCGCAGGCGCGGCAGATGTCGCGAGCGCCGGAGCCTCGACCATTGGCGGCGCCGATAAGGTCGCCCCGCCTTCTCCGATCGAGGCAGTCGCAGGATCGGTCGAGAAGAGCAGGCTCAGTCCATCGGACTCGACACGCAGCTCGGTCCAGCCTCCCGCCTTGAACAGTTCGGCGAGCCTCTCGAGATCATGGATGGCGGGATCGCTCATGATCCCGGCTCAAGCGGCATCGAGCGCGCGGGCGGACCCTGTCGCAAGCTCGGTGAGCGTCTGCGCCACGATCCGCTCGTTGTGCCACGCCTGATCGCCGAACGCATGCTCCATCACCTTGGCGCGCCGCAGGAAACGGTGCAGCCCGAGCTCCCAGGTGAAGCCCATGCCGCCATGCACCTGGATGGTCTCGTTGCAAACGTTGCGCGCGATATCGCCGCAATAGGCCTTTGCCATCGATGTGGCGCGCGCCCGATCCGGTGTGTCCTCCGATACCGCCCAGAACGCATAATATGCAGCCGAACGGCCTGCCTCAACGGCCACGGCCATGTCCGCACAGCGATGCTTGATCGCCTGGAACGCGCCGATCGCCTGACCGAACTGGACGCGGGTGCCGGCGTAATCGACCGCCCTCCCCAGCATGCGCGCCGCAATCCCCATGAGCATGCCGGCATACAGCGTCGCCGACACGTCGATCAGGCGCTCGACCGCACGCTCGCGCGCCGCTTGGCCGAGCACCGCGTCCGGCACGATCTCGATGCCGTCGAACCGAAGCTCGCAAAGCCCGGCCGTCGGATCGATATCCTCATGCGGTCGTATGGTGAGGCCGCTCGCCCCCTTTTCCACCATGACGATCCCGGGTTTGCCCTCGGCCGATGCAATGACGAGGATCAGATCGGCATCCTCGGCGTCCGCCACCACGATCTTGCTGCCACGAAGCATGCCATCGTGAACCGCCGTCTGCACCGCGGATGGGTCATAGCCGCGCTCGGCCTCCAGAACCGCGATCGCCACCTTCGTCTCGCCGGCTGCGAGACCCGGCAGTAGCCGCGCCTGCTGCGGTGCCGTCCCGTGGCGCACGATCGCGTCGATCGCGGCCAGCGTCGATGCGGCCGCAAGCGGCGCCAGGCCGGCGCCCAGCTCTTCGACCGCCAAAGCCAGATCGACGAGCGAGAGCCCCACGCCCCCGAAACGCTCCGGAACGAGCAGAGCGAACAGTCCGACCTCGGCAAGTGCCGCCATCACCGCCTCGCGATGTGCCGTCGTCAGCTCCGGCGCAACCAGGCCGGCATGATCGGCGAGCATCTGAGAGACGGTGTCTGCCAGGCTCTTCTGGTCCTCGTCGAAGCCGAAGTTCACGTAACGACGCCCCCTAGCGTGGCAGGCCGAGCATACGCTCGCCGATAATATTGCGCTGGATTTCCGACGACCCGGAATAGATCGTGAAGGCCTTGGACTGCAGATAGCTGAGCTGGAATCGACCGCCGCCGGCCGTTTGCGGATCGCTTCCCGACAGCGGCGCGAGCGGCCCCAGGGCATCGAGCGCCGTTTCGTACATCTTCTGCGCGGCGTGGCTCCAGTATAGCTTCAGCATCGAGGCGTCGGGCCCGCGATCCTCTCCGTTCAGGTACTTGCTGAACGTGCGCAGGGAATTCAGCCGCATCACCTCCACCTCGGTGATCGATCGGGCGAGCGCCTGACGGGTATGCACCTCGTCGACCGCAGTGCCGTTCCCGCGCTTCTGACTGGCGACGGTGGTCAGCAGCTTGTCGAGCTCCTGCTTGAAGCGGATCTGACGCCCCAGCGCATCCTCCGGCCCGCGCTCGTAGGCGAGCGTGGTCATGGCGATCCGCCAGCCGTCATTGACCTCGCCGACGACGTTCTCGGCCGGCACCTCGACATCGTCGAAGAAGGTCTCGTTGAACTCGCGCTCGCCGGAAATCTGGCGCAGTGGCCTGATCGAGATGCCGGGCGACTTCATGTCAATCAGCAGGAAGCTCAGCCCCTTGTGCTTGGGCACGTCCGGATCGGTCCGGACCAGCGCGAAGCACCAATCAGAATATTGCGCGAAGCTCGTCCAGATCTTCTGGCCGTTGACGATGAAGGTGTCGCCGCGCCGTTCGGCCCGGGTGCGCACCGATGCGAGATCGGATCCGGCGTTCGGCTCGGAGAAGCCCTGGCACCACACCTCGTCGGACGAGATGATCTTGGGCAGGAAGCGCTTCTTCTGTGCCTCGGTGCCATGCCGCAGGATCGTGGTGCCGGCCAGATTGTGGCCGATGATGTTGATCCCCTCGGGTGCCCGCGCGCGCGCCATCTCCTCGGCGACGATCCCGCGCTCGATAAGCGTCGCGCCGCGGCCGCCATATTCCTTGGGCCAGTTGATCCCGCTCCAGCCCCCGGCGTGGAGCTTGCGCTCCCAATCGAGGCGGAACATCGCGCGTTCGTCCTCATCTTCGGGTTCGAACACCGTATCGCCCCAGCCGGCCGGCAGCGCATCGGCCAGCCAGTTCCGCAGCGACATGCGGAATTCGGTCTCCGCAGGAGAATAGGTGAAGTCCATATCAGCCTCGTGCCGCAGCGGCAGCAGCCGCGAAATCGGGTTCACGCTTTTCCCGGAATGCCGCCACGCCCTCGTGATATTCCGGTGTGATGTACGCGACCGTCTGAGCGTAGGCTTCGTATTCCAGCATCTGGTCGAGCGTCACCTCGGACGATTTGTTGAGCAGTTGCTTGATCATCGCCAGCGCAGTGGGCGACCCCTTGGCGATCCCCGCCGCCATCGTCTGCGCCTCGACCATCAGGTCGTCGTGCGGCACCACCCGGTTGCACAGGCCGAGCTTCAGCGCCTCCTCTGCGCCGACCTTGCGCGCCGAAAAGCACAATTCCTTCGCCATCGGCAGCCCTACCGCGCGCGTCAGCATGAACAGGCCACCGAGATCGGGAACTAGCCCGACACGCGCGAAGCTCTGTACAAAGGAGGCCTTGTCGCTCGCCACGATGAAGTCGCAGGCGAGCGCGATGCTGGAGCCTGCTCCTGCGGCGACACCGTTGACCGCGCAGATCACCGGCTTCTCGAGCCGTACGAGCGGCTCCAGAATGTCGCGCAGGATCCAACGATGACGCGCGCGTCGTTGCAGCTCGGTCATGCCCTCGCGACGCACCTTGAGATCAGCGCCCGCGCAAAAGCCACGGCCAGCCCCGGTGAGGATCACGGCGCCAACGCCCTCGTCGGCGGCGATGTCGCGGATCAGCCCCTGGAGCTCGCGATACAGATCATCGGTTGTCGCATTGAGCGCATCCGGCCGGTTGAGCGTGATCGTCGCGACGCGGTCGGTCACGGTGTACAGCAGATTCTCGAAGGTCATGCGCGCGACTCCGCCAACGCCAAATCCATATTCTCAGGCGGCACGAACGACAGATCGTCATCGAAGCCATCGGGAACAGCGAACCACTGCTCGGGCATCCGCTTGGGAATGCGGAAATCATGTGCGGGAACGACGATGTCGGCGTGCTCCATCACGCGCCGCATCGCGGCTATCCACTCGCTCTCGCTGGTGCTGCGCAGCTGCCCGGCGAGGAACGTGTCCGACAGGAAGCGCAGCGGCTTGCGTGACGCGCGCGGATCGGCCGGATACCAATAATGGTAATGGTCACCGAGATCGGACACCAGAGCCGCCTTGCCGGCGCTGGTCGACACAATCGGCACCTGCATGCCGGCGGTATGCGAAGGCAGCTTCAGCAGCTGGAAACCGGGAACAAGCTCCAGGTCGCCATCGATCAGGCGCAATCCCTTGGGACGCTTGCGGTTGATCAGCTCGATCAGGATCTCGCGCGGATAATAGATGCGCTGGGTCGGTGTCGGATCAATCGCGTGGAACAGTTCGTCACGTTGTAGGACGACGGTGGCGTTCGGGAACAGATCGAGGTTGAACCCGTGGTCGAAATGCAGATGGGTCGGCACGACATAGTCGATGTCGTCGGGCGTCAGGCCTTCGTCGGCAAGCACCTTGGTGAGTGCGGCATGACCACCACCCCACCCCTTGGTCTTGAGCGTCCGGCCTATCCACTCCATATCTGGCATGCCGCTGTCGACGAGGATGTTCACGCCCTCGCCGCGGACCAGCCAGACGTGGATGGGATCCCGCATCGTGCTCTCGCCATGGGGAATATAGAGCTCGCCCACCCGCAGGGTGACGATCGTGAAGAGGCCGGGCGTGCTCACCCTTCGATCACTTCAAACCGCTCGATATCGTTGGTGATCGATCCGGTGCGCTCGCCCTCGCGCCATATCGCACGAACGCGGGCGCCGGGTCCGATCTTCTTGCCTTCTTCGAGACTGTCGATCTCGATCATGTGGATCAAACGCGTCGATGCACCATCGAGCACGATCTCGGCGTAGATATAGGGCGGCTTGCGCGTCTGGCCGCGGAATTCCATGTTGATGATCGAGCAGGCCCGGATCGCGCCTTCGTTGCTGCAGGTCTTCCAGGTGCCGGTGCGCTTGTGGCTGATATCATCGATCTCGCGGGGCGGCAGCAGGGCCGTGTCCCCATCCGACGTGCGGACACCCATCACACGGCCATGCGCTTTGACCTCATCGAACATCCGGCCGTAATACGGGCCATACGCATGATCATAGTGCAGGCTGAGCGCATAGGGCACGACCTCGAGCGGCGCCGCGGTCTCGCCAAACGGCTTTACCTCGCCGACCGGAGCATCGGGTGCAGGCCTGAAGCCCGCGATCGCCAGGATCGACGTGTCGGCCTCGTCTGCCCAGACCGCCTCGACACGAACGTCCAGTGCCGGTTCGCCGAGGATGCGATGTGCGAACTCATTGTCGCAGCCGTCCAGCTGGATGAACCCGATGACGTCTCCGTCGACCTTGGTGAACGCTTTCAGCACCCCCGTCGCAGGCGCTTCGACGAACTCATACTCGTCTTCGCCGTCGACCGGCGAGAAGTCCTGCCCAGGCGCGATCGTTAGCCCGGACTTGAAGCGAGTGCCGACGATCCGCTTGCCCGCGATCTCGGCGAGGAAGGTGCCCGCGGCGCGTCCCGGGGTCAGCGTGTAGGGCATGTTGAGCACCGCATGGAGCGGCGCCATCTCGATCGTCTCGGTGTCTGGTGCGTACAGCATCGTTCAGCTCCTTACGCGCCGAGCACGGCACAGCCGCGCAGATTGGCCCAGCCACCGCCCGACTGGACGAGCGCCAGCTTGGCATCCTTGATCTGGGTGTTCTCGGACCGGCCCATCACCTGCGTCGCACCTTCGATCAGGCGGATGAGACCCGCAGCGCCTATCGGGTTTGCGCCGAGGCATCCGCCCGAGGGATTGACCGGTATGTCCCCGGTCAGCTGGGTGGCGCCGCTGGCGATCAATTCCGCCGCGCCCCCCGGAGGACAGAGGCCAAGGCTCTCGTAATAATTGAGCTCGAAGCAGGTATAGGGCTCCTGCACCTCGGCCACGTCGAACTGGCGCCGCGGATTGGTGATCCCGGCGGCGCGGTAGACATGCTTGGCTGCGATTGCGAGCGGTTCGGAAAGCAGCAGCGAGCGCTCGGCGGCGTTATCCGCCTCGCAACAGTAGGAGATGCCGTGGATCCAGGCTGGCCGATCGGAATAGTGATGCGCGACATCCTCCGACGCCAGCACCACCGCGGCGGCACCATCGGAGATCGGCGGCACGTCCATCAGCTTGATCGGCCAGCAGAGCGGCTTGGAATTGAGCACGTCCTCGATCGTAACCTCACGCTTCACATGCGCATAGGGGTTCGCCATCGCGTTCTTGAGGTTCTTGACCGCGACCATCGCCGCCGCTTCCTCGGTGTGGCCGAGCGGCTCCATGCGCGCGCGCCAGTAGGCGGCAGAGAAACCCATGATGCCGACGGCGAATTCACGCCCCCAGAAGGGATCGTAGAGCGTCGAGATCGACCATTGCAGCGCGCCCTCGGACAGCTTGTCATACGCGACGACGAGCGTGCGATCGGCATAGCCACCAGCGACCTGATAGTAGCCGGCGAGGCCCCCGGCAAAGCCGGCGCCACCGCCGCTCGTCACGCGTACCACCGGCTTCAGCTGCGCGCCGATCGCGTCGGCAACCCATTTCTCCGGCTGGTTGACCGCGGCGAAGAGGACCGGGCCGGTCGCGATGACCACCGTGTCGATGTCCTCCATCGTCATCTTCGCGTCGGCAAGCGCGCGGTCGACCGCTTCGCGGACCAGTCCCGCTTGGCTGACGTCGGTACGACGGCGTGCATGGTGCGTCTGGCCGACGCCGACGATGCCGACGTGGCGGCCGCCCTTGTTGATGTTGGCCATGTTCAAACCTCGAGAGTGAAGACGCAGTTGGACTGCATGCCGATGCCGCCGGCGCCATGGACGACCGCGCGGCTCGGCGCGGACAGACCGTAGAGCTCGGGAAGACTGAGCTGGCGGGTGGCCTGCGCCAGCCGGATCAGCCCGGTCGGGATGATCGGATCCGCCGGCAGCGCGCCACCCGAGAGGTTGATCGCCGCCTTCCCCTCGTCGAGCCCGAGCGCTTCGATCACCATCGCTTCGCCGACCACGGACGCACCGCTGACCTCGGCGATATCGGCCTCGCCGCCGCTCCACCCGGCTTTCTTGTAGGCCATGGCGGCGGCTGCCTCGGCCGAGGCGAGTTTGCCGGCTTCGCGCGTTGCAAAGGCGTGTCGATCCATCGACGTGCCCATGCCGGTGATGAACACCGGCGAGCGCGAGGCTCGCCGCGCAATGTCTTCCCGCGCGATCAGCACGGCCACCGCGCCATCGACCGGGCGAGAGAGCATCAGTTCCTTAAGCGGTGTCGCGGCGTCTGCCGACGCCAGGACCGCGTCGGCATCGGGCAGGTCATCGATCGCCACCTGGCCATATTCGGCGGCCGCCGCCCAGCGCTTGGCGACGACCCCGGCCAGCGCCTCGGCCGAGTGGCCGGTCCGCGCCACATAGCGCTGCGCCTGGATGCCAAGCGCGGCCTTCTGGCTGAAGCCGACCGGGCGCTGATAGAATGGCTCGACCATTGCCGACCAATAGGCATCGACGCTGGATTCCGACGGCTTCGAATACGCCACGATCAGGCCCACGTTCGACGCGCCCGAGCGGATCTTGTTTACGCCGTACAAGGCTGCGGAGAGCCCGTCTTCCTCGACGCGCGCCTCTTCCTTGTGGTGCGCGCCCAGCGCTCCAAGAAAGCCGCAGTTCGAGATCGATCGGCCGTCGAGCACGTCGCTGCCCGAATCGATGACGAAGTCGACATCGTCGAGCGTGAGCCCTGTGCCCTTGAACACCCCGGTCACCACCGCCGAAATCAAGTCGATGTGTTGCGCGCTGCTCCAGGCGGGGCGAAGTTCGGTCTGCGCGGACGCGACGACCGCCACCCTACTCAATCCCATCAAACTTTCCTCACCCTTGCCGGATCGCCGGACAGACGATCGCTCTGAAAGCCAATTCGGCGAGCCGGCGTCTGACCGTGCTCACAATCTCTCTTCGTTCATATTTCCAGGCCGCTCTGAGTGTCAAAGGAAATCGACGGTTTGTCGGCTTTGACGATCTTTATGTTTCGCTGGCTGCCAACGAGCTGCATCTAAGAGCACGAGGCCGCCTTGCAATTTGCTCTTTTCCGAAACATCTTCGGAACAATGAACGAAGAGGAAGCGCTGTGGGACTCGATGTAACGGGCCGCTATCGGTACCCGCCGCCCAACCCGGCGTGGCTCACGCGAATGGTCGAGCCGGTGCTCGAACCTGACCTGCCGATCATCGATGCGCATCACCATCTTTGGGAGGAGGCGGGGCAACCATACCTGCTGGACGAGATTTCTAGCGACCTGAACGATGGGCACCGAATCGAGGCAACCGTGTTCGTCCAGGCCCACTACGGCTATCGAACAACCGGGCCGATCGAACTAGCGCCCGTCGGCGAAACCGAGAGGGTCGCCGCGATGGCGGCCGCGGCCCGCACCGACAATGGCCGCACCGACATAGCCGCTGCGATCGTCGGATTCGCCGATCTCACCCTGGGCGATCGCGTCGAAGCGGTTCTCGACGCGCACATCGCCGCCGCGCCGGAGCGGTTCCGCGGCATTCGTCACGGCGTGTCGCGCGACCCCCATTTCCCTGACGGCATCGTGCTGCGTCCTGCCCCCGAAGGACTGCTCGGCGATCCAGGCTATCGGGCCGGGCTTGCCGCCGTCGCGCGCGCCGGGCTCAGCTACGACGCGATGCTGTACCACCGGCAGGTCCCCGAGCTGACCGCCCTTGCCCGCGTGATGCCCGACCTGCCGATTGTGCTCGATCATATCGGCTGCATCATCGGCGTCGGACCCTATCAGGGGCATAAACATGAGACCTTTCTGCGTTGGCGCCGGGACATGCATGCGCTCGCCGACTGCCCGAACGTCGCGGTCAAGATCGGCGGCTTCGGGATGATCATCTGCGGCGCCCGCTGGCACGAGCGCGATACTCCTCCATCCTCGGATGAGTTGGCGGCGGCGTGGCGCCCTTATGTGGAAACCTGCATCGACCTGTTCGGCCCAGACCGCTGCATGTTCGAGAGCAACTTCCCGGTCGACAAGGCGATGTACTCGTACCGTACGCTTTGGAACGCGTTCAAGCGACTGACCGCTGGCCTCGGCGACACTGAACGCCATGCCCTGTTCGCCGGCACGGCTGCGCGTTTTTATCGGATCGAGCAGGACGCTGTGGCCGGGCGCGAGCGGCTCGCTTATGTCTAATCGCGCGGCTGCCCTGTTTGAAATGGCGCGGAGCCGGCCCGACAAGATCGCCCTGATCTTCAAGGGCGAGCGGATCAGCTTCGGCGAGCTCGCCCGAGACGTACGTTACGCCGCAGGCGGGTTGCGCCGCCTCGGCATAGGCTCGGGATCGCGGGTCGGCATCATGCTGCCGAGTTCGCCGGATTTCGTGGTCGTGCAGCAGGCGCTCTATGCACTCGGCGCGATCGTCTGTCCGCTCAACATCTTCTACCGCCCGAACGAGGTGGAGCACGCCGTCGCAAGCTGCGACCTCGAGCATCTCGTCGTGGCAAGAGACCTGCTCGATCGTGCGCCGCGGAAGCCGCACCAAGACAGCCCGCTCCGCTCGATCATCGTGACGGATGGAGACGGGACGGTCGACCGCTGGCACCACGCGCTGGCGGCCGCCATTGCCGCGGCAGAGCCGCTCGAAACGCTGGTCGAACAGGATGCCAACGCAGTCGCCTGCCTGCTGCTGACCAGCGCCACCACGGGCAAGGCCAAGGGCGTGATGCTGAGCGCAGCCAATCTGGCGGCGAACTATGATCGCACGCCGCGCTGGCTTGGGCTCGACGGCGATGCCGTCATCCTGTGCGCCTTGCCCCTCTACAACACCTTCGGCCTCAACCAGTGCATCAACGCGATGCTGACGACCGGGGCGACGATGGTGCTGCTGCCGCGCTTCGACGCTGCGGCATGCATCGCTGCGATCGCCCGCCACCGCTGCACCTTCCTGCCGGCCGTGCCCACGATGCTGCAGAAGATATTCGATCATCCGGATGCCGCCACCGGCAAGCTCAAGTCCATCTCGCGGATCATGACTGGCGCGGCCCCAGTCCCCGCCGCGCTGCTCGCGCGCGTGCTCGCCGCCTCACCCAACGCGACGGTGATGACCGGCTACGGGCTCACCGAAGGAACGGCGCTGGTGACGCTCACCGATGTCCGGCTCGGCGGCGACGGGCAGGTCCAACGTGGCCGGACGATCGGACGGGTTCTCGACGGCATGACGCTGGCGATCATGTCCGAGGAGGGTGTGCTCGTTCCACCCGGCAGCATCGGCGAGATCGTCATCCGCGGCCCCAACGTCATGCTCGGCTATCATCGCGCGAAAGAGGATACCCGTACCGCGCTGGGCGGCGACTGGCTGCACAGCGGCGACCTCGGCTATCTCGACAAGGACGGGTATGCCTACATCGTCGATCGCAAGAAGGACGTCATCATCCGCGGCGGGCAGAACATCTATCCGGCCGATATCGAGGAGGTTCTATATCACGTGGCAGGCGTGGCCGAAGCGGCGGTCGTCGGTCAGACCGATGCGTTCCTCGGCGAAGTGCCGATCGCCTTCGTTGCCTTGCAGACGGACGCCGCCGTCACCGCTACGGGCTTGCTAGCGCGGTGTCGGGAGGAACTGGCACACTACAAGGTGCCGGCTGCCATCCACATGCGCCCTGAACTGCCGAAAGGTCCCACGGGCAAGATCCTGCGCCGCGAGCTCAAGTAACAGTTCCAGCCCGCAACATGACTATCCAGATCGCGAGCAGGACGCTCGCTTTGAAACAAGTGATCAAAGGACATCGCAATGCGTGAAGCCGCTATCGTCGCCACCGCGCGCACCGCCATCGGGCGAGCCCACAAGGGTGCCTTCAACGACACCGACGCTCCCGCGCTGACCGCTCACGTTGTGCGTGCAATCATCGAGCGTGCCGGCATCGATCCGGCGCGCATCGACGACGTCATTATGGGGGTCGGAACCCAGTGGGGCACGCAGGGCAGCAATCTCGCGCGGACCACGATCTTCGCCGCCGGCTTGCCCGAATCGACTCCGGGAACCACGCTAGACCGCAAGTGCGGCTCCGGGCTCACGGCGCTGGCCTTTGCCGCACGCGGCATCATGACCGGCGACATGGACATGGCGGTTGCCGGCGGCGCGGAGTCGATCACCCACACCCGCAACAGCCACGCGCCGACATACCGCGCCCAGCCCGAGATCGTGCTCGATGCCAAGCCGCACGCCTACATGGCGATGATCGAGACTGCCGAGATCGTCGCCGAGAAGTACGGGATCAGCCGCGAAGCGCAGGACGAGATTTCGGTGCTCAGCCACCACCGCGCCGCCGCCGCGACGGCGGCGGGCCGGTTTGCCGACGAGATCGTGCCGATCACGGTGCGCAAGAACATCGTCGAGAAGGACGGCAGCGTCTCCGGCACCGAGGAGGTGACCCTCTCAGCCGACGAGGGCATCCGCGCCGACACCACAATCGAAGGGCTTGCTCGCCTTAAGCCGGTATGGCGCGACGGCTCCGTCATCAAGGAAGGTCGCTTCGTCACCGCCGGCAATGCAAGCCAGCTGTCCGACGGGGCATCGGCACAATTGGTGATGGATCGTGCTACCGCCGAAGCCGAGGGTCTCGACATTCTCGGCATCTACCGCGGCTTCCAGGCGGTCGGCTGCGCGCCAGAGGAGATGGGCATCGGCCCGGTCTTCGCGATCCCGAAGCTGCTCGATCGGGCCGGGCTCAAGATTGAGGATATCGGTCTGTGGGAGATCAACGAGGCATTCGCGAGCCAGTATCTCTACTGCCGCGACACGCTCGGCATCGATCCCGAGAAGATCAACGTGGACGGCGGCGGCATCGCGCTCGGCCACCCTTTCGGCATGACCGGCAGCCGGATGGCCGGTCATGCGCTCATCGAGGCGCGCCGCCGCGGCGTCCGCTACGCGGTCGTCTCGATGTGCATCGCCGGCGGCATGGGTGCTGCGGGCCTGTTCGAAATCCCCAATTGAGGACGCGGCGATGACGAGGATGACTTTCGAGGACGACGTGGTGATCGTCACCGGCGCGGGGCGCGGGCTGGGGCGCGAACATGCGCTCGCCTTCGCCGCGCGCGGTGCCGCCGTGGTCGTCAACGATCCCGGCGTCGAACCCGATGGTGCCGGCGGCTCGGCTCCGGTCGCGCAATCGGTAGTGGACGAAATCACCGCAGCCGGCGGCAAGGCAGTAGCCGACACCAACTCGGTCACGACTGCGGCGGGTGCCAGGGCCATCGTGGCGACGGCGCTCGACGCCTTCGGTAAGGTCACCGTGCTCGTCAACAATGCCGGCATCATCGACTTCGCCACGTTGGAGGCGATCACCGATGACAGCTGGCAACGGATGATCGCGGTAACGCTCGACGGTGCGTTCCAGATGGCGAAGGCGGTGTGGCCGCATTTCGCCGCGCAGGGTCACGGCCGCATCGTCAACACCACGTCGAACGCGGGCTTCGCGGGGAACGAGCAGCTCGTCCATTACGGCGCCGCCAAGTTGGGCGTCGCGGGCTTCACCAAGGCCTTGTCGCGAGAGGCGCTCGGCACCGGCATCACCGTCAACGCGATCGCACCGATGGCGATCACCCGGATGAACCGCGATGCCTTCTTTGGCGGTGCCGATGCGCAGGGCGATGACTGGCAGGACGATATCCGCACCGGCAAGGCGCCGATGGGCCCTGCTTCGGCCGTCTCGCCGGCCGTTTTGTGGCTGGCGCACCGTTCCACCCTGGTGAACGGCGATATCTACAGCACCTCGTCCGGCAAGGTCGCGCGTGTCGGCTTCGTCGTCGGAAAAGGCTATTTCGATCCCGATCACGGGCCCGAAACGCTGCGCGACAACATCGCAACGGTGCGCTCGCTCGACGGTTACCTCGATCCAGCCGGCACCGGCGATGAGCTCGCGCTGATCCCAGCCTTGTTCCGCTGACGGCTCAGCGATCTCGATAGGCGGGATCGCGATGTTCCAGAAAGGCGCGGACACCCTCCCCGCTGTCGGCGCCGGCGACCAGCTGGGCGGAGAGGACCTGCGCATCGAGATAGGCATCGATCCAGCTGCGCCCCTCCAGCGAGGCGGACGCGGTCTTGCGCGCCCGGATCGAGGGCAAACTTTTGCCGGCGATGGTCGCCGCAAGCGCCAGTGCTCTCGGCAGGACCTCGGAGCGCGGCACGACGTAGTTGAAGAAACCGGTCGGCTCGAGCGCACGCGCGGTGAACCTCTGGCCGGTGAACAGCATCTCGCGGATCTTGGCTTCGGGCAAAGCGAGCATCGCGAAAAGCCCGGCGCCACCGGCGACCAGGCCGTAATCGATCTCCGGGCAGGCGAACGGCGCGTCTTCGGCGGCGATCCGCATGTCGCACAGACCGGCAAGGATGACACCGATGCCGATCGCCGGGCCGTTGATCGCGGCGATCACCGGTCGGTCTAGCGTATAGAGCTTCGGAAGCTGCGCATTGATGAAGTGGTAGCGTGCCTTCCGGGCTTCGCTGTCCATGCCGACGAAGTCGTTCAGATCGGCACCACCACACCAGGCGCGGGCCTCGTCAGGCACGGTCAGCACGACCACGCGCGTAGTGAGATCATCCGACACGAAGTCGACCAACCGGCCTATATCCTCGTACACGGAAACCGACACGGCATTGACCGGCGGACGCGAGAAGGTGACCAGCGCAACGCCGTTAGAAAGCGCTTCCAAATGGAGCGAGCCGAAATCCTGCACCAGATACCTGCCCTTAATGGACTATGCGCAACGACATACCGTCACCATCCCGCGCGGCGGTCCCGCCGGATGGACTCTTGCGATCCGGACACGTCACTGTTACCGACAAATCGTCGGAAATCAAATGTTGCCGAGCGACATTCGATCTTGGGCGCGTTTCGGCTAACAGGCTGGCGACGTCCAAACCGCTGCGGGAGGAGACAAAGGCACGATGATCGACAAGACCGTGGCAGACGCGCGGGAGGCCCTTGCCGACCTTCGCGACGGCGCAGCGATCATGATCAGCGGCTTCGGCGATGCCGGATCGCCGCATGAATTGCTGGATGCCGTCATCGAGCATGGTGCCACGGATCTCACCGTGATCAGCAACAATGCCGGATCGGGCGAGACGGGCATCGCGGCACTGGTCAAGGCCGGGCGAGTGCGCAAGGTGATCTGCTCCTTCCCGCGCATGGCGGCATCGCATCACTTCGAGCAGAAATACCGGTCCGGAGAGCTGGAGCTGGAGCTCGTGCCGCAGGGCAATCTGGCCGCGCGGATCCAGGCGGCGGGTTCGGGTCTGGGCGCGGTCTACACGCCGACCGGCTTCGGGACCCTGCTGGCGGAGGGCAAGGAGACCCGCGAGATCGACGGGCGCAATTACGTGCTAGAATATCCGCTCCATGCCGATCTGGCGCTGATCAAGGCGAGCGCGGGGGATCGCTGGGGCAACCTCGTCTACCGCAAGGTCGCCCGCAACTTCGGGCCGATCATGGCGATGGCGGCCAAGTTCACCGTCGCGCAGGTGAGCGACATCGTACCGCTGGGTGCGCTCGACCCCGAGACCATCGTGACGCCGGGCATCTTCGTCCAGAAGCTGGTCCGGATCGTTCCGGCCGCCGCTGTCGCCGCCTGATCGCAGAGGGAAGAACCATGCAGCACCTCACACGCGAAGCGATGGCCGCCCGGGTCGCCGAAGACATCCCTGAAGGCGCCTATGTCAATCTCGGCATCGGCCTGCCGACCAAGGTCGCCGACTTCCTGCCCAAGGAGCGCGACATCTTCCTGCAGAGCGAAAACGGACTGCTCGGCATGGGGCCCGCCCCCGCCGCCGGCGAGGAAGACTGGGACCTGATCAACGCAGGCAAGCAGCCGGTGACGCTGCTGGCGGGCGGCGCCTTCTTCCATCACGGCGACAGCTTCACGATGATGCGCGGCGGTCACATCGACATCTGCGTGCTCGGCGCCTTCCAGGTCTCGACCACCGGCGATCTCGCCAACTGGCATACCGGCGAGCCGGGCGCCATCCCGGCAGTCGGCGGCGCGATGGACCTCGCGATCGGCGCCAAGCGCGTGTTTGTGATGATGGACCTGCTCACCAAGAAGGGGGAGAGCAAGCTCGTCGATGCCTGCAGCTACCCGTTGACCGGGATAGCATGCGTATCGCGCATCTATTCCGACGTGGCGGTGTTCGATGTCGGCCCCGACGGTGCATCCGTTGTCGAGATGGTGGACGGACTGACCCTCGGCGAACTCCGGCGCATGACCCGCGTCGATCTACGGATGGTCGCTGCATGACCGTCGCGCCGCCGCCGGGAGCCGGATGGGTGCTCGTCCCGGTGGCGCCCGGCAATTCCTTTCAGGAGCTTGTGCTCGCGGTCTGGGCGCGGCTCGACAGCGATGAGCCCATACTCGGCTTTCGCGTGCAGCCGCAGCACTGCAACCCGCGGAAAGTCTGCCATGGCGGGCTGATGATGACCTTTTTCGACTTCCTCCTGCCGACGCTTTCCCGGCTCGAGGATCATGTCGACGACAGCTTCACGCCGACGGTTTCGCTCACGACGAACTTCCTCGCGCCCGCTGTGCTCGGCGAATGGCTGGAAGGCCGGGCGAGGACGCTGCGTCGCACCGGCAGCCTCGTCTTCATCGAAGGATCGGTCAGCAACGGCGAACAGGTCGTCGCGCAGGCGACCGGAATCTTCAAGCGACGCAAGCCCGATGGCCGCCTCGCCCGGTCCGCCGAGCTCCTGGAGCGGCTCCGGGAAGCCACGCCGTCCGCATGAGCACGCAAATAGAGTTCGGATCCTTCTCGCTCGACATCCGCGGCGACGGTGTCACGATCGCGACCTTCTCGCGCCCGCCGGTCAATGCCGTATCGATGTCGGTGTACGAGGATATCGGACGCTTCGCCGACTATGTCGCAGCCGACACCGCCATTCGCACCATCGTGATCACCGCCCCGCCCGAAAGCCGGGCATGGTGCGGCGGCGCCGATCTGAACGACTTTAAGGGTATGACCGCCAAGCGCCGCAAGGAGCGCTACGCCTTCATCAACGAGCAGCTCCCGCGCTTCCACAGGATCGATCGCCCGATGATCGCGGCGATCAACGGCGCGGCGATCGGCGTCGGCGTCATGCTGGCAGGCATGTGCGACATGCGCGTCGCGAGCGAGACGGCGCGGTTCGCGTGCCCGGAGATCGATTATGGGCTGGTCGGCGGCAGCGCCGGGCTGTTTGCCATGCTGAAGATGCCCGAAGCGAAGGTTCGGGAGATGCTCTACACGGGGCGTGCTTTCACCGCGCGCGAACTCGAGCCTACAGGCTTCTTCAACTACGTCGTGCCGCCGGCCGCGGTGCTCCCCATCGCGCTCGATGTGGCGACGATGATCGCGCGCAAGAGCATGCCGACCCTGCGCGCCCGCAAGCGTGCGTCGCTCACGCTGGAGGGACCGACTTGGATGCAGGCGTACCTCGAATCGCAGGAACAGTCCGCGGCGTTCGTCGAGCACCCGGACAGCAAAGCGGCCGTTCTGGCCGCACTTACGGGACGGCGCGACAGATGAGGTGTTGCCGTAAGCCGCGGTGATCTGCTGGCGAGATCCTTGCGCTGCTCGGGCAAAATGGTGCCGGCATGATGGATTTCAGCACAGGGGATTGCTGACCGAGTGAAAAGAGTTCGGAACGCGCTGGAAGCGGCAAGCTCCTCCTTCGTAAACCGCACCTAAAAGACGTTCAAGCGCGTCCGAAGAAGCGCCTGATGCGGGTGATGAGTTCGCCCGTGCTGCCGAGGTCCTCCGACCTTGCAACAGCAGCGCTGCGTGACAGGAGCCTCTGCCCGCGCCGCACCGAGCGTTCGAACGCATGGGCCACCTCGTCGCTTCCTGCCAGCAGCGGATCCAAAGCGGCCTTGTCGAGCGTGTAGACTCGTGCGTCAGTAAGCGCGATCGCGCGCACCGGACGCGGCGCACCGGTCAGCAGACCGATCTCTCCGATGTACTCGCCGGCTCCAATCCGTCCGAGCGTCTCGCTGCCGGCCTCTGTGCTGCGGCCGATCTCGATCACACCGCCGGCGACGAGATAAAGCAGCGGCTCGATCGAACCCTGCTCGAACATCGTTTCTCCCGCGGCGAGGTGGTGGAGGCGCAAAGCGGCGTCGAGACCACCCAGCTGATCCTCGGTGAGGCTTTCGAACAGGGTCGTTTCGCGCAGCAGACGACCGCCGCACTCGGCGGACGTGCCCTGCACCATGCCGTTGGTGCTCATCTGCTTGCGGGCGTGGCGCAGCAGCTCGCTTCTCGCGCTCGCCGAGCGTCCGGTATCGGCGACCTTGAAGACTATCGCGTAGCCATTGGTGCGCTCGCCGAGCCGGGTGAGCAGGGTCGTCGGCGGCGGATCGGCAATGGCGTCGGGCGTCAGCATGGCGGCAGCGCGCAGCAGCTCGAACACCCGGTCTGGATCGGCGGCGGCGGTGACCACGAGCTCGACGCGGACCAGGCCGCGCTCGGTCGGTGAGCTGCGATTGACGATCTCGGCCTTGGCGATGGTGCTGTTGGGGATCACGGCAAGGTCGTTCTGGTCGGTCCGCAGGCGGATCGATCGCCAGTTCATCTGTTCGACGCGACCCTCGGTGCCGTCGCTCAACCGGACCCGATCGCCCACCCGGAACGGTTGCTCGATGCCGACCGCGATGCCGGCGAACACATCGGCAAGCGTGTTCTGAAGCGCCAGGCCGACCACGATAGCAACGAGGCCGGAGGTGGCGAGCAGCCCGCCGATCGGCAACTTGAAGACGACATCGAGCACCAGCAACGCCGCGGCGACATAGATGCCGGCTGCCAGCAGATCGGAGAAGAGGCGCGTCTCACGCGAGCGCTTGTCGTGGCCGGTAAGGGAACGTGACAGCGAGACAGCGGCGCGACAGGCGAACAGCCACCAGCCGATCGCAAGCGCGCGCAGCCACAGGTTCGCGATCGTCGTCGCGGGCGCCCCCGACAGCAGCAGCGGGCTCTCGCCATCGTTCCACAAGGCGAGGCTGATCGCCGCGAGCGCCGCGACGTCGACGGCGAACTGCACGCGCGGAGACCGCCGTCGCGAGAGGACCAGCGCGAGCAAGCAGGCAGCGAGGACAAGGGCCGAGGCGAGGATCTTTGTCATGGTGCCGGTGATAGCATCGACTGACGCTGGGACTAATCATCCTGATCGTGGCTGCGAGCGCAGGTCGAGCGCTACTCGGTCTCAAGCCGATCGGACTGGCCTTGATCCCGCTTAGCACGAAGACATGGAGAACCAGACGCTTCTCCATGCAACGGACGGCATGAGCGGGTTACGATGCGCGCGCTCCGCACCTATATGGCTTTTCATGATCCCAGCTCGCATTCGCGTGATCGATCTGGAGACAACCGGGTCTCGCCCTCCTGCGCACGACGTATGCGAGATCGGCTGGCAGGATGTCGTCTGCCGAGCGGACGGCGTGTGGGAAGTCAATGCAGAGCGCGGCGCTTTCTACGTCAATCCCGGTCGGCCGATCCCGCCGGTCACGATGGCGGTCCATCACATTATCGATGCCGACGTTGCCGATGCCGGATACTGGCGCGACGTCGCGCCGGCCGTCCTCCAGCCGGAGGGCGGCGCAATGGCGCTGGCGGCGCATCGGGCATCCTTCGAACAGCGCTTCTGCACCCCGAGCCTTGCTGGCGGCACGCCTTGGATATGCACCTGGAAATGCGCGCTGCGGCTCTGGCCCGGCTCGCCCAGCTTCTCCAATCAGGTCCTGCGCTACTGGCGCATGCCGGCCGGACTAGATCGCGAGATCGGGCTGCCGGTACACCGCGCCTTGCCCGACGCCTATGTGACGGCGCACCATCTGCGCGACATGCTGAACGAAGTGTCGGTCAAGCAGCTGCTGGAATGGAGCGACGAACCAGGCTTGCTTCCGCGCGTGCCGATGGGGCCGGAACGTGGACGCTATTGGAGCGAGTTGGATGCGGATATGCTCAACCGCTTTGCCGGTGACCGCAACGAAGATGTGCGCTTCTCGGCACAAACCGAGCTTGAGCGGCGGGGGCACGTACTGAAACCTGATAGTCCCGCGACGGCACAAGGACAGCTGCTTTAGTCCCTCTGAGGCGGATTACCGCGCCCTCGCCGTTGAGCAAGAAGCCTCGAAGCGGCGGCCTCTACGGTCCGATGGCGACCTTCGCAGCGCGGCGGCGCTATGCGCGCTTACGCTTCGCAAACAGACCCTTGAACCAGGCTTTGCTGAATACGGGCGGCTTCCACACGGTCATCCGATGAACCGGGGACGCCCTCTTCGCTTCCCGGTCGAGCCTCTCCAGCTCCAGCAAAATGAGCCGATCGGAGCGGCGCTGATCGGCTGTTCTCTCTCGGTCGATCAGCCTTGGCGACACGTCGGCTATCGCGGCCGCGCCCCGCTTGTGGAACAGCGCACCTGCCTCGGCCACAGCATCGACAGCAGCAGCCCGCTCTTGCACTGCTCTCGCACTGATCCTTGATTGCCTCACTGTTGTCCCTCATCCGCAAGCCGCTTGGCCAAAGCGACGTAGCTGACCCTCGCCACCATGAACATCCTTGTGTCTCAGGTATAACTGAATGGCGGGATCCTAATGGGTCTTTCAGCCAACGAGACGCCTCGCTTGCTAAAATCATCGTCGCGGATAATCTGGCAGCGGGCGGTGCTTCGATGGCTCGCGTGTAATGCTTTACTCAAATGCCCCGGAGTGACGCATGATACCATTGCTGTTGGCGGCTGCAGCGGCAGCATCGATCTGCGCGGGCGTTGCCGATCCGATCATCGATATCCATGTCCATAGCTACGACCGCGATGCTCGCTTCGATGCCAAGCTGCCCGACCCGGGCGATGGTCGTCCGATGATGGTGTTCGATGGTGCAGCCCACGCAAAAGCCACGGCCTTGGCGCTGCGCGAAGCAGGGGTGGTGCGGGCGATCGTCGGCGGTGCAAGCCGAGCGACCGACGATCGCATCATCGCGCTCGATCCAGCTCGGCTACGCGGCGGATTTCAGATCGACGACGTTCCCGATGCCGCCATGCTCGCCGAGATCCGCGCGCGCTATGCTGCCGGCAAGCTCGCGATGATCGGTGAAGTCGAGTATCAATATAGCGGCATCCGCCACGACGATCCTCGGCTCGAGCCATTGTGGGCGTTGGCCGAGGAGCTGCAGATACCGATCGCTGTGCATTCAGGCTCCGGTCCGGCCGGCATCGTCTACCACGGACAGCCGCTCCATCGGGAGCGCATCGGCGATCCGTCTTCGTTCGAAGAGGTGCTGGTCCGCCATCCTCGCATGAAGCTCATCATCATGCATGCCGGGTGGCCGTTTCTCGATGACACGGTGGCGCTGCTTCACTCCTATCCGCAGGTCTATGTCGATCTGGGCGCAGTGGATTGGGCGGAGCCTCAGTCCGGCTTCGATCATTATCTTCAGCAGCTCATGATCTACGGCTTTGGTAAACGCATCCTATTCGGTTCCGATCAGATGGTCTGGCCGGAGGCGACGGCCCAAGCCATCGCGCGCTTCCGCGCCGCGTCTTACCTGACGCCCGAACAGCGCCACGACATCTTCTTCAACAACGCCGTGCGCCTGTTTGGGTGGAGCGATCTCGCCAATTGTCGGATGAAGTAGAAGGCTTCCCGCCTTGGCAGACACGGCCGATCGGACAGACCTCTTCGTTCTTCCGCCGGCTTGCGCTACGCGGCGGTGATGGTGCACGTCACGGCAGTCGATCGCGCGTTTGAACTGGCAAGGTCAGGGCACTATCGCAGTGTCTCCGAGATCATCCGAAGATTGTCTGCGGACGATCGCCAGGCTGTAGAAGTCCATCTGGCGCAGCCCACCGCCAGACGAGAGCTCATCCTGATCTGCAGCGCCGCCTGGCTGGCGGCCGGCTAGCTGGCCTCGCGGCGGAACCTGCAAGATCGACGGCAATCAGGCTCCACGCTTCTTCCACTGTGTTGTTGCGTCAACATGCGACATCGCGGATCCGCCCTCTTCGCGACCAGAACGTGACTTAACAGTTTCTTAAAATGCACGAAGTAGGTCGGCATCATGCCGAACTATTGCATGCTGGCCATGAAACGCCTGATCTTCGTAGAAAAAGGGGAGAGTGGATGACCGCTTATTATGTGAGCTCCGATGTGAGCATGACCAGCGGCGGCCCCGTTTCCAGTTCGACCTCCCCCGTCACTTTCTACAATCTTTTGGATGGCGACAGCCTGTATGTCACCGCAAGAGGATCGATTGCAGCTTTGGGAACGCATGGATCGGATATCCTTGCCGTTCATGGCAATGGTTCGATCACCGCCAACATCGACGGAGCGATCTACGATTCGACCGCGACAGCAGCCACCTTCGTCGAGACGGAGTTCGCCTCGACCGTGAGGTTCAGCATCGGACAGGCCGGATCTGTCGAGGGGTTCACCGGCATCAACTTCAGCACGTCCTATGCCTACCTCAGCAATGCAGGAATGGTGTCGGGCCAGACCGATGCGATCCTGCTTGGTGCTACGGCGTTCAATCTGGTCAATTCCGGGCTGATCGAGGGTAACTTCGGCAGCGGCGTCAAGTTCGCCTCCCTTGCATCGGCAACGGCAACGATCACCAACACGGGATCCATCATCGGCAACAACGGATTCGGGGTCTACTTGGTGACGGCGACCGGACGCAACGTAATCAACAACAGCGGCATCATCGCCGGATCGGGCGACGCCTCCACGGGCATGAATCGTTATGGTTCGATTGACCTTGGAACCGGCAACGATTCGGTCGTCAATACGGGACAATTGTTTGGCGATGTAAGCCTGCAGGCCGGCGTCGATTCCTTCGACGGCCGGAACGGAACCACAAACGGCGTTGTTTTCGGAGGCGATGGTAACGACACGCTTTACGGCAGCAAGGTCGGCGATGATATCCTGGATGGCGGCGCAGGTGCGGACTATCTGAACGGTAGCGGCGGCGAGGATATTGCGAGCTATCAGGATGCGACTGCCGGGGTGCGCGCCGATCTGCCCTCACAAAGTCTCAATGCAGGAGATGCCGCAGGCGACAGGTATTTTAGTATCGAGGATATTACCGGCTCGAGCTTCGACGACACTCTGCTAGGCGACAGCAACGCCAATGTACTCGATGGCGGTACGGGCGCGGACACGCTCTACGGGCGCGGTGGCGACGACTTCCTCTACGGAGGCGCGGATGCGGACACCATCAATGCGGGCCTCGGCACCAACTATATCGACGGTGGCGACGGCAATGACACGCTGACCTATTCCGATGCTGCGGCAGGGGTAACCGTCGACCTCTCCAACTCCGGCGCGCAGGCAACGGGAGGCGCAGGTACCGACACGATCACCAACATCGAGAACCTGACCGGCTCGGCCTATGCCGACACGCTGACCGGCGATGCCAACGCGAATACTATAACCGGCGGCGCGGGCGCTGACACGATGACCGGAGGCCTTGGCGATGACGTTTACGTCGTCGACAATGCCGGCGATAAGGTTGTGGAGCTCAAGAATGGCGGCGCCGACACGATCAACGCTGCGGTCAGCTACAGCCTGACCGGGACCTACGTCGAGACGCTGGTGCTCACCGGCACCTCCGGGCTGACCGCAAACGGCAACAGCCAGGCGAACACCTTGATTGGCAACGGCGCAGCAAATCTTCTGGACGGGCGCGGCGGCGCTGACACACTTACCGGCGGAGCAGGCGCCGACAAGTTCCTCTTCGACACGTCGCTTTCGACCAGCGCCTTTGCCACGATCACCGACTTTTCGGTAGGATCGGACATGATCGAACTGGACCGCACGATCTTTAGTGCCATCAGCGCTAACGGCTCGCTTGCTGCCTCGGCGTTCGGTGCGGGTTCGACGGCATCTACCGCCGACCAGCGCATCCTTTATGACGCGGGAACCGGCGACATCTACTACGACAGTGATGGCTCCGGCGCGAACGCAGCGATCAAGTTCGCCCACGTGACCGCCGGTACCGCACTCACGGCGTCAAGCTTCCTGGCGGTTACCTGACCGCCAGGAGTCACGTTCAAGGAGCAACCCGGAGCCTCAATTGGGCGGCAACCGGCGAAAAGCTGACGACCGTCAAGTTCGAAGCGGTCGGCGCAATATCGGCGGTGACGTGGGCGACGTGATCGCGCGTTCATGGCTGAACCGTCAAATCTAGGATGGCAGGACAACCCGCACCTCGTGATTGCCTGTTGCGGGATCGGTCCATAACCGCTCAGGGATCAACCTCCGCACCATTCCAGGCGAAGCAGCGGCCGCTCGCGTCGGGAGCGAGAGCGTCGATCACGCCGAGCAGTCGGCGCGCGGCGAGATCGGGCGTGAACAGCTGCTCTGCGGGCACCCGAGCCTGGAAGGGCTTGCTGAGCCCGGTGTCGACTGTGCCGGGATGCAGCCCGACACAGATGGACCTCGGGCGACTGCGTGACAGCTCGATCGCCGCCGAGCGGACGATCATGTTGAGCGCTGCCTTGGACGCGCGATAGCCGTACCAGCCGCCGCTGCGATTGTCCGAGATGCTTCCGACACGGGCGGAAAGACAGGCGAAGACGGAGCGACGATCACGCGCCAGCAGCGGCGCGAAATGCTTCAGCACCAGCGCAGGACCGATCGTGTTGACCGCGAAGATGTGCGCGAGTGCCACAGGGTCCAGATCGCGCAGCGCGCGCTCAGGGCCATAGCCCTTCTCGTGGAGCATTCCGGTCGCGACGATCACGAGATCAACGGGGCCTTCGATCCTTTCGGCGGCCAACCTGATCGTGTCTTCGCTCGTCACGTCGATCGTTCCGGGCTGTACGTTCGCAGCGCCTGCCGGGCGCGGTGCGCGCGCGAGCGCATGGATGACGTGATCGTCGCCCTTGGCGGCCAATGCGTCGACCAGCGCATGGCCGATCCCGCCCCCTGCGCCGACGATAACGCTGGTACGGAGGACCGGTTTATCGTTCACGCACATCCTGTATGATATGAATTGCTCGCCATCCTCGGGGTTGGGGTAATCTCAATCATCGTCGAAGGGCTACAACGCCGCGTCGCCCCGCGGCTCGCACCACTCCGTAGGCGTTGCGCCCAGAACAGTGCTGGCAGTCGCCACCAGCGCGCCGCCTTCATACCAGACGCCGTCGGTGCTCAGGAAAGCGATCACGGGCTTGTCCGTCTCCACGGTACGAACCAGCACCGGGGTGCCGATCGGAGGGCTAACGTCCTGTATCCTCTTCCAGCTCATGCAGGTCTCTCCGATTTAGCCAAGGCCGGCTCGCAAGCCGCTCGATCTGCGTCAGAGCCGGAAGATGCCAAATACCGCAAGCAATACCAAGGGGATCGCTTCAAAAAGCAGAATCAATACCACACCGCTTAGCTTGTTCGACAAGCGTGACCTTGCCGTTGGAACGCGCCGCCGCTGCCCGCGGCGCGAACGGCGCTGAGCTGCACCGCTGGCGCAATCTGTGCAACGAGATCAGTCGGCGGCGAGCGCCGCTTGCGCAGCGTCGAAATTCGCTTCGCAGAATATCTTGCCCATCGTTTTCTGTAGTTCGGCGTCTTGGATGTCGAGGAGAGCAGCGTTACCATCGACCCATTGGAAGTCGTGCTTGACGCGGTTCATCAACCAATTGCCGTCGCGTCGCTCGAGCCAGAAGTCATACCATCCATATTGCGTGTTATGGGAAACCCCGTTGTCGGTCGATTTCCAGTGCCGCGCGGTCATGTAGACCGTGGCGTGTGCGCGATCGTCCTCTATCTCGACATCGAAGTTCGTGTAGGTATGGTGGCGGCGTACCGGGCTCAGGATCTGCTCGGCGAACAGCGTCCACAGATCGGCATCGACGCGTACTTCTTCTTGCCCGGTCAACCGCTTGAAGTCGATGTTGAGCGGATTGGTGAAGCAGGATCGGTAGGCCGGCCAATTCCCGGTATCGAGCGCTCTGCCGAAGCGCAGGATCACCTGTTTGACTTGCCTTTCCTCCCATAGAACGGAAACTTTTTCGTCGTGAGTCACGATAATCTCCTGATTGGATCACTGGAGCCGGATCACTGCCGTCGGATCACCAGGCGCGCACCCCACCGTCGACCGCGATGTCCGCACCGGTGACGTAGCTGGCGTCCTCGCTCGCTAGGAACGCGACGACGCTCGCCACTTCCTCGGACTGACCCATGCGGTTGATCATCGCGCGGCCGAGCTGAATGCGCGACCATTCCGGATCCTCGAGGATGAAACGAGTCTGGTTGGTCTCGATCGTTCCGGGTGAAACGCTATTAGCCCGCACCCCGTGTTTGCGACCTTCCATCGCCAACTGGCGCGTCATCGAAAGGACGCCGCCCTTAGCCGCCGAGTGCGCGAGCCCCGGAAGCAGCTCGATCCCGGCCCAGGCAGACAGCGACGCGGTATTGACGATGCAGCCTTTCGCCGCGACCAGCGCGGGCCAGGCCGCGCGGGTCAGCAGGAAGACGAGATCAAGCTCCTGGTTGATCGTCTTGTACCAGGTATCGTCGTCCATCTCCTCGATCCAGGCGAAGTAGGCCATTGCGCCGTTGTTGAAGAGCACGTCGATGCCACCGAACCGATCGAGGGCCAGCTTCACCAGCGCGTTACATGCCGTCTTGTCGGTAAGATCGGCCGGGTGAAGCGAGATCATCGTTCCGCCAGCGTCCTCGACGAGGCGGACGGTTTCCTCCGCCCCGCCCGGTGCGATATCGCAGCCTACGACGTTCGCGCCTTCGGCGGCGAAGCGCAGGCAGGTGGCACGGCCGATGCTTCCGCCCGATCCGGTGACGACACAAGTCTTGCCGGCGAGGCGGCTTGTCAGATCCATCACATCGCCACTTCGAACAGGGGCGCCATGTCGATGAAAATCCATAGCCGATCGATCTGGGCCGGACCGGTGCGGCGCAGATGGCTGGCCACCGGCATGCTGACCGCGCTGCCATCGTGGCGAGTGTAGGTGACAATGCTCATCTGCGCCGCCATGTCGCCATCAGCGACCAGCGCCTCACGCCGATGCCGCATTCCCGCGATGCCGGACCAGAAGCCGGCAAATGCTTCGCGCGCCTGTGCCTTGCCGTTGATCGCTGGCTGGTTGCCGAACCGCACTTCGATGTCATCGGCGAACCAACTTACCAGCTGCTCGATGTCGAACCGATCGGCTGTCTCGAAGAAGGCACCTGCCCAATCATCCCCGTCCGATTCGGCCGCAACCGACACTGCTTCCGTCGCCATCTTTGGATCCCTTCTGTGGACGCGGCTTACCCTTAGAGTTCGCCGCTGCTGACCAGTTCGCGCACCGTCTTGAGCGTCGCGCCGACGGCGCCGACGTAAGAGCCGCGCATGCTTTCGCCTTTCGCCTTCTCCTCGGGCGAACCCGGCTCGGTGCCCGGAAACGGCAGACCAAAGGTGAAGCTCAGCATAAGCCCCTTCTCGCTTTCGCTGATGGTGTTCTGGATGAAGCCGCCGGTACCCACCCGCTCGAACTGCACCTGCACCGGGGCGAGCAGCGTGATGCGCTCCTTGAAGTCGTCGCCTTTGAAGGTGATGTCGCGCAGGATGATGTTATCATCGCGCTCGACGACCTCGCACTTGGTCATGCCGGGCACGAACGGCAGTGCATTCTCCGCCTTCATCTCCAGCCCCTTCCACACCTGCGCCGCGGTAAGCGACGGTGACGTGCCTTCCGGATTCACTTCGATGGCGTAGGACAAGGTGTACATGAGAGGGTCTCCTGTCGGATCAGATCGAGAGATAGCCGCCGTCGACCGGCACTGCCGCACCATTCATGAACGATGCGTCGTCGGAAAGCAGCCATTTGACGCTCTCACCGATCTCGGACGGCTCGCCGAAGCGCGCCATGGAATGACGCGAACGGAGGCGATCGAATACCTCGGAAAGCTGCGGATCTTCGCTCAGCCTCGCGATCATCGGCGTGCGCGTGATCCCGGGAAGGATCGCGTTCACTCTGATGCCATGCGGGCCGTAGTCGGCGCCGGCGGCGCGGGTGAGGCCGATCACGCCATGCTTCGCCGCGCAATATTCCGAAGCGCCGGCGAGTCCGACCTGGCCAAGCGACGAGGCCGTGTTGACGATCGAACCGCCGCCTGATTTCAGCATCGCCTGCACCTGATACTTCACGCACAGGAAGACAGCGGTGAGATCTATGTCGATGGCGCGCTGCCATTCGGCGAGCGTCAGCTCGGCTAGCGGCTTGTTGCGCTGCTCAACGCCGGCATTGTTGAAAGCGCCGTCCAGGCGGCCGAAGGTCTCGACCGCCTTGACGGTCAGCCCGGCGATGGCTTGCTCTGAGGCGAGGTCGGCGGCGACGAAGACCGCCTCGCCGCCTGCAGATGTAACGATGCGTGTAGTTTCCTCGCCGGCCTCGACAACGACATCGCTCACCACGAGCCGGGCACCGGCGGCGGCAAGCACCGAGCATGTCGCCCGCCCGATGCCCCCGCCTGCGCCGGTCACGATGATCGTCTTGCCTGACAGGATGCCCATCAGAACTTGAACCCGCCCCGGATACCGTAGGTGCGCGGCGCATCGAGATAGGCGGTTGCAGGGCCTGGAATGCCGGCGGCGGCCGTCGCTGCGATGATCACCTTGTTCGTGAGATTTCGGCCCCAGAACCCGAAGCTGTAGCGGCCATCTTCCGAATAGTAGATCAACTCGGCGTTGAGCTTGGCGTAGGCGTCCTGCCGGGTGCCGAGATTGTGGACGAAGTCGGCATACCATTTGCTCTCGTAGTGACCGTCCACCGAGGCACGGATATAGCCTGATTGGAGCTGGAAATCGTGGCTGATGCCGCCGTTGATCGTCCAGTCTGCCGCATAGGGGCCTGAAAGGCCGTTGAAGCTCAGCCCGTTTGGCTCGACGAAGTTCTTGTTGCGGTACTTGATGTAGCTGACCGAGAGATTGACCCGATCGTTGCGCGTGGGCTCCCACAGCACGTCGAGCTGGTTGCCGGGGATGGTCACCTTCTTGGCGTTGAAGATCGGGTTGTAGAGGGCGCTGGCGTCATAGGCCTGCGTCGCCAGGTCGTTGTAGACCGAGTAGAACACCTCGTCGTTGATCTGCAGCGTGTTGTTGAGCCAGCGCGTCTTGATACCGGCAGAGATCGACTTGAGCTTCCCGGTCTTCACGAGGTTGGATCGGCCCGGCAGGTTCGCGACCTCGTTGAAGGTCGCCGGTTGGTAGCCGGTCTGGAACTGCGCATAAGCCATCATCCGTGGATTGATATCGTACTGCGCGCCGATTTTGTAATCGAAGTGGTGCACCGTGTGGTCGAAGAAATACGGCGTGACCTGATCGTCAAGCGAGATGCCGTTCGCCTTGGTCTTGTCGATGCCGTAGCGGCCGCCTGCGGTGATGCGGAGGCTGTCGCCAAGCTTGTAGGTCGCTTGACCGAACACGGCAGCGCCTTCCAACCGGTTGCGCAGCACGCGGCTCGAATAGAAGGGGAAAAGCGAGCCGGCGGGCACACCGGCCGGCCCGATCGCGGTGCCGACGGCGGCCTGGCCCTGCTGCACGTTATGATAGAGATAGAGGCCCGTCAGCCAGTTGAGCCGGCCCGCATCGCCTGCGAGGCGCAGTTCGTTGCTGGCCTGGTGATATTCGTCATGCTTGTAGGCAGGCAGGACGCCAAGCCAATACACGTTGGTGATCGCGTTCAGGTATACATAGCCGGGGATGTCGGTCAGCGTGACGTGATCGCCGAGCTTGACGTCGAGCTGCGCGCCGCCTGCCCAATTGTTGTAATGCTGGGTTGAGGTGGTCGGCTGGCCGAACGGCGCAGTCGACGCGAGCTGGCCCGGCCGCTCATCGTCATAGGGGTTCTTCGTCAGGAAAGCGGTTTCGTCATAGACGAAACCGGTCAGGTTTCCGTTCGCGTCGTAGACGGGCTTCGACCCCTTGTTGACGAGGTTCGGCGTGTTGCCATGCTTCTGCGCAGTGTAGCCCCAGGCATATAGGCTGACATCCTCGGTCGGCTTCCAGAGCCCACTTAGGCGACCGGAAAAGTCTTTCTTCGAGTCCGAATCCGTATGTTCGAAGCCGTCGCGGTAGATGTAATCGGCGGCGGCGCGCACCGCGAAGGTGTCGGACAGCGCGTAGTTGGCGACGCCGGTCACATGCGCGAGCTTGTAATTGCCCGCTTCGAGATCGACGCTGCCGCCGTTGGTGAACTCCGGCTTCTTGAAGCTGACATTGACCGTGCCGCCGATCGCACTGCGGCCGTACAGCGTACCCTGCGGCCCGGGCAGAACCTCGAACCTGTCGATATCGTAGAGGCCGACGCTGGTGCCTTCGCGCGGGATGAAGATACCGTTGAAATTGAACGCCACGGAAGGCTGAACATTGGCGAAATCGAGGTTAGAGCCAACGCCGCGGAGGAACACCTGCACGGTATTGCCTTCCTGGTGGAAGCGAGCGCCGGGCACGAGTTCCTGCGCGACGGTCAGGTTGGTGACGCCCTTCTGAACAAGCGTGTCACCGGAGAGCGCGGTGATCGCGACAGGCGCCTTCTGCAGGTTCTCGCTGCGCTTCTGCGCTGTGACGACGATGTCGGCGATCCCCGTAGAGCCGCCCGCGTCTGCGACCTGCGTTGCGCCTGCAGCGGCAGGATCTGGCGCAGTCTGCGCCCACGCCGGCGCTTGCGCAGCCATCGCCAGCGTGCTCGCTGCGATCAGTAATCCTACCCGCCTGGTGTCCATGTCTGCCCCTCCATCTTGCGTTCTATGGCGCTAAGTGGACGCACTTCTGTCACTGCTTCGGCTAGCGGTCAAGATAGGACCTATACGTCCATTGTTCTTTTTTGGTCTCGAGGCGAGTTCCTGCAGGATGTGAGCAGCTTGCGCTGGCAGAGTTGGATTGACCAACTTGCATCCAGTAAGGCAGAAGATGACAATGAGATTGGAACCGGACATTCTGCAGCCGCTAGCGCGCGCCAACGGCCGTCGTGCAGCGGTGGACGTGTATGACAAGTTGCAGGACTACATCCTGAGCGGACGTCTCAAACCCGGCACCATCCTGTCTCAGGTGGAGGTGGCGCGCGCCCTCAACGTCAGCCGTACGCCGGTGCGCGAGGCTATGCGCATGCTGCAGGAAGGTGGGCTGGTTACCGGTGAGCCCAATTTCCGCAGCCGCGTGCTAGGCTTCGACCCGAAGGACATCGAAGCGCTGTACATGAAGCGCATCGTCATGGAGGCGCTTGGCGTCTCGCTGACTACGCGGCGGATGACGTCGATGTTGCTGGGAAAGCTGGCAAGCGTCATCGATGCCTTGGAAAGCGACGAGGCCCATCGCGACTTCGCAAGGTGGCAGGATCTGCATCGCCAACTGCACCGGTTGATCGTGATCGAGGCAGGTGCGGTGTTTGCCAGCGATCTGGAAGCGCTCGAAAAGCGCAGCGAGCGTTATCAGTCAGCCTACAAAGGCGAACATCTGCCCGGCTGGTGGCGGCGCGGCGAGCAGGAACACCGCGCCTTGTATCATGCCATCGCCTCGGGAGACGCAACCCAAGCGGCCGAACTGTCAGCCAGGCATCTGGCGCGCACCGCGCTCGAGCTGCTGGCAGCCCTGGCGCCCGAATACGACACAACAGGCGTGCGCATGAGCTTGCATTTCGCGGTCACCGGCGCGGGCGGCGCAGGCAAAGGCTGATCCGGCAGAACGAGCGCTGTGACTTTGCGACTTGCAAGCCGGATCAGTAGGACGTATACGTCTCTTATCGACGTCGCGCGTGGAAGAAGAGGATAGCAATGGCTACGCAGGTGATCAGTGCGCCGGTTGATATCCGCCCGGCATCGCGCCTTCGTAATCTGCGCAACTTCGTGGGCGGCCGCTTCGTCGACGGGGGTGTCCCGTTCGACATCATCGATCCCGCGACGGGCAAGCTGCACGCAATCGCCTATGAGGCCGATCGTGCGATCGTCGATGCGGCAGTCGCGGCGGCACGGCGTGCGGTCGAAGGGGACTGGGGCCGGCTGACGCTCGCCAAGCGCAGAGCGTTGTTACACGCGGTCGCAGACAGGATCGAGGCACGGTTCGACGAGTTCTTGGAGGCCGAGATTGCCGACACAGGCAAGCCGCATCACCTCGCCCATCATCTCGACATTCCCCGCGGCGCCGCCAACTTTCGCGTTTTCGCCGACGCCATTGCCAATCTGTCGACCGAGACCTTCGAGATGGACACGCCGGACGGCGGAAAGGCGCTCAATTATGCGGTGCGCAAGCCGCTCGGTGTCGTCGGTGTGATCTCGCCCTGGAACCTGCCGTTGTTGCTGATGACCTGGAAAGTCGCGCCGGCAATGGCCTGCGGCAATGCGGTGATCGTCAAGCCATCCGAAGAAACGCCGTCCACGACGACGCTTCTGGGCGAAGTGATGGCCGAAGTCGGCATGCCTGATGGTGCGTTCAACGTCGTCCACGGGTTCGGGCCGGGATCGGCGGGCGAACTGCTCACCAGCCATCCCGGCATCCGGGCGATCACCTTCACCGGCGAGACGCGGACGGGCGCGGCGATCATGAAGGCGGCGGCGCCCACCGTGAAGGCGCTGTCTTTCGAACTCGGCGGCAAGAATCCCGCGATCGTCTTTGCCGACGCTGATCTGGATGCCGCGATCGCCGGGCTCTCGCGCGCGGTGTTCCTCAATACCGGGCAGGTCTGCCTTGCGCCCGAGCGCATCTATGTCGAACGGCCGATCTTCGACGCCTTTGTGAGCGGCATGAAGATCAAAGCCGAGGCGTTAAAGCCAGGGCTGCCGCACGACGACGGCGTCGATTTCGGTCCGCTGATCTCGGACGAGCACCGCCGCAAAGTGCTCGATTATTATGCGCTCGCGGTTCAGGAAGGAGCCACCGTCGTCACCGGCGGCGGCGTCCCCGATCTGGCCGGCGCCGCCGCTGGCGGGTTCTTCGTCGAACCGACGATCTGGACGGGGCTGGCGCACGACGCGCGCGTCTGCCGGGAGGAGATTTTCGGCCCGGCTGCAGCCATCATCCCTTTCGATACCGAAGAGGAGGCGGTTCGCATGGCGAACGACACCGAATATGGCCTCGCCTCATCGGTGTGGACGCAGAACCTGTCGCGCGCGCATCGGGTCGGCCGCGCGATAGAGGTCGGCATTTCATGGGTAAACTGCTGGTTCCTGCGTGACCTGCGCACGCCGTTCGGCGGCGCCAAGATGTCGGGCGTCGGACGCGAGGGCGGCGAACATTCGATCACCTTCTATTCCGAGCCATCGAATATCTGCATCAAGCTCTAAAAGACACAAGGAGAGAGATCATGGCTACTGCCGTCGAAGCCCCGAGCCGCACCGAATCCGCGCTGAAGCTCAACTTCTACAGTCACGCCACGCTCGAATGCCGGGACATCGCGCGCACGCGACAATTCTTCGAAGAATTTCTCGGCTTCGAGACGGTGCAGATGGCGGATGTTTCCTTCTGGGCACGGCTCGGAGGCGAACAGATCATCGTCGTCGTGAAGAGCCCCGCCAAGAACAAGGAATCGATGCCCTTCCTCAATCATAACGGCTTGGATGTCGGCACCGAGGCAGACGTCGACGCCGCCTATGAAGTCATCAAACGCGATGCCGAGAAGTGGGGGCTGCACAAGATCACCAAGCCGGTGATCCAGCACGGTACCTATTGCTTCTACTTCTGGGATCTGGACGACAATGCCTGGGAGATCCTCGCCAATCCCAAGGGTGGCTATAGTTGGGGCTTCGCGCTCGGCGACCAGAAGGGCGCCGGCCATATGAGCCGCAAGTTCGAGCGGCCCGCGTCCACGCTGACTAAGGGCGGCTGATCATGGGCGCCGACCTTCATGACATTCGTTACGTTCGGATCGGGTCGGAGGATCTCGACGAGAGCGTCCGCTTCGCGACCGACATCCTTGGGCTCGAACTGATCGCCCGCGATCGCGATGCCGCCTATCTGCGCGGCGACAATCGCGATCACAACGTCGTATATACGCGCGGGCGCTCATCCGGCCATGTGCTGGGCTTCGAGCTGAAGGACATGCCGGCGCTTGATGCGGCGGGCGCTATGTTCGAGGCGGCGGGGATCGCAGTGCGGCACGGCACTTCCGATGAACTCGAACAGCGCCGCGTGCGTGGGTTGATCACGGTGCAGGATCCCACCGGCAACGTGATCGATCTGGTCGCCCGCCCGGCGGCGAGCGGCAGCCGGTACTTCGGGACGCGCGATGCGGGCATCACGTCGTTCAGCCATGTCGGCCTGCGCACCTGCGATCCCAAGGCAGACGAAGCCTTTTACACGACCCTGCTCAGCGCCAAGGTGAGTGACTGGATCGGCGATGCCGCACTCCTGCGCATCGATGACGTCCACCACAAGATCGCCTTGTTCCCGTCCGCCTTCGCGGGCGTGCAGCACATCAACTTCCAGGTCGACTCGCAGGACGACATCATGCGGTCGTTCTATTTCCTGCAAAACCACAATGTGAAGATCGTCTTCGGCCCCGGCCGACACCCGACATCGGGTGCGCGCTTCCTCTACTTCCAGGGGCCGGACGGGATGATCTACGAATATTCGACCGGCGTTCGGCTGATCACGGAAGAAGACGAGAAGACCTACGTACCCCGTCAGTTTCCCAAGCAACCTTCAAGCTTCTGCATGTGGGGTTCGCTGCCCGACATCCCCGAGTTCAAGACGCAACCGGCGGTAGCGCGTGCCGCATGATCTGGTGCAAGCGACGGTCGCGCGTGATGTGAGGCTCGCCGCGCGCGCGATGGCACGGCACGGCCTCGCGCACGCATATGGTCACGTGAGCGCGCGGATCGACGACGCGCATTTTCTGGTTTCGCCGCCGCAGCCGCTCGGCACCGTCGCGGCAGGCGATCCGGGCGTCGTCGCGCCGATCGACGGGCCGCTTCCCGAACGTGCGCTTCCCGAGGTGCGGATCCACCGCGAAATCTATCGGTCCCGGCCCGAGGTCGGCGGCGTCTGCCGGTTCCAGTCTCCGTCGGTGTTGGCGCTTTCGGCATTAAACGAAACGCCGCGCGCGCTACACGGCCTCGGCGCCTATTTCGCGCCCTGCCCGCCGCTCTGGCCCGACGTCCAGCTCGTCCGCGATGACGAGCGCGCGGTGAAGGTTGCGTCCGATCTGGGCCAGAATGCCGCAATCGTACTGCGCGGTAACGGCGCGGTGACGGTAGGTGAGACCATCGCCGAAGCCGCAGCCTTCGCTTTCTATCTCGAAGATGCGGCGCGGATCGAACTGGCGCTGCTTCCCGCCCGCGCTGCCGGGCACATGCCGCTCGAATATACGCACGACGAAGCCGAACACCGCGCCATCAAAGCTGGGGCGCTTGTCGAGCGTATGTGGCACTTCCTTTGTTTCGGAGACCCCGAATGGCAACTCGCCAAGTAGACCTTGGCTTCGACGCCGCGACAGTCGCCGCGCAACTTCGCAGCTGCTATGCAAGCGGCAAGGCGATGCCGCCGATCCGCGAGGCGTTTCCCGATGCCTCGATCGAAGACGCCTACGCCATCCAGTCGGCGAACACCGGCTTCTGGGAGGCGCAGGGGCGTAGCGTGGTCGGTGCCAAGATCGGGCTCACCGCCAAAGCGGTGCAGACGCAGCTTGGCGTGGACCAACCCGACTTCGGCCATCTTTTTGCCGACATGGCGGTGAACGACGGCGACACTGTGCCGCCGGGGCGCCTGCTCCAGCCCAAGGTAGAAGCCGAAATCGCCTTCGTCATGGCGCGCACGCCCGATGCGAAGCGGCTGACCACTGCCGAGCTGATCGACAGCGTCGCCTACGCGCTGCCCGCCATCGAGATCGTGGACAGCCGCATCGCCGGATGGAACATCCGTATCGTCGATACCGTGGCAGACAACGCCTCTTCGGGGCTTTTCGTGCTCGGAACGCGCCCGGTCCCGATCGCGAACATCGATCTCCGTTTGTGCGGCATGGTGCTCGAGAAGAATGGCGAGCCCACCTCCTTCGGCGCCGGCGCCGCGTGCCTCGGCACTCCGCTCCATGCGCTCGGCTGGCTTGCCGCCAAGATGGCGGAGGTGGGCCGTCCGCTCGCGAAGGGCGACGTCATCCTGTCGGGCGCGCTCGGGCCGATGGTGGCGGTGGCGCCGGGCGACAGCGTCGAGGCGCGGATCGAGGGACTCGGCACCGTCAGGGTGAATTTCGGGATGAACGCATGACGACCAAGGTAGCGATCATCGGCTCTGGGAACATCGGCACTGATCTGATGATCAAGGTGATGCGGCTGTCTGACGTGCTCGAGATGGGCGCGTTCGTCGGTATCGACCCGGAGTCGGACGGGCTCAAGCGCGCCGAGCGGCTGGGAGTGCCGATCACGGCGGGCGGGATCGACGGGCTGATGGCGATGCCCGGGTTTCACGACATCGAGATCGTCTTCGATGCGACATCGGCGGGCGCGCACAAGCACCACAGCGAGGTCCTCATCGCAGCCGGCAAGCGGGTGATCGATCTCACCCCGGCCGCGATCGGCCCGTACGTGATCCCACCCGTAAACGGTGAGGCGCATCTCGATGCGTCCAACGTCAACATGGTGACCTGCGGCGGCCAGGCGACGATCCCGATGGTGGCGGCGGTGAACCGCGTGGCGAAGGTGCATTATGGCGAGATCGTCGCCTCGATAGCGGCCAGGTCGGCTGGTCCCGGCACACGTGCCAATATCGACGAGTTCACCGAGACGACGAGCCAAGCGATCGTGGACGTCGGCGGTGCGACACGTGGCAAGGCGATCATCGTGCTCAACCCGGCCGAGCCGCCGCTGATCATGCGCGACACCGTCTACTGCCTGTGCGACGATGCCGATCAGGCGGAGATCGCAGCGTCCGTGGAGGCGATGGTCGCCGACGTGCAGGGCTATGTTCCGGGCTATCGGCTGAAGCAGGCGGTGCAGTTCGAGCATATCGGCTCCAACTGCCCCCTTCACATCCCCGAGATGGCCGAGACCGGCCAGACCGAGTTCACCGGGCTGAAGGTCACCATCTTCCTTGAGGTGGAGGGCGCCGCGCACTACCTGCCCGCCTATGCCGGCAATCTCGACATCATGACCTCGGCTGCGCTCAGGACGGCCGAGAAGATCGCGCAGCGCATGGTCACCAGGATCGCCGCATGACCTTCGATCCGACCCAGCACAAGCTCTACATCCAGGACGTGACGCTGCGCGACGGCATGCACGCGATCCGCCACCAATACGGGCTGGATCACGTCAAGGCGATCGCGAGCGCGCTTGACGCCGCGAAGGTCGATGCGATCGAGGTGGCGCATGGCGATGGCCTGTCGGGCTCGTCCTTCAACTACGGCTTCGGCGCGCATACCGATTGGGACTGGATCGGCGCGGTCGCGGATGTGCTCGAGCACAGCGTGCTGACGACGCTCCTGCTGCCCGGCATCGGCACTATCCACGATCTGAAGCGTGCCTATGATCTCGGAGTGCGATCGGTGCGCGTCGCCACCCATTGCACCGAGGCCGACGTTTCGCGCCAGCATATCGAATATGCCCGCAAGCTCGGCATGGATGTATCCGGCTTCCTGATGATGAGCCACATGTCCGCGCCCGAGCCGCTCGCGCAGCAGGCCAAGCTGATGGAAAACTACGGCGCGCACTGCGTCTACGTCACCGATAGCGGTGGGGCGCTGACGATGGACGGCTATGCCGCGCGGCTGCAGGCCTATGATCGGGTGCTCAAGCCCGAGACCGAGCGCGGCGTCCATGCGCACCACAATCTCGCGCTCGGCATCGCCAACTCGCTGGTGGCGGTGCAGAACGGCGCGGTCCGGGTCGATGCGAGCCTCGCCGGCATGGGCGCCGGAGCAGGCAACGCGCCGCTCGAGGTCTTCATCGCCGCCGCCGACGTGCATGGCTGGAACCACGGCTGCGACCTGTTCGCGCTGATGGATGCGGCAGAAGACCTCGTGCGGCCCCTGCAGGACCGCCCAGTGCGGGTGGATCGCGAGACGCTGAGCCTCGGTTACGCCGGCGTCTATTCGAGCTTCCTGCGCCATGCCGAGAAAGCCGCCGGCGATCACGGCCTCGATACCCGCGCGATCCTGATCGAGCTCGGGCGGCGCAAGATGGTCGGCGGCCAAGAAGACATGATCGTCGATGTCGCGCTCGATATGGTGAAGAGGAGGGAAGCAGCCGATGCTTGAGGTGATGGACATCGCGGCGCGGCTTGACGACGCCGCCCGCCACGCGACCGCGATCCCTCAGCTTGTCGAACCGTTGAGCTTGGAGGACGCCTATCGCGTGCAGGCCGCGTCGCTCGGCCGGCGCTATCAGCGCGGCGAGAACCGCGTCGGGATCAAGATGGGCTTCACCAGCCGCGCCAAGATGGCGCAGATGGGCATCAACGAGATGATCTGGGGTCGCCTGACTGACGAAATGCTCGTCGAGGACGGTGGTACTATCGACATCGCCGACTATGTTCATCCGCGCGTCGAGCCTGAGATCGCGTTCCTCCTCAAGGCACCGCTCGCAGGGATCGTCACGGCACCGGCGGCGCTTGCCGCAGTCGCAGGTGTGGCGCCGGCGCTGGAGATCATCGACAGCCGCTACAAGGATTTCAGATTCTCGCTGACCGATGTGATCGCCGACAACAGCTCGTCTTCGGGTTTCGTCGTCGGCCCTTGGAACGAGCCGGCGGGCGACATCGCCAATCTCGGCATGATCCTGGAGATCGACGGGGTCGCGCGCCAGATCGGATCGAGTGCGGCGATCCTCGGCGCCCCAATCCGCTCCCTGGTTGCCGCTGCCCGCCTGGGCGAGGCGGCAGGCGAGCCGCTAAAGGCCGGCGACATCGTGATGGCGGGCGGTGCGACTGCGGCGGAGGCGCTGGCGCCAGGGCAGCATGTCCGGCTGGTCGTCCAAAGGCTCGGCCGTGTCGAGTTCCGCGTTTCCGAAGCCGGTCGCGCACCCGCCTGACAGCATCGCTTGATCCGGCGGCCGATACCACGGCATGGTGGGCTGCTGGCGAACGGGCGATGGGCAACGGCGTGGACGATCTGGAACAACGGCTCAACGGCTTCAGCCTGCTCGATGCTCCGGGGCATCTGCTGCGGCGGAACCACCAGCGCTCCTACGAGATCTTCGCGCGCCATGTCGGCGACGATGTCACGCGTCAGCAGATCGCGTTGCTGATCGCGCTCGCCCGCCATCCCGGCTCCTCGCAACGCGAGCTCGTCGCGGCAACGGGCATCGACAAGAGCACGCTGAAGGAGATGCTGGGCCGGATGGTGAAGCGCGATTGGGTGAAACGCGATCGTGATCCGACCGACAGCCGCGCCTGGACGATGCGGATAACGTCCGAGGGCGAGACGCTGCTGGCCGAGCGTATCGAGGCTGTCGCCGCCGCACAGCGCGAGATCGTGGCGCCGCTTCCCGAGGCTGATCGAGCAGCCTTCCTCCGCTCGCTGCGCGCTCTGATCGGCATCGAGG
>CAXTBZ010000001.1:96911-114227 GCA_964242855.1 uncultured Sphingomonadaceae bacterium
CGCCGGTCTCCATCCGCACCTCATCGCCCGGCTGCAGAAATTCGGGCGGCTTGCGGCCATTGCCGACGCCCGCCGGCGTACCCGTGGCGATCACGTCGCCTGGCTCCAGCGTCATGATCTGCGAGAGATGGGCGATGATCTCACGAACCCCATAGACCATCTTGCCGGTATTCGAATCCTGCTTGGTCACGCCGTTGACGCTGAGCCGGATCGGCATGTCGTAGGGATCGCCCGCATAGTCTGCGGGTACGAACCACGGACCCATCGGCGCGAAGCCGTCGAAGCATTTATGGCGTACCCAGTCCACCCCGATTGGGGGCCGCTTGTCGACCCAGTCGCGCGCGGAGAGATCGTTGAAGTTGGCATATCCTGCGACGACGTCGAGCGCGGATGCTAAAGGCACGTCGCGACAGGTCGTACCAATCACGACGGCGAGTTCCGCCTCCCAGTCCATCATTTCGGCGATCGCCGGCTTCGCCACCGGCTGGCCCGAACCGCGCAAGGTGTTGCTCGGCGTCTTGAGGAACGAATAGGGATAGGACGGGGTCATCGGGATCGGCATTTCGGCGATGTGATCGTGATAGTTGGCGCCGATGCAGATCAGTTTGCGCGGCAAGGCGATCGGCGGCAGGAAACGCAGCGATGGCGCAGGAAGCCCGTCGTCGAAGCGAGAGGCCGCAGCCTCGATCCGTGCAGGCAGGATCGCGCGCCATGTCGCCCAGTCATCGAGCAACGGCATCAGATCTGTCGGTGCGGCGCCGCGCAGCTTCGCGAGATCACCGTCAGCGAGGATGTCGCGAAGCGGCAAGGCGTGCCCGCCACGTTCGATCACCACGGAGGCCCCTGCCTCCAGCTCGACGACGGCCAGCCGATACATGTCGTTCATCACCCCTCCTATGGTCTTGCTGCGTGATCGGCCTTGGTCTCGTCACCGATGCCCCAATGTTCCGGCGGCACTTCGTTGAGGATCACGCGAACCGCGGTCAGCGGCACGCCCAGCGTGCGCACGGCGGCGTGGGCGACCTCGTGGATGAGCGCCATCTTCTTCGCCTGATCGCGCCCGGTGAGCAGATTGATGGTGATGATCGGCATCAGGCGACCGGAGCCGCCTGCATCTCGCGGCGCAACTGCGTCCAGGGAACATGCCCCTCCAACGCCTCGGCCCACACCGGTCCTTGGTCGAGATAGGCACGCTGCTCGCAAATGATGTTGCCGCGGGTGCGGATCACGTCGCAGCACGGAACGGTCACGCTATGCCCGTCGAGCCGCTCGTAGTCGACGTCGGCTTCGACGAAGATGAGGTCCTCGGCGGCGACCGTCACGCGCCAGATATTGTGCCGTAGTCGCCCGATCAAAGACCAGAAATGCAGCACCTGCTCACGTGCATCGTCCTTGCCGATCACCGGCGCCCGGCCGCCGAAGACGAAGCGGTGGTCGTCGGTCAACATATCGATGAAGCCGTCGATATCCTTGGCGTCGACGGCCGCGAAGCGCTTCAGCACCCAATGATCCTGTACCATCTTGCTCTCCTCTTTATCGAAGCAAGCCCATCGCACCGCGGCGATAGCGGTTGACGGCGTCGTCCAGCCTCGCCTGCGAGGAAAGCACGAACGGACCGTTGCTCACCGACGGCGCATGCAATGGTTGTCCTGCAAGCAGCATCAGACGCGATCGAGCCGCCGCGGCGAGGTGAACAGCCGTCTCACCCGGCTCGAAGAGGATCAGCGCCGGTGCTTCGGCCTCGCGTCCATCAATCGTCAGACGCCCAGCGAACAGGTAGACGGCGCAATTCGTCATGCCGGCTTCGGGTGACCACAGGAACGGCTCGCCCGGCATCAACGTGAGGTCGAGCAGCGTGATCGGGCTTGGGGCGACAAACGGCGCCGTGGCTTTGCCATGGTGGCCAGCGAGCACCCGGACATGGCCTGCGCTAAGCTTTATGGTCGGGATCGCTGCCGGTTCGACATGATGGATCACCGGCGCCGTCATCTCCTGAACGACAGGCTGGCGTATGAAGATCTGAAAGCCCTCGATCGAGGCTCCGGCGCGTTCGGGCACTTCCTCGTGAACGATACCGGAACCCGCCGCTGTCCAGTGAAGCCCGCCTGGCGGAATGATGCTGCGGTCGCCACGGCTGTCGCGATTGAGCATGCCAGCAGCGGACTCGGGCAACATGTAGGTGACCGCCGAGAATCCGGCATGCGCATGCGGCGGGAAGGTCGGGCCGCCCATGGTGAAATGATCAAGATTCAGAAACGGATCGCCTTCCGCACCGAAGGCAGCAGTACCCATGCGTATCGCGGTGAAGGCGTCGCCGTCGCGCGCTGTAGCAGGCCGAAGCAGACGCGCGACGGCACGCGCCGGGCTAACACTGTGACGAAACGTCATCGCCGACACGGTGATCCGATCAGTCGCACGGCTGTCCTCTCCCGAGCATATTTCTTAAGTGGATATACATTTCGCGCAAAACTCTATGCAGGTCAAGATAGGACCTATACGTCCGACTCGCGTGTAACGAACATGCTTGGTAAAATCACTCTGAACGGCGCTCCGGAGAAACCTGGGGCTGCCCAAATGTCTAAAACTGGATGCACTTGGAGATACTATGAGTAGTGTGAGATCGACGGAAGGTTCCGGAAACTGGAGTTGCTACACCAGCCAACCTGCGGAGAGTCTGGCGCTGTTCGAAGCTGCCCGGTCACGCTGTCCGGTTGCGCACAGCACGGCGCATGACGGCTTCCACATGCTGCTCAACTACAGGGATGTGCGAAAGGCGATGGCAGATCATCGCACCTTTTCTTCGGAACCGCAGGTACTCCGCCCGATGCTGCCGCGCCGGCCGATACCGGCACTCGAGATGGACCCGCCACATCACGGCGCCTGGCGCGCGATCTTCAATGCGGCCGTGACGCCTGCTACGCCGGCAAAGATGGAGCCGTTCGTCCGTGCCGACGTTCGCGGCCATTTGGCGCGCATCGCGTCCACTGGTCAATGCGACATCGTCGCGGAGCTTTGCGAGCCGGTGCCGGCCGAGACGATCTGCCATCTGGTCGGCGTCGATGAGGATCGCGTACCGGCGATCCGTGAAGCGGCGATGGCGATGTTCGCGGCACAGGGCGATCCGGAGGCGTTCGGTCTTCGTCAGGCGGAGTTCGGCGCACTCACCGTATCCGAGGTCCATACGCGGCGTACGCAACCGCGCGACGATTTCCTCTCCTCGCTGATCGATACCAGGATCGAGGGCCGAGCGCTCGATGACGAGGATTACGTCGTGTTGCTGGCCGCTTTCCTCGGCGCCGGTCATCACAGCACGACGTCGGCGCTGGCGAGCATGATCTTCGAGGTGTTTTCAACGACGGAGCGGCGTGACCGTCTGATCGCCGAGCCGGCGCTCATCTCCGTCGCGATCGAAGAGGTGCTGCGCCTGCATCCGCCTTTCTTCGGCTTTTTCCGTCGCACCAAGGCGGAGGTCGAGGTCGGAGGCGCGACGATCCCCAAAGGAGGGAACGTCTACGTCGGCTGGGCGGCCGCCAATCGCGACCCATCGGTGTTCGAGGATCCCGCCTGCTTCCGCCTGGACCGCGAGAACAACCGCCACATGAGCTTCGGCTTCGGCATCCATAACTGCCCGGGAGCGAACCTCGCCCGGATGGAGATGCGCGTCGTGCTCGAGGAACTGCTCCAGACCTTCCCGGACATGCGCGTCGCGGGCGAGCCGCCGACCTATCTCTTCGGCGGCGGCGACTACAGCTTCATTCCGGCTTTGCAGGCCGCGTGGACGGCCTAGCGCAACAGTTCGGCACAGGCATCGGCGATCATCGCGCGAAGCCAGCGATGGGCCGGATCGCGATCGTGGCGGGCGTGCCAGAGCAAGCGGATCGCGATCGTGCCGAATTCATCGGGCAGCGTGATCGCGCGAAGCTGCGTGTCGGCGAGCACCAGCTGAGCCAATTGCCTTGGGATCACGCCGATCGATTGCGTGCCGGCCACCAGACGGCCGAGCGCGAGGAAACTCGCGACGCGCACGCGCGGCGGGTGTCGTTCGGACATGCCGCTAAGGCCGATATCCTCGACCGTCCAGGGACTGCCTGGGAACTGCGTCGCGACGTGCGGGTAGGCAAGCAATTGGTCCAGCGTCACTGCTCCGATCAAGGGGTGCGCCGCGTCGACGATGCCGACGAAGCGATCCTCCATCAGCTTCTGCGTCTGGACCACCGTCGCCATGTCGCCGGCGACCTGACCGAGTATGTCGCCGGTAAGGCAAAGATCGACCGTACCAGCATAAACGCTGCCCGCCGGCTGATCGATCAGCACCGTTTCGAAGCTGATGTGCGGCGCCTCCCGCTGCGCTCGCCTGAAGACCGAAGGCAGCACCAGGAACAGCCCGAATTCGGACGCCATGATCCGGAACGTCCGGCGCAGGGTCGCCGGATCGAAGTCGGTGACCGGCTGGGTCAGCTGCGCCACGCGGAGCAGCGCCTGACGGATCTCCGGTGCCATGGCTGCGGCACGTGGGGTCAGCTCCATATGCCTTCCGATCCGCACCAGCAGCGGATCGCGCAGCCTGTCGCGGAGGCGGGACAGCATGCCGCTCATCGTCGACTGGCTGACGCCCAGGCGACGCGCCGCCTCGGTCACGCTGCGGGTCTCCAGCAGCTGATCCAGCGGCTCGAGCAGATTGAGATCGAAGCCCGCCACGCAAACCTCCTGTCCGCAGCAGGATGGACCTAAGCCTGCTCACGTTCAACTGGTGATATCGGCGAGCAGGCGCAACTGACCGGTCTTCATCGGCAAACCCGATGGATGCATCGCGCACTCCGATTATCCTCGACGCCGCTTCGCGCGTACCGTCGTGCCAACGATATGGAGGCTATGATGAACCTGATGACCCCCGTTGCGCTGACCGAGCAATTGGATCAGCCGACTATCGACGACCTCATCGAGCGGGCGCGGATGCTTCGTCCGATGCTCCTCGAGCGTGCGGCTCAGACCGAAGCCGATCGGCGGGTCAGCGAAGAGGTGACCAGGACGCTGGTCGACGCGGGTCTCTACCGGCTCGGACAGCCGCGCCGCTTTGGCGGCTATGAATATGGGCCAAGCGCGCTACTGCGGCTCGGCTTCGAACTCGGGCGCGGTTGCGGCAGCACGGCCTGGTGCGCCATGATCGCCAACGTCAATGCGTGGCTCGCCTCGTATTGGCCGCTCTCCGCGCAGGCCGATATCTGGGGCGGCGACGCCGACAGCCTGGTCACCGGCACCTTCGTTCCCACCGGCAAATGCACTGCCGCAAATGGCGGCTTCCTGGTCCATGGCCGCTGGCCGTTCGCCAGCAACTGCGAGAATGCGGACTGGCTCTTCGTCTCGGCGATGTTGCCCGACATCGACGGGCAGCCGCCCAGCGTCGGCTGGTTCATGGTACCGCGCGAGGATCTGGGGATCGATCAGGATAGCTGGCACGTCGCAGGCATGCAGGGCACCGGCAGCAAGACGCTGTTCGCCGACGAAGCGATCTTCGTGCCGGCCGATCGGGTCATCCGCTTTGCCGATGTCGAAGGCGGGACGACGCCGGGGCGCAGCATCGACGACAACATCATGGCGGGCTTCAATTTCGCGACAATGGGCGCGGTGACGCTGGTGGCGCCGCTGCTCGGTACCGCGCAGGCAGCGCTCGACTGGTATTCGGAAGCCATGCGCCTGAAGGTGAAGGCGTCGCTGAAGCCGGGCGCAGCGATGAACGTGGCGCAGAACCCGCAGACGCAGGCTCGGGCCGGCGAGGCGCAGGTCAGGATCGACGCCGCTCTGGCGCTGCTATTGGCTGACCTTGAACCGCTCGAGGCTCGCGTTCGCGCGGGCGAAAATCTCGGAACGGCAGACCGCATCCGCATTCGGCGCGACATCGGGTTTGCGGCACGCGCCGCGGTTGAGGCCGTCAACCTGCTGTTCGAAGGTGCAGGCGCTGCATCGGCGGCTTTGGATACGCCGATCCAACGCTACTGGCGGGATATCAACGCAGCTGCGCGCCACGCCAGCCTGGACGTTCACGCGATCAGCGCGCTGGTCGGGCAGCAATGCTTCGGGCTGGATCCCAAGGGACAGTTTTGACGAAGCCGCAAAATCACCAACAGCCACGAATTGAGACGATGATCGGGTTCTGCTCCAATCCCGCGTAACGAAGCTTCATGGGCGGACAGCCCGCTTGGCGATCTTTCCACCCTGAAGCATCATTGTCGGCCGATTACCCGCGGTGTCTTCAGCTTGCGCTTCGAGACATGGTAGCTGGAGGATGCCTCCTCGCCCGCGCCGCGGATGTAGGAGCGTTGCCAGCCCTCTTTCACAGCACCTTCCTCCTGGCTGCGCAGGCGGGCGTTGAAGTCGCTGCGGCTGTCCTGCCAGCGGTTATATTCGGCGGCGAGAGCTGGATCGTCGCTGATCTCGCGGAGTTGCGGCTGGACGGCATCTAGCGCGCCGTGGGGGGCGAGCGTCAGGAAGCAGAAGGGCTCGTCCTTCTCGAAGCGGATGCGGCCGGGGCGGGTGAAGCGCCAGTTCATGGTGAAGGTGAACGGCAGCCAGTCGGTCTCGACCACCCCGTCCAGCGGCTGGATGCCGTCCTTGATGCGGTTGGGGCTGCCGCGCGCCCACACCGCCCAGCCCGGCGGGGTGCGGAACAGCCAGCCGACATGGAAGGTCAGCACGCCGTAGCCGAAGTGCGAGGCGACCAGCTTCTCGACCTGCTCGCGGCCCGCGTTGGTGACGACGGTGATCGCCTCGATCGCGCTCGTGCCGTCCCATGCCGCCTCGAAGGCAAAGGGGGTGCGCAGTTCCCAGCCGCTGGCGTTCGCGATCACCATCGGCGTGCAGCGATAGGCAAACCGGCTGTGCGTCGCCTCCATCCAGTCGCGTTTGCTTGTCGCCGGCACCAGGTCGGGCGCATGTGGATCGACCCTGAAGCAGTCGAGCGCCGGGGGCGGCAGCGATGCGGGAGGCTTGGCCATCGCCTGTGTCCTGTCAGAAGTTGACCCGCACCGCCACACCGCCATGGCGCTCGCTGCCGACATAGCGCTTGCCGCCTGCCACGCCGTCGCCGAACAGGCTGAGCGTCGCGTTGGGGGCGAAACGGTAGGAGATCGACGCGCCGTACTCCGCCCAGTCGATGTCCTTGATCCTGGACGGGCCAAGCGTGCCGATGCCGGGTACGCTGACCAGCAGATCGGACTTGTAGTCGAAGCCGTGATCGTAGCTGCCGGTGAGCGCAAAGCTGATCCGGCCGGTAAGGTCGTGCGTCCACGATGCCTGAGCTTTGGCGACATAGAGCCGGTCGTTGGCGGCGGCCGAGTGCGCCTCGAACGGATCCTTGTTGCTCAGCGTCTCGTCGAAGCGGCCGGTGTGCAGCCGCTCGCGCCCGATCTCGCCCGAGACGGTGAGCCGCCCGAAGCCGCCGAGATCGCCGACGATGCCGGTGCGGCCATAGTAATAGGAGAGGCTGCCACCTGGATCGGTATGGCCGACGGCGACTCCGGCGCCGTTCATGTAGGCGCGCGTGAAGGCGAGATCGGCATGCGGCACGATCCAGCCGCCGCCTTCCACGAACGGGCGGAACGAGCCTGTCGGCAGCAGCCAGCGAAGCGATCCGCCAAGCGTCGTCGAGCGATGCAGGCTGGCCGAGCCGTAGACGCGGCTGTTGTAGCTTGCCGACGTCTCAAACAGCGCGCCCGAGATCATGATCGAAGAGCCGAGTGCAAAGCGACCGGTGGCGCCCTCGCTCTGCGATCCGGTGGCGGCGAAGATGCCGATCTGGCTGCCTTCGCCGGCAACGTCGGCCGGGCTCAGCGCTTGTGCGACCAGGCCATGCTCCTGCGTCAGCACCCGCGTCCGCTCGGAACCCAGTTGCTCGACCGAACCCTGCACCGAGGCGAAGGTCGTGATGCCCGCGATCGGCGGCGGTGACACGGGCGGTGGGCTCACCGGTGGTGGTGACACGGGTGGCGGTGAGACAGGGGGCGGCGACACAGGCGGAGGTGACACGGGCGGCGGCGACACAGGCGGCGGGCTGACCGGGGGCGGTGACACCGGAGGCGGCGACACCGGAGGCGGCGAGACTGGGGGTGGGCTGACCGGGGGCGGGCTTACCGGCGGCGGTGATACCGGAGGCGGAGGCGGCGGTGACACCGGCGGGCTCGCATTGGGCACGTAGCGGACAAGGTAATCGTCGGCGAGGATCACCGATCCGTCCGCCGACATGCCGTGCACATATTCGAGCAGGATGCCGGTCATGTCGACACCGGCGCCCGACATCAGAGCGTTCAGGTCCTGCATGCCGGTCGCCTGAGTCCAGCGGAAGGCGTGCGCCTCTCCGTAGGAGTCGCTGGCGGTGCTGGTATCGCCGGCGACGATCGAACCGTCGTCCGATATCGCAGTCGCTTCGGAGAAGAGACCGCCGCTTTGGGCGGGAGCTTGACCGGACTCGATCGCGGACGACCAAGCACCCAGCGTGCCGAGATCCTGCATTCCGGTGGCCGAAGACCAACGGAAGGCATGGCTGTTGCCAGACGGCGTGACCGACGAGCCCACCACCCAGTCGCCCGCGCCCGAGACACCATAGGCGGAGGAGTCTCCGCTCGCGCCGCCGATCGTACCGAGATCGGCCGGGTTGCCGGGCGAGTCCCAGCGGACGGCATGGACGATGCCCTGCTGCGCGTTCTCTTGAGGGTTGGTGTGGCCGACAACGCTGTAACCGACGGTGACGCCTCCGTCGGCATCGACCGCCTGCACGATCGCTGATGGGGCAATCCCGTCGGCGGTGAGCGGCGTGAAGGTCGAGAAGGTGCCGTTCCGCCAGGAGAATTCGGCCTGATTGTACGGGAATAGACCTGCCGAATAGCTCCCTACGGCCGAATAATAGGTGCCGATCACAGTCTGGCCATCGCGGCTGATCCCGGTGGCCTCGGACGACGCGACGCCCGCCTGTCCCGCCAGCAGATTGACGGCCGTGCCGTTCTTCCAGATCACCGCGCGCGGCACGTTCTGGTAGTAAATGTCGTCGGAGGCACTGGGCGTAAAGCTGGCGCCGGCAACCACGCTGCCGTCGCCGCTTACGCCGATCGCACCGGAAAAGGTGTCGCCCGGCAGAGTACCGAGATCCTGCAGTTTCCCGTCTCGGTAGACGAAGGCATTTCCGTAAGTAAAGTATGCAGGGTTAGGATCATCGGTGCCGAAGTTGTTCGTACCGACGACGGTGCTGCCGTCCGCACTCAGCGCGAAAGCCCCCCGGTCCAGATAAGGGCCGTCGTCGTTCTGATCGAAGGGATCGTCGTACGAGACGGGGATGCGCACGGGCGCGAGGTGCTGTCCCGCAGGCGCCAGCGGGTCGGATGCGTAGGTCGGCGGCGCAAGCGTGGCGGGAAGAGCAGGCGTGTCTCCCCCAACCGCGACGTAGCGTGCGATATACGCCTCTTCCGCCGGGTAGACGTCCGCGTTGAAGGACTGCGTTCCGGTGATGATCGATCCGTCGTCGGAGACGCCGGTCGCGCTTTCCAGGCGGATGCCGGTCATGTTCACGCCGGCCGCTGACAGAAGATCGCCGAGATAGCTCGGGCCGGAGCTTGCCGACCAATAGAAGGCGCGATCAAGGCTGTTGCCGCCGCCTGGAGCACCGATATCGACGTCAAGCGTTTCGTTGTCGGTATCGGTTCCGACCACGACCGCGCCATTGGCGCTGACCGCGGCGGCATAGCTCGAATGCCCGCTGCCGAGCGCGCCCAGATCCTGCATACCGCCGCCGCCGGTCCACCGGAACGCATGCGCCGATCCGCTGTCCGTCTGGCTCGAACCGACGACCACCGACCCCGTGGGATTGACCGCGAAAGCGATCGAGCCGGCGGCCGGACCGCTGCTCAGCGTACCGAGATCGAACATGCCCGCACCGTTTCGATAGAAGGCGTGGTCGTATCCGTCGGGCGTGTCGCTGACGCCGACCGTCACGCTGCCATCCGCCGACACGCCGTAAGCGGCCGAGAAGGTGCCGACATTGCCCAGCGTGCCGAGATCGTGGACGCCGGATCCATCCCACTGCGCGGCGTGGATGTAGCCGCTCGCGACCGTCGAGTAGCCGACGATCGTGGCGCCCGTCGCATCCGCGGCGTAGGCGCTCGAGCGATCGACCGTTGCGGTCGGCGAGAGGCCGAAGATGAAGCCGTTCCCGACCGCGAGCGAGCCAAGGTCCTTCATCCCGCCCGACGTCGTCCACGAGAATGCGTGATACGCGTCGATGAAGCTCACCTCATCGGATGGCGCGTTCTGAAACACACTTTCGCCGACGATCGTCGCACCGTTGGCGCTGATCCCGTATGCCGCGGACATTCCGTTGGCACCGTTGATGGTGCCGAGATCGACGATGCCGGTCGCCTGGGTGTAGCGGAAGGCATGGCCGACGTCGAAGCCGCTAGCGGTCTGGCCGACGACGACGCCGCCATCCGCGCTGAGCCCGAAGGCGATGGACTGGCCGAGCGGGGTGAGCGACGCTGCCGCGCCGCCGTTCACGCCGAGATCGAGGTTCTGCGCCGGGATGGCAGGCGTCGCGGGAAGGCCGCCCGACGGAATGTAGCGCAGGATATAGCCTTCGGTGCCGGTGAAGTTGGTGCCTGTCATGTCGCCGACGATGAACTGGCCGTCCCACGATATGCCGGTTGCGGTGTTGAGCGTGAAGCTGCCGTCGCTGCCGGCCAGCGTCGTGAGATCCTGGACCCCGTCCGCCGCCGACCAGCGGAAGGCGATGCTGCCATTGTTGCCGAGATCGGTGCCGACGATGATCGAGCCGTCGTAGTTGGCGGCGTTGCCATACCCGTTGGTCGCGCCCGCGAGCAGCGGCAGCGCCTGCATGCCGCCAGCTGCCGTCCAGCGGAACGGCAGGTTGTCGGAATCCGGATCGGTGTAGTAGCCGGTCAGCACCTGCCCGTCGCCGCTGACGCCGTTGGTGGCGGAGTAGCGGTAGTAGCCGCTGGACAACGTATCGATGTCCTGAATGCCGGTGAGCGCGGTCCAGCGGAAGGCCTGGTTGTTCGCCTCGCCGCCGATCACGCCGCCGTCGCTATCAACGGCATTGGCGCGCGAGGTATCGGCGGCGTTGCCGTCGATGTCCTGCATGCCGCCGAGCGCGGTCCAGCGGAAGGCATGACTGTTGCCTTGCGCGGTCGCGCTCTCGCCGACGATGGTTCCGGCATCCGCGCTGATCGCGTAGGCCGCGGCGGTGGCGCCGCCGAGCGAGCCCAGATCGGTCATGCCGGTGGCGGCGGTATAGCGGAATGCCCGCTCGCCCGAACGGAAGTCGATCTCGGACGAGCCGACGATCACGCTGCCGTCGCCGCTCACGCCATAGGCCTCGGAGTCGTTCGCCTCGTAGTTCATCGCGCCGAGATCGGTCTTCTGGCCGCCGGCGACGTCGTAGCTGAAGGCGTGATGTGCGTAGGCGCTGCGATCGTAATTGCCGTTGGTGTCGAAGACGCCGTAGTAATAGCCGGAGCGCTCCTGCCCGACGGCGGTGCTGCCGTTCGCACTGATCGCGTTCAGCGCTACCGAAGCGGGGACATCGCCGCCCGTATCGGTGATCGTAGCGACGAGCGTTGAAACCGGCGCAGTCGGCGGCGGTGACACTGGCGGTGACACTGGCGGTGGTGAAACTGGCGGCGAAGCCGAGGGCGGCGGCGGCAGGCCGTCGGCCGGCACGTAGCGGGCGATATAGGCTTCGGGATCGCTGTTGCCGGGGACGCTCGCCTGGCCGCCGATGAACTGCCCGTCGGGTGAGATCGCGCTGGCGTTGAGCACCGTCCAACCATTGCCGAGCAGATCGGTGAGATCGAGCATGCCGGTAGGCGCCGTCCACCAGAAGCCGCGCGTGCCCGCCGAGGTCGAGACGCCGTTGAAGTCCTCGCCCACGATGACCGCGCCGCCATCGCCGGTCGCATTGGCGACCGAGCCGTCATAGCCGGCGAGCGTGCCGAGATCGGTCATCCCGGTCGCGCTGGTCCAGCGGAAGGCATGTCCTGAATTGTTGTCCGAGGACCCGAAGCCGCTGGAGCCGACGACCACGTCGCCGTTCGCGCTGACGCCATAGGCTGCGGAAACCTGCTCGACGGTGGCGGGCAGCGTCCCGAGATCGACCATGCCGCCGGCCGACGTCCAGCGGAAGGCGTGCTCGGAATCGGCCGTCCCGCTCTGGCCGACCACGACCGCGCCGTCGGCGTCGACCGCATAGGCGTTGGAGTTGCCCCCGCCGGACAGCACGCCCAAGTCGGTCGTCGTCTTGCTTGCGATCGAATAGGCGAGCGCATCATTGCCACCACCGCCGACGCCGACCACGGTGCTGCCATCGGTGCTGATCGCGTTGAAGCCCGCGTCCGGCACCACGTTGGTCTGCAGCGTGTTACCGGCCGGGTCGATCGTGTAGATGAAATTGCCTTCGGTGTGCCCGTAGGTGGTGCCGACGATGACTGCGGCGAGTTGACCGTTCACCATCCGCACGCCGCCGATGCCGGTGGCCAGGCTGTTGACCGTTATTGCTTGGCCGTTCTGGTCCAGTTTGCCGTCGAGGAAATAGCTCGTCCCGCCGTCGGCAGCCGAAAACAGGGTCGCTTCATTGTCGGTGAAGCCGTCGCTGCCGATATAGTTCGTCGTGCCGACTCCGATGCTGCCATCGGGGCTGAGCGAGACGACGGATGCCGATCCGCCCGTCGGCGGCGCGAAGCTCGTACCGCTTGTTCCGGGCGCGGGCACGCTCTGCGCCCCTGCCCCGCCCGGATACAGCGCTCCCAAGACCAGCGCCGCCGGTGCTGCGGCGACAAGGTACGCGCTGCGACGCTTGATTACTCGATGCATGGTAAGCCCCCCGAGCGAGCCGTCGTCAGGCCCGCTTGAAAGGGTAATCGTGAACGCGCCGATGTTCCTGCCACATGGCGGGAATTATTTAATCGCGAACCTGTTTCGAAGCGATGCCGTCTCCAAGATAAGGCTCTGGCAACACGGTTGTTTCCAAGTTAGCCTCGGATTCGCATGGGGACACGCGCGGCAGATGTAGAGGCGGATGCTGGTCTTCCCGGCGGGATCGATCATGATCTGCTGACGCTCTACTATGGCGAACTGCGCCGGATCGCGCGGCAGGCGATCCGCGGTGGCGAGCGGATCACGCTCCAGCCGACCGAGCTGGTCCACGCTGCCGCGCTGAAGCTGCTGGAGAGCAGCGGCATCTGGATCCGCGACGAAACCCATCTGCTGGCGCTCGCGTCGCGCGTCATTCGCATGACCTTCATCGACGAGGTCCGCCGTCGCAAGGCGAAGAAGCGCGGTTTTGATGTGGTCACCCGCTGGAACGAGCGCGATGCACCGGCCGAGCTCGACATCCTGCGCTTCGACGATCTGCTCGATGCGCTTGCCGAGTTCGAGCCCGAGGGCGCGCGGATCGTGGAGATGCGCTTCTATGTCGGCATGAGCATGAAGGAGATCTCCGACGCGCTCGCCATTCCCGAGCGCACCATCCATCGCCGCTGGGCGTCGGCGCGCGCGTGGCTGCTCGCCGAGTTGCAGGCCGCATGAAGGCGGACGCTTCGTTCAACCGTCGCGTGATGCGTGTCTTCGAAGACATGATCGACCAGCCACCGGAAGCCCGCGACGCCTGGCTTGACGGCGTCTGCAGAAGTGAGCCCAAGGTTGGCGATGCAGTGCGCGCGATGGCCGATGCGAGCCGATCTTCGCGGTTCCTGCCGACCTCCCCGCCCGAGGCGCACGATCCGAACGTTGATGACAGCGGCCCCGCGCGGATCGGCCATTACCGCGTCATCCGCGAGCTCGGCCGCGGTGGCATGGGCATCGTCTACCTCGGCGAGCGCGACGACGGCCTGTTCGAGCATCGGGTCGCGATCAAGCTGATCCGCCGCACCTTGCTGTCCGAACGCGCGCTGGATCGCTTTGCGACCGAGCGCCGGATTCTGGCGCGTCTCCGTCATCCGCATATCGCACAGATGCTGGACGGGGGCGTCACGCCGGAAGGCGATTCCTACATCGTCATGGAGCTGATCGATGGCGAGGCGATCACCGACTATTGCGACCGTCGTCAGCTCGATCTGAAAGCCAGGCTTCACCTGTTCCGCGAGGCGATGGACGCCGTCGATCATGCCCACCGCAACCTGATCGTCCACGCCGACATCAAGCCGAGCAACGTGATCGTCGAGCAAGGCTTCGGTGCCAAGCTGCTCGACTTCGGTGTCGCCCGCCTGCTCGACGACAGCGAGGACGAGCGTCATCATGCCCACACGCCGGGCTATGCGAGCGCCGCCCGCGTCGACGGATTGCCCGCGACACCAGCGGACGACATCTTTGCGGCGGGCCGGCTGCTTGGCGAGCTTGTCGAGGGGCAGAACGGGATCGACCGCGACCTTGCGGCGGTTATCGCAAAGGCGAGCGCGGAGGAAGTCGACCGGCGTTATGGCTCCATCCGCGAGCTGCTCGACGATCTCGATCGCTGGGCGCGGCATCTGCCCACCCGTGCCGCAAACCTTAGCCGCAATCGCCGGGCAGGCTTGTACTGGCGGCGGCACCGCCTGGCGCTGGGGCTGAGCGGGTTGGTCGCGCTCGGCGTTCTGATCGCCTTTGCCGTGACGCTCACCCTCTATGCGCAGAGCGAGCGCAGGCGGGTGCTCGCGGACCAACGCTATGCCGCGACCCGCCAGATGGCCGACTACATCATCGGCAACGTGGACCCTGCGCTGGCCCACGTGCCCGGAACGCTCGCGACCCGCAGGCAGCTGATCGAGCAGACGGGCGCGTACCTCGCCAGTCTCGAAACCAGTCCGTCGCCCTCCCCGGCGCTGATGCGCGAGATCGCTGGTGGGTATCTGCGCATCGCCCGCATCTACGGCCTCGATCCGAGCGGCGGGATCGGTGATCTGGCTGCTGCCAAGGCCAGTCTCGCCCATGGCGATGCCTTGATCGCGCGCGCCGCGGCCGGGGAGCCGGGATCGCCTCAGCTGCTGCTGCTTCGCGCGCAGTCCGATCTCCTGAGGGGAAGCGAAGTCTTCCTGTCGCCGAACGCGCAGGCAGCCGAGTCAGGATTAGCCGCCCTCCTTCAGGCGCAAAAGCTGTTTGCGGATTATCTGAAGTTCGATCCCGGCAACATCAGCGCGCAACTGGGCCTCTGGGGATCGCAGACCATCCCGGCGCGCGACTATGTATATCTAGGGCGCCCTCTGGAGGGTGTCGCTCTCGTCGAGGCCCATCTCGACAACGCCAACATGCACGTGGCGAACGCAACGCAGCGGGCCGAGCGGGACTTCTATCTCAACGGCTCATATTTGCTGCTCGCCGAAGCGTACATGCAAATCGATCCGTCGCGCGCCATCACCTATTACACGAAGCTGATCGACCGGGTTGATGGAATGCAGAGGCGAGGCGAATCCGACTGGGAGAATGACTTCACCCAGAGCAGCGGATTGGCCGAGCGTGCCCAGATGAAGGCGAAGCTCCATGACCTGAACGGCGCCATCGTCGACGCGAAGCGTGCGATAGCAAACCTGAAGCGGCTATATATGGTCGAAGGCAATCACAGCATGGCCGCCTATCTCGCCCATATCCAGGGTAATCTGGCGGACCTCGAGGGCAAGGCCGGTCACTGGACCGATGCTCGCAAGATGTCGGACCAGAGCATCGCCTGGTTGCGCCAGGATGCCGTCCTCTCGCCGGAGGACAACGGGCGCAAGCGCTTCGTGGCGCAGGCGCTGTCCGCTCGTGCCGAACTCGAAGACCAAGCGAAGGCCGCCGCTGCCGCTTGTTCGATCGCAAAGGACGCGGTCGGCGCCTGGACCAAGGTCCGCGCGCTCCATGCAGCGATGCCCATCGATCTCGAGCCGAATGGCGGCGCCACGCGAGCTTGGCAGATCGTCCAGGCCGACTGTGCTCCAGGGCGGTAGGATCGCCCCGGACATCGCTTCAGACGGAAGTCACATCCAGCTTCCGCCGTTCACGTTGATCTCCTGGCCCGTGATGTAGCTCGCCTTCTCGGAGCAAAGGAACTCGCACGCATAGGCGATGTCGTCGGGCGTGCCGGGCCGCGGCACCGGGATATGCTGCGCGATGATCTCGAGCGGCGGCACCTGGCCCGATCGTTCGCCTTCGCGCGCCAGCGGCGTATCGACCAGCGACGGCGGGATGGTGTTCACGGTGATGCCCCGGCCACCGAATTCGCGGCCGAGCGAACGCGTCAAACCGATCACGCCGCCTTTGGAAGCGGCATAATGCGCGCGATCCGGCGCGCCGGACTGCGCCGCCTGTGACGAGATCGTCACGACGCGTCCCCATCCCGCAGCGAGCATGTCCGGCAGCGCCGCCTGGATGGTGTGGAAGACGCCGTTGAGATTGATGTCGATCGTCTGCTGCCATTGACCGACCGTCATCGTCTCGAACGGCGCAGGGATCGAGACACCGGCATTGGCGATGACGATCGCGATTGGCCCGAACGTCTCCCGCACCGTCGCGTAAGCGGCATCGATCTGTGCCCGATCGGAAACGTCGACCTTGCAGGCGAGCACGTTGCCCCCGCTCTCCCGCAACGCAGCGGTCTCGCGCTCGAGCGCGTCCTCCTGCAGATCGAGGACCGCCACCGGGTGGCCGTTGCCGGCGAACAATCGGCTGATGCCAAGCCCGATTCCCGACGCGCCGCCGGTGACGATGACTGTGCGCTTCTCATGCATATCGCTCTCCATTGCTACGATGCCGGGCGTTTGTGCCGCCCGCGCACCATCAGAACTTGTTCAGCTTAAGCGTGATGCGTTGGTCGTCATTGCCATGATCGAACGCCGCATCCGAAAACTTCGGTCTCGTCAGGCCCTTCAACGCATCGCGCGAGAATCCGACATCCTCGGTAGGCAGGCCGAGGAAGTTGGTATCCGCCTTCCCGTTCGCATTCTTGTCGTGATAGGCGACGACCGCGTAGCGACCGGGTGGAACGTCACGCACGACGACGGTGGTAGAGCTGGCTTTGGCGAGTGCGCTGGCCGAGTAGTGGCACGGCTTCAGGAATTCGGCTTCGGTGCAAACCTGTGCCGTGACGTTGCCGCTGGCCACGCGGACGCCGGTGACGATCACCTCGACCGAGCCCGCCGCTCGACCGGGCGACGCAATGCTCGTGAGCGCACCCGCGACGGCGGGCCAGATCATGCGCGACACCATGGCGGTTATTTCGTCGGCAGCTTGGCAAGCTCTTCGTCAACCGCGTCGAGCGCTTCGGTGGTGAACAGCTCGGGCGCGAACTTCTGCACCAGCCGCAGGGTCATGCCC
>CAXTBZ010000002.1:0-34863 GCA_964242855.1 uncultured Sphingomonadaceae bacterium
TCTTGGCGTTCGACGGGCCGACGCCGATGTTGACCAGCGTCACGCCCGCCCCGTCGGCACCGATCAGGTGATACGCCGGCATCTGCACCTTGCGCCACGGCGCCTCGGCGATGACGCGCTCGGCAACCGGCGTCTCGCGCGTCACCAACACGTTGCCCGCTACCGACAGCGCCTCGTACGGGCTGTCCGGCTTGCGCAGTTCGGCAAGCGCCCAGGCGACGAACTCGTCGACATAGCGGATGTAGTTGGTGAACAGGATGTAGGGCCGGAAATCCTCGGCTGGGGTGCCGCTGTAATGCTTCAGCCGCGCGAGGCTGAAGTCGACGCGCGGCGCCTCGAACAAGGCGAGCGGGCGGGTCGGGTCATGCTCGAAGGCGAACAATCCATCGGCGATCTCGTCGCCGATATCGGGCAGCCGAACGCTGGGGAAATGCCGCGTGAGATCGGTGACCAACGCGCCATCGAGCGAGAGTTCGTCCAATCCGTCGAGCACGTAAGGATATGGGATCTCCTGCTCGGACAGGCCGACCGAGATGCGCACCTTGTAGTCGCGCGCGAGCAGGCCGAGCTGCTCCTCCAGATAACGGCGGAACAGGCGCGGGCGGGTGATCGATGTGGCGTAGCTGCCCGACTGATTGAGCCGCGCATAGGCACGAGTGAAGCGTGGGATCGGGCCGTCCGCCTCGTAATCGACGCGCAGCTCCGGATAGGCGAAGCGCCCGCCCGCGCGCGCGGCTGCGTCCGGAGGCGTGCCATCCTTCAGGAACGCCGCGATCGCGCCGCGCAGATTGGCGATCGAAGCTTCGTGGCGCTCGATCAGATCGTCGAGGATCGCAGGAATATCATGGGCATTGGTGGTCAACGAGGTCGGTCTCCTGCTCTTCTTGTTGTTGGCGGGCGGGTGGCGCCTCGCGGGCCAAGCCGAGCGGCTATCCGCCTCTCATAGCGCAAGAATGTGGCACGCGGGAGACCGCGCTCAGGCGCGCCGCCGGAAGCGGGGCACCAGCATGCCGACACGGCCACGATATTCTTCATAGCCGGGGCCGAATACCGCAACGAGATCGCGCTCCTCATGCCCGATCGCGATCAGCACATAGGCGGTCATGCCGAGCGCAAGGACAAGGTGGCCGATTGTCATCACCGGTGTGGCCCAGAACGCCAGCAAAAAGCCGCTGTAGAGCGGATGGCGCACCGCCTTGTACAGCAAGGGCTGGCGCAGGATTGGCGCATCGGCGGATCGCCCCTGGAGATGCCGCATGACTTGGCTCAGCCCGAACAGCTCAAAATGGTTGAGCAGGAAGGTCGAGACCAGCACGGTCAGCCAGCCGATGCCGAACAGCGCCCAAAGCAGCACCGCACCTATCGGATTGTCGACATGCCAGAGCACCGCCGGCACCGGCCGCCAAAAGGCGAACAGCAGGATCAGCATCGCGCTCGCGCTCAGCACATAGACGCTGCGTTCGATCGGCGCAGGCACGATCGTCGTCCAGCGCCGCTTGAAGGCCGGGCGCGCCATGACGCTGTGTTGCAGCCCGAACAGCAGGATCAGTAGAAGATCGACGATCGCCGCGATCGCGGCAGAAGACGCGGGTCCGCGATCGATCGTTACTGGCAATGCCGCCAGATCGGCGACGAAACCGACAAGATACAGGAAAGTCGCGAAAAAGATCAGGTAAGCAACCAGCGCGAATACCGGAAAAAGGATCCTGCTCATCGAGTGCACTCCCCTTGCGCCAGCACATAGCAGATTTGCGCGTTTCATCAAAGCTGGGTCATGTTGATCTTGAAGACGAGCCAAGATCGGGCGCCGTTGGATGTACATCGCAAGTCTCACCTCAGCCCATAGTGATCGGCGAGGCGGTCGAGCGCGAGGGTGAGGACCACGCGGCCGGCGCGCGCCGGCCAGCCGAGCGCACGTTCGGCAGCCGTCATGCCCTCTCCAGCACAGACGATCCGCCACAGCACGTCCTTGAGGCCAGCGCCGACGGCTTCGAGCGCAGCCTCCATGCGGCGCCGCGCGGCGATCTGCGCGAGTGTCGGACCGAGCGCATCGCCCGTCGTCGGCGCGCCCGCATCCCAGCGCATGGTGACGCGCGGCGCCATGCCGGCGACCGTCCAGTCGGCACGCAGCCGCTCGCCCGCCTCGAACTGGCGCGCGTCGACCAGCCCGCGGGCGTGCAACCAGCCGAGCGGCGACTCGGCCAGGTTGACGGTCACGCTGCGCGCCGGCCGCACTCTGGCGGTCGATCGCCGGACATCGTCCTGCGGCAGCGCGCGCTCCATCAACATTCGCTTGGCCGTCTCTACGCGGCGCTGGACGCTCTTGGCGCCGGTTGCAGTGACCGCAAGCCCGTCATTGCCGGCACGCACCAACCCGCGCCGCTCAAGATCGGCGACCAGGGCATCCGCGGCGATCAGCGATCCGCTGGTCCAGCCGCCGGGCTTTCGACGGAAATATCTGCCTTCGCCGATCGCCTCGACTACACGCGCCGCCTGTTCGCTCAAAGCGCCGACCATCAATTCTGTTCCCTATACGTTCCGTCTAGTTATCCTTGCCACAACGGCTATAGAGTAGCAAGCGGAATAACCGTTTCGGTTAAAGGAAAATATCGTGATCACGCGCATTCGCGACGTTCGCAAGGCCAAAGGCCTTACCCTTGCCGAGGTGGCCGAGCGCTGCGCCCCGCCGACCACGGCTCAGACGATCGGGCGGCTGGAGACGGGTACACGCACCGTCTCGGTCGGCTGGCTGAACCGGATCGCGGCGGCGCTCGGCGTCGAGGCGGCCGATCTGGTGCAATTGCCCGAGACGGTCGACCTGCCGGTGGCTGCGATCCTCGGCGCCAATGGTGCGGTGGCGCCGCGCCAGCCGTCGGTGGCGACTCCGCCGCGTCCGGGTGCGGGAGGCTTGGCGCTGCTGGTCGAGGCCGGCGCCGGCGATTACCGCGCGGGTGACACGGTGTGGCTCGAACGCCTCGCGCCCGACGAGTTCGGCCGCGCGATGAACCGCGACGTGCTGCTGCCGCGCCCAGCGGGGCGCTTCCTCTACGGCCGGCTGATCGGGCGCGATCCCGGCAAGCTCCACGTCCTGCCGCTGAGCAACGGCGGCCGCCAGCAGGTGGTGGCCGATCCGCCCTGGCTCGGCGTCGCCGTGCGCCTGGTCCGCGCGCTCGGCTGATCGTCAGCAACGCTTGCCCGCCGCCGCCCGAGCGGGCATAGGCCGCGCCCTAGTGGGCGGTTAGCTCAGCGGTAGAGCGGCTCGTTTACACCGAGCGGGTCGGCGGTTCGATCCCGTCACCGCCCACCATCTCGATGGTATCGTCGCGACGATGCCGAGAGGGTTGACGCTCGGGTGCCAAGCGCTTCTCTGCTGGGGTAAGGTCGGTGGGGCGTATCGGCGTCCATCTGGCGTGATCGGGGAAAGCATGAAGCCTGGAACGAAGCTGAAGAGCGCGGTCTGCGATACCGAGGTGATGGTGATTCGCGTCGGCGCAGGCACGGTCGAATGCGGCGGCGCGCCGATGGGTGACGAGCACCCCGCCACCCCGGGCGCGATCGACCCGGCCTTTGCCGAGGGTACGCGGATGGGCAAGCGATACGTCGACACGGCGGGCACGATCGAATTGCTGTGCGTGAAGCAGGGCGCGGGATCGCTGTCGCTCGATGGCGCGGCGCTGATCACGAAGGACGCGAAACCTCTGCCGGCTTCCGACTAAGCCCGCAACGCGTGAACATCTCCCTTGTCCTGCAGATGGCGGCGGACGCCGATTCCGGCAGGATAGCCCTCGTCTGCGATGATCGACGCTGGTCCTATGACGCGCTGTATCGTGCAGCCACAGGCGCTGCCCGGAGCATTCGCGACAGCGGAGCATCGCATGTCGCCTTGCTCGATGAGGGTAGTGAAGCCGCGGCCATCGCGCTGTTCGGTGCGGCCATCGCCGGTATCCCCTACGTACCGCTGAATTACCGGCTGGCCGATGCCGATCTCGGCGCGCTGCTCGATCGGATCGCACCCGCCTATGTCATCGGCGATGTCGAGCGGGTCCGGCGGTTGAGTTCGGGTGCCGAGCACCGTGCCTTCACCCGAACAGACTTCGTCGCTGAGGCCGAAGCCAACGCCGACGGCACGGAGTTCGACGAAACCGACGAGCCCATCGCTATCCAGCTGTTCACCAGCGGCACTACTGCGGCGCCAAAAGCTGCCGTTCTGCGCCATTCCAATTTGTTATCGTACATCCTCGGCACGGTCGAATTCGGCGCCGCACAGGAGGAAGATGCGGCGCTAGTCTGTGTCCCACCCTACCATATCGCGGGCATCGCAGCCTTGTTGAGTTCGATCTACGCAATGCGCCGCATCCTTATGCTGCCGGCCTTCGAGCCCAATGCGTGGCTCGCGCTAGTGGCGCAAGAACGCGCAACCAACGCCTTCGTTGTCCCAACCATGTTGTCGCGGATTGTCGCGGCTATGGACACAGCGGCGGACGCCGACACCTCTTCGCTGCGCGCGATCTCCTATGGCGGCGGGCCGATGCCGCGTGAACTGATCGACCGCGCGCTCGATCTGTTTCCAGACACCGGCTTCACCAACGCCTATGGCTTGACCGAGACGAGTTCGACCGTCGCGCTGCTCGGCCCCGATGAGCATCGCGCCGCCCACCGCGCCCTGAACCCCGATGCGCGGGCGCGTCTGTCGTCGGTCGGACGACCGTTGCCGACCATCGAACTCGAGATCCGCGATGAGGAAGGCAATGTGCTTCCGCCAGGCGCGCGCGGTGAGATCTATGTGCGCGGCGATCAGGTTTCGGGCGAGTACAAGGAGCGCAGTGCGCTGGACGCCCAAGGATGGTTTCCGACGCGCGACGCCGGATGGATCGATACCGAAGGCTATCTTTTCCTCGCCGGACGCGCCGACGACGTCATCGTACGCGGTGGCGAAAATATCTCGCCCGGTGAAATCGAGGATGTGCTGCTAACCCACGGCAGCATCGCCGATGCGGCAGCCGTGGCCGTTCCGTCGGCGGAATGGGGCGAGGCTGTCGGTGTCGCAGTGGTTTGCCGCCCGGCGCTGGAACGGCCGACTGAAACGGAGCTATGCGCGCTGATCAAGAACCGCTTGCGCTCCTCGCGAGTGCCCGAACGCGTCCTGTTCGTCGAAGCCCTGCCGTATAACGAGATGGGCAAGTTGCTGCGACGCGAGGTTCGCAAGCTGTTCGAGAACTAGCCGTGTCGGCCACCATTCCACTGGCACGCGTCGCCGATCGGTGGCTCCGTGATCTGACATCGAGCGCCGACTGCGCGGCCCTCAAAGCGATCGATGGTCAGACGCTGCTCGGCGAACGGGCGATGCTTGGCGGCTATGCCATTCCCGGGAAGGTCTCTGCCGGCGGCGGATGCCGCTTCTATGCATCGCGCACCGGGAACATCGCGATCAACCTTGCGCGTCCAGATGACCGTGCCCTGCTTCCCGCCCTTTTCGCGATCGACGAAGATTGCACCAGCGACGCGGCGGTAATGGGCCATATCGCAGGACAGGATGGGCACGCGCTCGTAGCGCGCGGGCGCCTGCTGGGCTTGGCGATCGCTGCCGAGGATGAAGCGGGGGCCCCGCCTGCCGCCTGCACGCTGCTGACGACGGAGAACCCAAGGACGGTTCCGTCAAGTAACGCTCCGCGCGTGCTCGATCTGTCAGCGCTTTGGGCCGGGCCGCTCGCGTCGCATCTGCTATGGTTGCTGGGCGCCACGGTGATCAGGGCCGAGTCGACCACCCGGCTTGATGGGATGCGCGAGGCAGACCCTGCCTTTTTCGCGCTGCTCAACCAAGGCAAGGCGAGCGTCGCGCTCGACTTTCGTGAAGCGCACCGTCGCGCAACGTTGCTGGCGCTGATTGCCAAGTCCGATATCGTCATCGAAGCAGCGCGACCCCGTGCACTTGAACAACTCGACATTTGCGCCGCAGACATAGGTCGATCGCAGCCCGGCCTCATTTGGCTGACGATAACCGGCCACGGCGCGTCCGGTGATGCGGCGAACTGGATCGGCTTCGGCGACGATTGCGGCGTTGCGGCCGGCCTGAGCAGGGCGCTGGGTGATGCGAGCGGGGAAGCCGGGTTCGTCGGGGATGCCATCGCCGATCCATTGACAGGTATCTACGCGGCAAGGACGGCGTGGTCGGCCTGGAGATCGGGCCGGGGCGGGAGGTTCGGGATCGCGATGTCCGGCGTCGTAGCCGAAGCGATGGTCTCGGCGCGCGCGCAAGAGCATCTCGCCTTCGAGGACGAACTGGTCGCCTGGGCAGCATCGGCTGGGGGCAGTTTTCCAGCCGTCAAGCGTCGCAGCATAAGCCGCCTCTCTCCGCTCGGCGCCGATACGCATGCGCTGCTCGCCGAGTGCGCGCCATGCTGATCCGCAATGCAGAACTTCTCGGCGGGCTGACCGCTGATGTGCGCCTTGAGCGTGGCAAAGTCGCCGCGATCGACCGGATCGTACCCCAAGAAGGAGAGCCGACGATCGACGCTGGCGGCAACCTTTTGCTGCCCGGCTTGCACGATCATCATATCCACGTTGCAGCGCTCGCCGCCGCGCTAAATTCGATTCCCTGCGGCCCCCCAAACATCACCGATCTCGCCGCTTTGACTACGGCGTTGCGTGCGCCCGGCACCGGCTGGCTGCGCGGCACAGGATATCACGAGAGCGTCGCAGGCCTGCTCGATGCAGAGATGCTCGACGCGATCGTGCCGGCGCGGCCAGTGCGCGTGCAGCACCGCGGCGGGCGCATGTGGTTCCTGAACTCCCTCGCGCTCGAGATCCTGCTCGCCGAAGGCGCAGCGCCGACGGGACTGGAATATGCCGGCGGACGACCGACCGGCCGCCTGTTCGAAAGCGACGCCTGGCTCAAGAGCGCACTCCACAGCCAGCTTCCATCGTTCGCAGCGGTCGGCGACATGCTGGCGCGTGTCGGAGTGACCGGTCTTACCGAGATCTCCCCCGCCAACGACGCGGCGGTCGCCCGACACTTCGCCGCCGAACACAGCGCCGGCAGCCTGCCGCAGAAGATCTTGCTTGCCGGTCGGCTTGAACTCGGTGTCGGAGACGTGAGCGGCGGCATTCGCCTGGGCCCGGTCAAGCTGCATCTGCACGAGGCGGCGCTGCCGCCGCTCGACGACACGATCGCCGGCATACGACGGGCCCATGAGCAGGGCCGATCGATCGCCGTGCACTGCGCCACCGAGGTCGAACTGGTCTTCGCGTTGGCGGCCTTGGACGAGGCCGAATCAGCGAGCGGCGACCGGATCGAGCATGCATCGATCGCACCCGATACTGCAGTGGCGGAGATCGCGCGACTCGGACTTCCCGTTGTCAGCCAGCCGCATTTCATCGCCGAGCGTGGCGACGCCTATCGCGCGAGCGTCGCGGAGCAGGACCAGGCGCTGCTCTATCGTCTGCGTGCTTTCGTGGACGCCGGCGTCACCTTGGCGGGAGGTAGCGATGCGCCGTTCGGCGGCACCAATCCCTGGGCATCGATGGCTGCCGCGGTCAACCGCACGACGCTCACAGGCGCGACGATGGGCCCGGCAGAGGCGCTGACGCCGGAACAGGCGCTCCACCTGTATTTAGCGGCGCCCGAAGCGCTGGGCGACCGCCGACGGGTCGAAGTCGGCGTGCCAGCCGACCTTTGCCTAATCGATCGGTCGTGGGCTCTGGCGCGCGCAGACCTCGCCTCAGTCGGCGTGCGTGCCACGTGGATCGACGGGTGCCTTGTCCATGATGGTATCGATCAGGCCCCAGCGTAAGGCTGTCTCGGCATCGATCCGCTTGCCCGACAGGATCATCAGCGCAGCACGCTGGCGACCGATGCGGCGGGGGATGGACACGCACCCCCCGGCACCCGGGATCACACCCATTGCAAGCTCAGGGAGCTGGAACCAGGCGGATGGCGACGCCGTGATGCGCCTGGCGAACGCGACCATCTCCAGTGCCGAGCCAACACAGGCGCCCTGCACATGCACGTCGACCCGATCGGCGCACTGCATCAACGGGCGCGCGGGAAGCGTGAGGCTCCGAATATGATGCGCACTCGCTGGATCGCGCGTCGTGCCGAACTCGGCCAGATCGGCACCGGTGCTGAACGCTCGCCCAACCGAGCGTAACTCCACGCGTTTGATCTCGCAATCAAGCGCCGCCATCGTGAATGCCTCGAACAGGGCATCCCGAAGGTGCCGATCGATCGCGTTGAGCGCCGCGGGCCGATCGATCACGATGCGCAGGGTCCCACCATGCCGTGTCAGCGCGAGTTGCCCGGCCGGCATGGGTTCGGCTGCAGGTTGCGTATCAAGCCATCGTTCGTGGTCAGCGCTTCCCTGCAACATCGCGAAGCAGATCGACTCCATCGTTAGCGCATCGTCCAACCCTGCTTTTTCTGTGATGCGCAGCAACTGCATTGCCGCAACGGCTGCCCGGGGATGACGCGTCACCTGCTCGATGATGCGAGCGATGGGTATCGGGCTCTCGACCACGGCATCAAGCGATCCGGCAATTGGGTGCGTGGGATCGCCTACTCCAATGATCGGAAATGGCGGCAGGCGCAGAGGCTCCGGATCAAGCGGCGCTTGATCAAGGTTTATGATGGCCAAGGGCGGCGTCTCGCCAGTCCAATCGAGGCGCAATGCGGCATGATCAATCAGATAAGGATCGATTGTCGCCAACTCGCCCGTACCCCGGCCGCCTTCGATCCCACTGACCGCCCGGACGATGTGCCCACCCTTGTCGCGATCGTAAAGCGCCTTAGACCTCGGGTATGAAATCCCTGCGCGAGCTCTGTGCGGAGACCCTTTCGATCGATCCGGACCGTCCGGCGATCGAATTTGCCGGCATCTGGTACGATTGGGGCTGCGTGCAGCGTCTGGCAAGCGAGGTCCGCGCCCTGCTCGCTGCGTGCGGAGCCGAGCCAAACGCTACCGTCAGCTTCGTGGCGCGCAATCGCCCATCCGCACTTGCCGCGCTTGTCGGCATGCTGGCCGATGAGCGCAGCGTGCGGATGATCTATGCCTTTCAATCGAGCGTGGCGCTCGCTGCCGCCATCGAACAGGTAAACGCCGCGATCGTTGTGATGGACGACGAGGATTTCACGCCGACGGTATGCGCGATGCTGGCGAAAACCGGGATCGCTGGGATCGCCTTGTCGGAGATGCATGCACGCATGGTCACTGTCGCCGATCAGGGCGATCGACCGGTCGACAAGGCGCCGCCGCGCGTCGAGATACTGACAAGCGGCACCACCGGGCCGCCTAAGCCTTTTCCCATCCCCCATGATGTCATTGCCAAGTTCGTCCTGAACCAGGGCGTCACGATGATCGAGGACCCGGACGAACCACCTTTCCTCATGTCGTTCCCGCTCGCCAATATCTCAGGTATCTACAGCGTCGCAGCGTCCCTGCTGCGCGGCACGCGGGTCGTTCTGGTCGAACGCTTTTCGGTCGAGGCTTGGCATGACTTTATCGTGCGCCTCCGGCCCAAGGCAAGCGGCGCGCCGCCTGCCGCGGTCGCAATGATCACCGACGCGGAACTGCCCGTCGAGGATCTCTCCTCGCTGAAATTCTTCAGCACTGGCGCGGCGCCGCTCGACCGCGCCGTGCAGCGCCGCTTCGAGGAGCGATACGGCATACCGATCCTGTTGTCCTACGGAGCGACCGAGTTCGGCGGGCCGGTTGCTGCAATGACACCGGAATTGCACGCTGTCTGGGGCGACTTGAAGTTCGGCAGCGTGGGGCGCGCGATGCCGGGCGTGAGCCTGCGTGTGCGAGATCCGGAGACCGGCCAGATCCTCCCCGCCGGAGCCGAAGGTCTCCTCGAAGTCGTCTCGCCGCGCTTGGGCCCGGAATGGATCAGCACCTCGGACGTTGCGGTAATCGATAGCGACGGTTTCCTGTTTCATCGCGGCCGCGCCGATGGTGCGATCATGCGTGGCGGGTTCAAGGTCTTGCCCGAGGCGATCGAGGCTGCCTTGTCGCTACACCCGGCTGTCGCCGCTGTCGGAGTGGTGGGCTTGGCCGATGCGCGCGTGATCGAAGTGCCCGGCGCCGTGATCGTCCTCCAGCGCGACCTGCCGACAGCGGACGCCGCCGAGCTCGAGATGCACCTTCGCCAGCATCTCCCGGCGACGCATCTGCCGGTGCACTGGCGCTTCGTCGACGAACTGCCGAAGAACCCTTCCTTCAAGATCGACCGCCCAGCCCTGCAGCGGCTGTTCGCAGACAGCGTGCCGGTGTGACCGACACCCAGGATCAACCGGAGACGATGGCGGGGGGCAAATCCGGCGAGCGGATTACGGCAACCGGGTGGCGCATCAGGTGGGACGAGGCATCGGCTGAGCGCGCCTATGCCGATGGCTGGTGGCAAGCGGAAACGCTTGGAGATGCGCTATGCCGAGCCGCCAGGGACGAGCCCGAGCGTATCCTCATCATAGACGGCGAGACGCGGTTGAGCGCGTCCGCGTTGCACCAGCGCGCCTGTCTCCTCGCCAACGCGATGCTTGCGCGCTTCGCGCCCGGTAGCGTGGTGTCGTTCATGTTGCCGAACTGGCATGAAGCTGCCCTGATCTACATGGCGGCGACGCTCGCCGGCATGGTCGCGAACCCGATCCTGCCGTCGCTACGTGATCATGACTTGCGCTTCATGCTCGCTGACATCGGCTGTCGTTTGATCTTCATCCCATCCAATTTTCGCGGGCACGATTATGCTGCGATGCTGGAACGCGTCGGCAGCGCGATGGAGGGGCCGCCCGAAGTCTTTGTCGTGCGCGGTGATGCTGGTTCTCACATGCACTTCGAGAGCCTGTTCGATACAATTGCAGAACCCGCCTTCCCGATGCTCGACGCCGATGATGTTCGGATGATCATGTATACGAGCGGGACAACCGGGCGCCCGAAAGGCGTCATGCACACGCATAACTCGTTGAACGCCCTGATCCGTCAGATCGGCGCCTACTGGCTGATCTCGGCAGGGGATCGGTTCTTCGTACCCTCCCCGATCAGCCATATCGGCGGATCGATCTACGCCTTCGAAGCGCCTTTGCTGCTCGGCACTACCGCGATCCTGGCGGAGAGCTGGGAACCGGCAGCTGCGGTCGACATCATGCTTCGCGAGGCTTGCACGCATATGGCCGGTGCCACGCCGTTTCTCCAACAGTTGCTCACCTCCGCCCAGAAGGTCGGATCGCGATTGCCCGCACTCAAGGTCTTCATCTGCGGTGGCGCCTCGGTGCCCGCGGCCTTGGTCCGCGATGCTGCCGGCTACTTCGAGCGCGCGGTGGTTAGCCGTGTCTATGGATCGACCGAGGTTCCCGTAACCACGATCGGAGTCATGGATCGCGACGACGTGGATCACGCCGCAAACTCTGACGGACGCGCCGGAGCCGCGACCCTGAAGATTGCTGCAGATGGCGAAATCTGTGCTCGCGGTCCGCAAATGCTCGTCGGCTACGTCCACGCCGAAGACGAAACAAGCGCGTTCGATGCCGAGGGCTTCTACCGCACCGGCGATCAGGGTCGCTTGGTCGACGGCGATCTGCTGGTCGTCACCGGCCGGATCAAGGACCTGATCATCCGCAACGGCGAGAACATTTCGCCCAAGGAGATCGAGGATTTACTTGCCGATCATCCGGCTATCGCTGAAGTCGCGATTGTCGGGAAGCCGGACGCGCGCACCGGCGAGCGTGCGGTCGCGGTGATCGTGCCGCGCGGCGACGGCAGACCAAATGTTGCGATGCTCGCCGCCTTCTTAGCCGGCCTCGGCGTGGCGCGCTTCAAGCATCCCGAAGAGGTCGCCTTGTGGGCTGCGTTGCCGCGAAACGATGCAGGCAAGATCGTGAAACAACAGATCCGCGCGGAACTGATCAAGTCGAGTGATCCTCGCGCCTAATCATGCCGACTTGAAGTCGGTGCTTACCCGCCGTTTCGCGCCATCTCGAAGCTTGCACCGAGATGCTTCATGAACCCGTGCGGGCCGCCGGCCTCGGTTGGAACCACCGGGAACACGAAAGGCGCGGACCGATCCGAAATGTCGGCTGTCCGTTCGCCAACTTCGGCCATCGTCCAGGCCGGCCGCCATGCCCCATGCGTCTCGGCTAAGTAGGCGGTCGCAATGCGACCCCCGAGCGCGACCAGCACCTCGCCTGACACCGTACAGCTTTCATGGGCCAACCATCCAACAGCCGGCGAGACGAACTCAGGCCCGAGCGGCGGGAACTGCGTGATGTCGATGCCCTCGGACATGCGCGTCACCGCGCTGGGCGCGATGCAGTTCGATTTCACGCCATGCGCGGCACCCTCGATGGCCGCAGTGTGCGACAAACCGATCAGTCCGGCCTTCGCTGCAGAATAATTGGCCACCTCGTAATTGCCGTAGAGTCCGCCGATCGAAGTGGTCATCACGATGCGTCCATAGCCGGCCTTGCACATCGCCGCGAAGGCCGGTTGCAGGACATTGAACCCGCCCACAAGATGCACGTCCAACACCGATCGGAACACCTCCTCGGTCATCTCGGCGATTGGTGCGCGGCGGACGTTGCCGGCGTTATGAATCAGTACGTCGATCCGTCCGTAGGTATCCAGCGCCTGTTCGATGATCGCTCGCCCTCCGGCAGCCGTCGCTACCGTGTCGCGATTGGCGACCGCCTCTCCGCCTGCCGCAGCTATGGCCGCGACGACGTCGCCTGCCGCATCCTCGCGTGTCCCGTCGCCCGCCATGGTGACGCCCAGATCATTGACCACGACCTTTGCGCCCCGTGATCCCAACAGTTCGGCATAAGCTCGACCGAGGCCCCGCCCGGCTCCGGTGATGACCACCACTCGATCGTCGAAGCTCAGATCGGTCATGCGCTTTCCCTCGCCAACGAACGGCCGAACCATGCCTAACACGGCGTCCGTACCCCCGGTACCGGAGCGCCAAAGACTTCCCTCCGGCGATGGATGGCAAGCCCGTGTTGACAAGCGTCCGCCAGTGTCGCGCAGCATCATGGCGCATGAACAAGGGAGTAGACGATGCAGGTGGCGATCGTAACCGGCGCGGGGAGTGGCATCGGTCTTGGCACGGCGAAGATGCTGTACGACGCCGGTATGGCCATTGTCGGCGTGGGCCGTGATCCAGCCAAGCTTGCCAACCTGCAGGCAGTGATAGCCGATCCTGATCGGCTCGCGACGCTCTCAGTCGATGTTACTGCCGACGACGCGCCGCAGCGTATCGTCGCCCTGGCGCTGGAGCGATTCGGGCGCCTTGATTTCCTGATCAACAACGCCGGAGCGGGAAGTCCAAAGCCGCTACATGAGACCGACGATGCGCTGCTGGACAGCTTCCTCGACGTCATGCTGCGTGCGCCGTTCCGGCTGTGCCGGGAGGCGATCGGCCACATGTGCTCGGGCTGCGCTATCGTGAACGTCACTTCGACCTATGCGATGATCGGTGGCCGACGTGGCGGCGCCTATTCCGCGGCCAAGGGCGGCCTCACATCGCTCACCGAGCACATTGCCTGCGACTACGGCCCGAGGGGAATACGCGCCAATTGTGTCGCCCCCGGTGTTACGATGACGGACATGGTCCGCCATCGCTTGGACGACGAGATGTTCAAGCGCGTAAACGTCGAGACAACGCCTTTTCCGCGGCTCGGAGAGGTTGCAGACGTCGCCAGCACCATCGCCTTCCTCTGCTCGCCGGGCGCAGGCTTCATCAATGGCCAGACGATCGTCGTCGACGGTGGCTGGACCACGACCAAGTACATGTCCGAGCGGGCGCTGCGAACGACGTGGGTAGAACCGGAAGCCTAACGGAGGCACTAGCGACTTCGGGGCACCCCCACTGCCCGCTTCGCCCCGGCGATACGGGGCTCGCCTGCTTGACACCTCGGCCTCCGATCCTGTCCAAACATGCTGAAGAGCCGTTCAAGACGGTTCGAGAGGATGCATCATGACACGGTCTTTGAACGGCAAAGTGGCGGTAGTCTCGGGCGCGGGATCGGGGATCGGGCGCGCGATCGCCCTCCGTCTGGCCGAGGATACGGCAAAGGTGGCGATCTGGGACATAAATGTCGCGGGCGCAGAAGACACCGCAAGGATGATCGCCGACGCCGGTGGCACGGCGATCGCGATCGACGCCGATTGTTCGGACAAGGCCGCGATCAAGGCCGCTGCGGATCGAACCCGCGCCGAACTCGGACCGATAGCGATCCTCGTCAACAATGCCGGCATCGCGCCGTTCACCCCGTTCCTCGATATCGAGGACGACCTGTTCGACAAGGTGATCCGTATCAACCTGCGCGGGCCTTACCTTCTGACCAAGGAGGTGCTGCCCGACATGCTCGCTGCCAAATGGGGCCGGGTGATCAACATCACCTCATCGTCGGTCCAATCCGGCTCTCCGATGCAGGGTCATTACGTGGCCTCGAAGGGCGGGCTGATGCGCATGACCAAGGCTTTGGCCCTGGAGTTTGCGGCGTCCGGCATCACCGTCAACATGGTGCCGCCGGGCTTCATCGATACGCCGATGCTGCGCGCAGCGCCGATCGACCACGAGGCGTTTGCCCAGACGCTTCCGATGAAACGGATCGGTCAGCCTGAGGATATTGCTGCTGCCTGCGCCTATCTGGCCTCCGAAGAAGCAAGCTACATCACGGGTCAGACGATCAGCACCAACGGCGGCCGCTACATGGGATCGCACTGACGCCATGCGGCTGGCCGGCAAGATCGCGATCGTCACCGGCGCGGCGGGAGGCATCGGAGAGGCAGCCGCGCTTCTGTTCGCACGCGAAGGGGCGAGCATCGCGGCGATCGATCTGGACGAAAGTCGTGCCGGCTTGGTCGTTGAGGCGATACGCTCACAAGGCGGAACAGCGATCGCGATTGGCGCAGATGTCGGCAACAGCACCGACGTGCAGCGCGCCGTGGCACGCACGACGGCGGAACTCGGCCGGCCGACCGTCTTGTTCAACAATGCGGGGATCGATCCCGAGAACAAGCGCTCGATCCTCGACATATCCGAAGAAGCTTTCGATCGCTGCCTGAACGTCAATCTGAAGGGCGTATGGCTGATGATCAAGCACGTCGCGCCGGAGATGATCGCGGCCGGCGGCGGTTCGATCGTCAACACTGCGTCCATCGCCGCGCATATGGTCTGCGGGACGGCGGGCTATAGCGCATCCAAGGCAGGCGTCGTTGCACTGACGCGGGTCGCTGCCGTCGAACTCGGCAGGCACAATATCCGGGTCAACGCTCTGTGCCCGGGCGCGACCGAGACGCCGCTAGCCAGGCACCAAAGGGCCGAGATGATTGCCAAGGGTCTGCCGACCTCAAGTGAATTGATCGGCCGGATGGGCGTTCTCGGCCGCATGGCGGAGCCCGAGGAGATGGCGAGGATGGCCCTGTTCCTGGCGAGCGACGAGGCGAGTTTCGCCACCGGGGGCACCTACAACAACGACGCCGGATGGAGCGTGATGAGCGGCATTTCGGTGCAGGCGCTGGCAACCTGACCGAACTGCAGGCGCTCTGAAGGCTGTGCGTCAGGCGGGATCGTGATGGATATCCAAGTGTAGCCTGGTTAACCGCTGCTCGGCGATGCGCCACCGGCCGTCCTGCCGCACGTAACGCTCATGATAGTGCCCAAACCCGGTATGGCCGGCGTTGCCCATGCGATCCTTGCGGTCGGCGCCCCAGACTACCCGGTCTTGCATCGCCCAGATGACGTTGGCGTTATCGCCATCGATGCTGATCTCGGGCGAATGGACATGGTGCGAGGTGATCGCGGTCTCCACCGCGGCGCGGACGATCCGAAGGGTTTCCTCACGCCCATGCGTGATGCTCCCGCCTGACGGCCTGGTATCGAGCACGACGTCGGGGGTGAAGACGTCGGCGTAGCCCGCCCAGTCCTTCGTATCGAGCGTGCGACAATAGCGCGCTTTGACTTCGCAGATGGCGAGGTAATCCTGGATCGCGGCGGTGTCGGTCATGATGGCTATCCTCGGCTAGCGGGCGTCCCGGTCATGTCAGCGAGAACCCGCCATCGACCGCGATCACCTGGTTGGTGATATAACGCGCCCGCGGCTCTGCGAAGAACAGCACGGCAGCAGCGATGTCGCATGGCTCGCACATGCCAAGCGGCGGGCGACGGCTCGATGCCGGGCCCGTCGGCGCAGGACCCCGCGCCTGTCGCGCGCCCGGTGTCGCCACCCCGCCCGGCAGCACGGTGTTGACGGTGATGCCATGCTCGGCCATTTCGAAGGCCGAGGTCTGGCTCAGCGACAGCATAGCCCCCTTCGAAGCGGCATAGGAGGTCAGCCCGACGACCATCGGCGCCCGCACGCAGTTCGACGCGACGTTGACGATCCGTCCGCCGGATTTCTGCGCGACCATCGCGCGGCCGATCTCGCGGGTCATCAGGAACGGGCCGCGCGCGTTGATCGCGATGATCCGGTCCCACTCATCGGCAGTCGCTTCGAGCAGGGGTTCACGATCGTGGACCCCTGCATTGTTGACCAGCAGCCAAGGCACACCGTATTTCTCGATCACGGCGGCGCAACTGCGTACGATCGATGCCTCGTCGGCCAGGTCGACGACCATTGCGTCCAGGTGATAACCGGCCTTGGCGAACCCGGCGACCGCGAGCTCAACGCCAGCCGCATCGCGATCGGCGATGATCACTACAGCACCTGCCTCGAGCAGTACCTCGGCGATGCCGAGGCCGATGCCGCTCGCGGCGCCGGTGACAATCGCGATGCGCCCGTCCAGACTAGGCGCGCTCTCCGTGCCCCCAGTCACGCGGTGGGTCGCGGCGCCCCAGCCCCCATGTATCGGGCAAGATTGTGGTGGAGGCTCGCCACCGAGCGTTCCATATAGGGGTTGGGCTGGACGCCGCGGAAGCCGACGTTCTTCATGCCCTGCTGCACAGCTGCCATGTTGGCGAAATCCTGCTGGAGCACCGGCGGCCAGTTCTCAGGCGTTGTATATTCCCACTGCGTGTCGGGCGCCTCGCCTTCCGGATATAATTCGTACACCGCCGCCTCGAAGATGCATTTGTCGGGATCAGCGCCGAACGGCTTGGCGCTGTAGCAAAGCATATTGTTGACCGCGTGCCCGATCTGGAAATTAGGGAACACCTGCCACGCGGTGCCAGCCTTGGCGGTATGCGCGGGCTCAACCGTCGGCCAGATCACACCGCGCGCTGCATCCGCCGCGCGAGCAGATTGGATCCAGTGACGCGAAACCTCGCTTGCCGGCGTATCCTCCGGCAATTCGTCGACCAGCCTGTTCGCTGCTTCGACAAGGGTCCGCGTGGTGTTGGTATTCGCGTTGTTCCAGGTGAAATTCTGCATCTCGGCCGTAGTGGCGCGGGGATCGGCGCCGGTGCCGACGCGCAGTTTGCCGCTATCCTCCTCCATGCCCTTGGGCGCCTCGTACCCGATGTTGGTGTGCAGCCCGTGCGTGTGCGCCCAGCCGCGGAATTGACCGAAATCGTTGAACTCGGGATGCGTGCTGGATACGTGATACGTCTCTGCGAAAGCTTCCATCGCAACCTTCCAGTTGCAATCGAAGACAATCCATTTGCGCCAGCGCGGACGCATGTTCTGCAAGCCGTAGGGATCAAGCATCGCGGGCACAAGCGCGAGATAATTTGCGAGCGGCTCGGCATCGGGATCGAGATTGACCCAGATCCAGCCACCCCAGCTATCGACATGGACCTTGCCGAGAGCAGTACGATCTTCGGTAAGCGCGCCCTGCCAATCGTCCTGATGCTGGATGTAGGTGCAGCGCCCCTCGAGATTGAAGGTCCAGGCGTGATAGCCGCAGATGAAGCTCGCTGTCTTGCCGGATCCATTGTGCTGGCCCGACGGAACGTCGATCAGGCGCCGACCACGATGAGGACATACATTGTGGTACGCGCGGAGTTCCGTTTCGCTCGTGCGAACGATGATGATGCCGTCGGGGCCGATGTCATAGGTCAGATAGTTTCCGACCGCAGGGATGTCTTCGAGCCGACCGGCCTGCAACCATGTCTTGCGCCACAATCGGTCCTGCTCGGCTGCGGCATAGTCTTTTGACACATAGGCATCGGCAGGGATCGTCACTGGTGCGGCCAGATCACCAGTCTCGGCGACTTTCGTCATCTCGTTCATCGCGCGCCTCGTTCTCGGAAGGCGAAGATATAGCACCGCATAGCCGCAGCCCGTATCGCTACCGCGATGTCCATCTCGGTGGACGTTTCTCGGCAAAAGAGCGCGGCCCCTCCTGCGCATCCTCGCTTCGATAGGTGAATTCGTGCGCGGCGCGCGCAGCCTGTAGTGCAGCGGCACGACCCATTTCGGTCGCCAGCATCACGGTCTCGCGTCCCGCTTTTACCGAAAGCGGCGCGCCTTCGAGGATTTCACCGGCGAGTTCGAGTGCCTTGGTCATCAGGTCAGCAGGCTCTGCCAGGCGATTGACCAGCCCGATCTCATAGGCACGCTGTGCGGTGATCGCTTTGCCCGTGAGGATGATCTCCATCATGATCCGCTGCGGAATCATATGGATCAACGGCGCCGCCCAAGGCGAACCGCGCCCGACCTTCACCTCGGTGATCGCGAACTTCGCCGATGTGCTGGCGACACACAGATCGCATGCCTGCGCGATCATCCAGCCACCGGCGAACGCTACACCGTTCACAGCGGCAATGGTTGGCTTGGATATTTCGATACTGTCACCGGGGACTGGAAACATGTCACGCGGCGGCACCTGCAGCCCGCGCTCGACCATTTCCTTCAGGTCACCACCGGCGCAGAAGGCCTTGTCACCCTCCCCGGTCAGAATCCCGACTCTGAGCGTTGGATCGCGCTCGAACCGGTCCCAGGCTGCAAAAAGGCCGTCGCGAACGTCCTTACTCAAAGCGTTGCGCTGATCGGGCCGATTGAGCGTGATGACGGCGATGCCGTCGTCACGCGCATCGAACAGGACTGCGTCGCTCATCAGAAACCTCTTTGCTGGATGACATGAGCTGCACGGTCCAGCTCCTCGCGAAAGTCGGGATGCGCTATCGCGATCAGGCGGCGCGTGCGTTCGGCCAATGTCTGGCCCTTCAGCTCCGCCGCCCCATATTCGGTGACGATCACGTCGACCTCGCTGCGCGACGTGGTTACCGGGCCGGACAGAGTGGGCACGATCTTGCTCAGCGTGCCGCCCTTTGCGGTTGCCGACAACGCGATGATCGAGCGGCCGCCAGGCGACCGTGCGCCTGCGCGGACGAAATCGACCTGCCCGCCGGTGCCGCCCACGTAAACGGAGCCGGATTGTTCGGCATTGACCTGTCCTGTGAGGTCCACCTCCAGCGCAGAGTTGATCGTCACCAGCCGCGACAGCTGGCCGAGAACGCCCGCGTCATGCGTGTAGGTCGTCGGTGTCATTCGCATTGCGGGATTGCGATGCGCCCAATTGTAGAGCCGTCTTGTGCCGATCAGCGCGCCGTTGATCGACACGCCTACGTCGATCTCCTTCCGGGCATTGGTAATGACTCCCGCTTCCACCAGATCGACCAGGCCGTCACCGAGCATGCCCGAATGGACACCGAGGTCCTTACGATCCCGGAGCAGCCGCAGCAGCGCATCGGGCACTGCGCCGACGCCGGTCTGGATGACCGATCCGTCACCGATATATACCGCGCAGTGATGAGCGATCGCCTCGTCGATGGCCGTAACCTTTCCCGCCGGGACCTCGACCGGCGCGCGCGAGACATTCACCGTAAGATCGATCGCTGACGCCGGAATGACCTCGCCGAACGTCCAGGGCACCTGGTCATTGACCTCGGCGATCACGAGACGCGCCTCGTCCACCGCGGCCCGGACATAATCGCTGATCAGTCCGCAGCTATGGTTGCCGTCCGCATCCGCTGGGCTGACCTGGATCATCGCGACGTCGCAGCCGATCGTACACTCCTTGATCGACGGGCCGACCTGGCTGACATGTACCGGGATTACCTGCAGTTTGCCTGCCTTGGTCATGCTCCGCAGCGCGCCGATCGCGCCCATGCTGGAGAGCGCAAAGCTGTTTGCGCTCTCGGGCGTGAACAGGCCTGAAAAGCTCGTTGCGATGAAGGCCGACAGATCGCCGATCTCCGCCCCTTGCGCAATCAGCGCCTCCACAAGCGTGGCCGGCTCGCCACACGCCTGGCCGAAGACGATCCGGTCGCCGCCCTGCAGATACTTGGCGAGGTCGATCGTCATGCGCCTCCGACTTGCCGGAGCAACTGCTCGGCGCGGGAGAGATACGGCCGATCGAGCATCTCGCCCTTGTACCCGATCGCGCCGATCCCCGGATTGGCGGCAAAGATGTCGACGATCGCCTGCGCCTCGGAGATTTCTGCCTCGGTGGGCGTGAAGGCGGCGTTGATCACATCGACCTGCGCCGGATGGATCGCGAGCATCCCGCCAAATCCGTCGCGCCGCACCTTCTCGGCACGGGCACGCAACCCTTCGAGGTCGCGGAAATCGCCTTGGATCGTCTCGATCGCGAGCACCCCGGCCGTTGCCGCCCCGAGCAAGGTCATCGTGCGCGCCATTTCGTAGGTGAAGCTGTAGCTACCGTCCGGATTGCGGTTCGACGAAGCGCCGATCGAATCCGCTAAATCTTCCGCGCCCCACGTCAGTGCGACCACGCGCGGCGCACCCTTGTAGTCCCCGGTGTGGAACATCGCTTCTGCCGTTTCGGTGATGAGCACAATGACCGGGGTCGATCCCACCGCGATCCCGTGCGTCGCCTCGAATGCGGAAAGGTAATGATCGAGCCGCTCGACGTCCTGCCGGCCGTACACCTTTGGCAGCATGATCCCGCCCGGATGCGCAGGCATGATCGCGGCGAGATCGTCAAGCGTGTACGGTCCATCGAGCGGGTTGACCCGCACCCAGATGCGCGCGCGTTCGGAATTGCTCCGCACGAAGTCATGCACCATTTGCCGTGCGAGCGGCTTGTTCTCGATCGCCACCGCATCCTCGAGATCGAGCAGCACGATGTCGGCTGAGCCCTCGACCGCCTTGGTCATCTTGCGTTCGCTGTCGCCGGGCGCGAACAACCAGGAGCGCATCTTTAGGGCCGGCGCATCTGACATCGGGAGCATCTTCCTTGTGGCTTGCGTCGCCTAGGACGTCAGTAGCTCTTCGGCAACTCAAGCACCTTTTCGGCGATGAAATTGAGGATCATGTGCGGGCTAACTGGGGCGGTGCGCGGGATCAGTACTTCGCGCAGCAATCGCTCTACATGATATTCCTGCGCGTAGCCCATGCCGCCTAGCGTCAGCATGGCCGTATGGCATGCTTCGAAGGCGAATTCGGCTGCCAGGTATTTGCCGGCGTTGGCTTCCACCCCGCACTCCGCGCCTGCGTCGAACTTGGTCGCCGCCTGCATCACCATCAGATTGGCGGCTTCCAGTTGCGCCCAGCATTTGGCCAGGGGATGCTGGATGCCTTGGTTCATGCCGATCGGCCGATCGAAGACGATGCGCTCTCGGGCATAGCGGGCGGCACGCTTGATGGCGTTGCGCCCGATGCCGACCGCCTCGGCACCAAGCAGGATGCGCTCGGGGTTCAGGCCTTTGAGGATGATCTTGAACCCCTGCCCTTCCTCGCCGATCAGGTCCTCCTCAGGGATGAACAGATCGGTAATGAACAGCATGTTCGATCCCACTGCATGGCGACCCATCTTGGGGATCAGCTGGTGCGAGATCTTTTCACGGTCGAGACTGGTATAGAATAGCGAGAGCCCGTGTGTCTTGTTGCTGACTTCGTCTAGCGGCGTGGTGCGCGCGAGCAGCATCATCTTATCGGCGACGTGCGCGTTGGTGATCCAGATCTTCTCGCCGTTGACGCGATATCCGCCCTCCACGCGCTCGGCGCGGGTCTTCAGCTTGGTGGTGTCGAGCCCGGTGTTGGGCTCGGTCACCGCAAAGCACATCTTCTCCGCACCCGACAGGATCGGCGGGATCATGCGCTCCTTCTGCTCCGGCGTGCCGTACAGACCGATAGGCTCCATACTGAAAACCGGGCCATGGATCGTGGAGGCCGCAGTCATTCCGCCGCCCGCTTCGGCGACTGCCTGCATCATGATCGCGGCTTCGGTCACTCCAAGCCCGGCACCGCCATAAGCCTCGGGCATGGCAACGCCTAGCCAGCCGGCGTCTGCCATCGATCGATGAAATTCCGCCGGGTAAGCACCCTCGCGGTCGCGCTCCAGCCAGTAGTCGTCGGAGAATTGGGCGCAGTGTTTCAGCACAGCGTCGCGGATATTCTGCTGATCTTCGGAGAAGGCGAAATCCAAAAAGTTCAACCTTGTTGAGGATAGATGAGGAACCCAGCGGCTAGCACCCGCGCGATTCTTCCACAACGCGATGCGGCCGACATATCGCTCCAGCGAATGGATTCCGCGGCGTCATTCACCTAGCCAAGACGCCATTCGAGGGAGCGCCAGATGAAAGCAAAGGCGGGCTGTGGCCCCCTGTCCGGGATCAAGGTGGTCGACCTGACGAGCGTCGTGTTCGGCCCCTATGCGACGCAGATCATGGCCGATATGGGCGCCGACGTCATCAAGGTCGAGCCGCCGGCGGGCGATGATGCGCGCTACATCTCCGTTGGGCCGGCGCCGGGCCTCGCAGGCGTCTTCGTCAACGTCAATCGCGGCAAGCGCAGCATCGTTCTCGACTTGCGCAGTGAGGATGGCAAGGCGGCCCTTCGCGCGTTGATCGCAGACGCGGACGTGTTCATCCATTCGATGCGGGCCAAGGCGATCGCCCGGCTCGGCTTCGACTATCCGGCAGTCGCAATGATCAATCCTTCGATCGTCTACACCAACTGCTATGGTTACAGCCGCAAGGGCCCCGAGCGGGATCAGCCCGCCTATGACGATACCATGCAGGCTGAATGCGGCTTGGCGGCAGTACAGGGGATGCTGACCGGTGAAGCGAGCTATGTCGGCACGATCGTGGCTGATAAGGTCGCAGGGCTGACTGGCCTTTACGCGACCATGATGGCGCTGTTCCACCGCGAGCGAACCGGCGAAGGCCAGGAGGTCGAGGTCGGCATGTTCGAGACGATGGCGTCTTTCATGCTCGTCGAACACGCAAATGGCGCGATGTTTGAACCGAAGCTTGGGCCTGCCATCTATCCCCGTGTGGTCGCGCCAGGCCGGCGGCCATACAAGACGAGCGACGGCTATGTCGCCGCGCTTATCTATAATGATCGGCACTGGACCGCTTTCGTCAATGCGGTGAAGCCCGTTTGGGCCGGGCCCGACATGGCGACGCTGGCACAACGTGCGAAACAGATCGACCGAATGTATGCCCTGCTGGGTGAGCTTTTCCTTACGCGGACAACTAAGGAGTGGCTGGAACTGTTGCGCAGCATCGGCGTGCCCGCCGGGCCGATACGCACTCCAGACGACCTCCTCGGCAATGCCCATCTGAATGCCATCGGCTTCTTCGAGACGGTCGACAGTCCGCAAGGCCCGGTCCGGTTCCCGGGCATTCCGACGACCTTTTCCAAGACACCTGGGCGGGTTGCCGGTCCTGCGCCCACGCTAGGCGCCGATACCGACGCCATCCTGGCCGAAATCCAGGCAGGAGTTCACCGGCATGGGTGAGCTTACCGGCAAGGTGGCGGTGGTGACCGGCGCCAGCCGCGGGATCGGGAAGGGAGTCGCCGTAGCGCTCGCCGAGGCTGGTGCAACGGTCTATGTCACCGGACGGACGGTGACCGCGGGTTCCAACCCTTTGCCAGGTACCGTCGGCGAAACCGCTGCAGAATGCGATCGGCGCGGCGGCAAGGGGATCGCTGTTCAAGTCGATCACGCCAATGATGATCAAGTTGCCGCGCTGTTCGAGCAGGTTGCGCGCGAACAGGGCCGGCTTGATATCCTCGTCAACAACGCCTTCGCATTACCCGAGGATCTGACTGACCCCGGAAGTTTCTGGGAAAAGCCACTTTCGAACTGGGAGATGGTCGACGTTGGCGTAAGATCGAACTTCGTCGCGGCCTGGCATGCGGCGAAGATCATGACGCCGCAGAGATCGGGCTTGATCGTGGCCATCTCGGGCTATGTCGGGGTCACCTACACTTACGGCGTCGTCTTCGGCACCTGCAAGGCGGCTGTCGATCGGATGGCGCGGGACATGGCGATCGAGCTTCTGCCCCATAATGTCGGCTCGATCTCGCTTTGGCAGGGCCTGACCTTCACCGAGCGCGCCGAACGCAACATCGCCAATAATCCGGTGATGAAGGAGAGCATCGTCACCAATCCTTTGGTCGGCTGCTCACCCCAATTCCCTGGCCGCGTGATCGTCGCTATGGCATGCGACGAGCATATGATCCGGCACTCGGGCGGGACCTTCATAACCGCCGAACTGGCGCAACAATATGGCATTACCGACGTCGACGGTAAGATCATCCCGTCGCTTCGCGAACAGCGCGGATCGCCGATCTGGCGTCCAGTTCAGGAGACTGCATGATGGCGGACAGCAACGCTCGCCTTGGCGAACTGCTCGATCGGCAGGACATCCTCGATGCCCTTACCCGTTTCGCCCGCGGGATGGATCGCTTTGATCAGGAAGCCTTCCTCTCAGCCTTTCACCCCGACGCCGAGATTGCTGCCGGTCCGTTCGTCGGCCAACCCGCCGCACTTTACGATTGGGCGCGTGAGCTGCACGACCATGATCAATCCGCGACCCAGCATATCCTGCTCAACCATAGCTGCGATTTGGCAGGCGATGTCGCGCACACTGAAACCTATTACCTGTTCGCCGCGCGTAATCGCGACGACAGCAACTGGATGGCCGGCGGTCGCTACATCGACAGGTTCGAGCGTCGGAAGGGCCAGTGGAAAGTTGCGGTAAGAAGCACCGTGGTTGAGTATTCCGGGCTGCTGCCGACGATGCCGATCCCGTTCGGCGACGTGCCCGGCATCGGCCTCAACGGCATCGCCACGCGAGACGCTTCCGACCTATCGTATCACCGCCCGCTGACCAACATGCGCGCGCCCAACGTGCCCGCCTGATCAGCCACCCTCAGCTGAAGAACGCCTCGCTCAGATCGTGGTGCGCGGAACCGATCGGCTTCCCCCGGATGAAAGGCATCCCCATCAGCCCGTGCGACCAGTTGACCGACGTGCCGAGATCGCGCGTCCAGTCATAGACCATTGTGCGCATGGTAATTCGCCATTCGCCGTCGCGCTCGTCCATCACGTCGAGGTAGCGTCCTACCAGGATGATATCATGTTCAGCTTCGCCGAAGTCGATCCGGTGATAAGCGCTGACGTGGGTCTCCGCCTTTGCCGACGTGCCGCGCAGCTGGATCAGGCTCTGCCCTAGCGTATGAAGCGTGACCGGGATGCTGTCCGTGCCCGGAACGACCCAGGCCAGATATTCGTCGAACGACCCGACGAAGATGCCGAAGTTGACGCTCGCCTCGGGCCAGAAGCATCGGCGGATCATCGCAGCGTCGCGTCGGTCCTCGCCACGGGCGAGAAATGCGAGGCATTTGCGGATATGATGTTCCGCGACAACTTCGACCATCATTTCTGTGGCATCGGTCATCGGCATTCTCCTCGCTATTCCGCGGACCGGATGACCCTAAATAGCTGATCGCATCGCGCCGACGTATCGGCAGAGCGATATCGCCAGCACGTTCGAGTGCATGCTTGTGAAGGTGGGTGAGGAACTTATCTTCAGTGTCAGGTTCAAGCGAAAGGCGTGCAATGGGTTTCATGGATGCGGAACGGATTGTGCCGTTCACAATCGACAATCCCGAGCGAATTCCGACATCACGCTATTTCGACAAGAAATTCTACGAGCTCGAGACCGAGCGCCTGTGGCCGCACGTCTGGCAAATGGCCTGTCGTCTCGAGCAGATTGCCGAGATCGGCGATTGGGTGGAATACACCAACCTCGGCAAGTCCGTCATCGTCGTGCGTACGAAGGACGGGGTGAAGGCGTTTCACAACGCCTGTCGCCATCGGGGCGTGCCCTTCGTCGCGGAAGGCGCTCACGGCAACAGCAAGACGCCGGGCTTCATTTGCCCATTCCATGGCTGGCGCTGGAACATCGAGGGAAAGAACACCTTCGTCTATGGCCGGCACATGTTCAGCGCGGATCAACTCGATCCCGCCGATCTCGCGCTCAGGACCTGCCGGGTCGAGACTTGGGGCGGTTGCGCCTTCATCAACTTCGATGACGATGCGCCATCCTTTCGCGAGACCATCGGCCCGGTCGCAGATCGTCTGGAGGCGCACGGCGTCGGCAATATGCGCGCGGAGTGGTGGTATCAGACCGTCTTGCCGGCCAATTGGAAGGTCGCGATGGAAGCCTTTATGGAAGGCTATCATGTGATGCGCACGCATCCACAGCTCCAGCAGGCCGCCCCCATGCTGTACAATGCGATGTACGACATGGACACCGGCGGGATCGGCGTCCCGATCAACCCCAATCTCAGTGTCCGCGACAACATCAAGGCACAGATCAAGCATCTCGGCCTGCTTAGCGAGGGCATGGCCGGCATGGTCCACGAGAAGGAGGTCGAGATCGCGCGCCAGCTGGCCGATGTCGAGTTGCCGGAAGATCCTCAGCAAGCCGTTATGATGTGGTACGGCATCCTGAATCATCAGATTACCGAGCAGTTGCGCGCGCGTGGCGAAAACGTGCCGGACCTCAATGCCGTAGCGGTGTCCGACCCCATAAACGCGGTCGAGTTTCTGTTCCCGAACACGTTCCTTCTGGCGATGTTCTCCAGCGTTTCAGCCTACCGGATTCGCCCGCTCGGCCCGGAAAGCTGTCTGTTCGAGCTGTGGTCGCTGACTCACGTCGCGGACAGCGCCGAGCACACGACCGTGATGGAGCCGAAGATACTGCCATATGACAGCCAGGATTTCCCCCCGATTCCCCGCCAGGATTATGCCAATATCCCGATGCAGCAAAAGGGGCTGCACGCCACAGGCTTCGAATTCATGCGCTTGTCCAAAGATATCGAGGGTCTGATCAGCAATTATAATCGAATCATCGACGGTCATCTAGAGGGTGTTGCACCGGCCAAGCTGGCGGCCGCGACGAACCTGCTGGGTGGTAACTTCGACGGGAAAATACTCGATTTGGCTTTAACCTGATCTCTCGGACATTTTTGAAAGTGCTGTGAGTACGACTAGTACCTGTTCCTACGAACCCCATACTGCTGCTGCGGCGGCAAGCGCCTGTCCGCCGCGCCCGCCAAGGTCAGAGGCCAAAGCTTTCAGGCGATACGTCCATAGGTGCAGCGGATGCTCCAAAGTCATTCCCATGGCTCCAAGGAACTGATGGAAGTCGTAGACGCAGGCGCGTGCGCTTTCCTGCGCGTGAAGCGCGGCCTGCGCCGCATCACCCGCATCCAGCGTCGCCGCCGCCCGCATGGCGAGCCAATATAAGCCGTTGGTTCGCACCTGTGCCTCGGCCAGGCGATGACGCAGTGCCTGGAACGTCGCTAGCGGCCGGCCAAACTGCTGCCGGTCAGTGACATAGGCGATCACGCTGCCCAGCGCAGCAGCTAGCAATCCTGCCGCTTCCGCCGCGATCATGATGCGCCAGCGTGTCTTCACATCCTCCGGCAGAACATCATGCGCTGCGCCGGAGACGCTTTCCGGATCGACCAGAAGCCGGCCCATCGGATAGGCGAACAGGCTCTCTTCACCGCATACCTGATCGTCCTGCGCTACAAAGCTCTTCACCCGGTGAGTACCGATTAGGATCACCGTCGTGCCGCCGGCAAGAAATCGTATAGGGCGCGATGCCTTTCCGGCCTCGACCAGACAAAGCGGCCGCGACATTTCCAATCCAAACAGCGGGCGCATCAGCACGCTCGCTGCCGCTTCGATCGCAAATGGCAGCCGAGCAAGCCGTTCGACGACCAGCGCCCCGGTTACCATGCCGAGATCGGCATCGAAGGCGACGTCGAGGAAACCATTATCGACCACCTCGCGATCGAGCGCTGCGCTGGTGAGCGCGAATGACGTATCGTGCAGCGGCGCGGTCGCATAGGGCCCGGCGAGCGAATCCAGCGCGTCAAGGATCGCGATCTGATCCTGGGTGAGAGCCAGGTCCATCAGCGAAGCGCGATCTTCATCGGGGCTCACGCGGCAGGTTCAGCACGGAACCGGCGATGATGTTGAGCTGAATCTCGGCCGCACCCGCAGCGATGCCGGCCACAATGCCGCGCTGGTGATGCATCTTCAGGTAAGGATACTCATCCGCAAGCGCCCCTGGCAGATACTCAACCACGAATTCTGCCACACGCCGCTCCGCCATCACTGTTGCGTAGCGTGCCGAAGAGGATTCTGCGCCGATCAGTTCGTCATGCGCACGAGCAGAAACGATCGCGTAACTCGCCATACGAGCCGCTTCGCAAAGTGCCAAGCATTGCGCGGCTTCGATCCTGACGGCCTCACCAGCCCAGCCGCCCAGCGACTTCAGCGTATCTACCGCGCGGTCGAGCGCGTTGCGCGCCAGCGCGTAACGCGGAATGCCGAGTCGTTCGTTGGTCAGCGAGTAAGCTATAATCGACCACGCCTCGCCCTCTTCACCCAGCCGCGCGTTGACCGGCACGACCACTTCGTCGAAGAATACCTCATGGATATCGCCCTCCCCGATGAGGGACGGGATCTGCCGCACGGTTATGCCGGGCGTGTCCATCGGAACCAGCAAGATAGAAATGCCTCGCTTGCGATCGTCGCTGGTGCGACACACCAGGAAGCAAGTGTCCGCAAGACCAGCATAACTGGTCCAGATCTTCTGGCCGGTGACGTGGTAGTTGTCGCCATCGAGCACAGCTCGCGTGCGGAGCGAGGCGAGATCGGAACCCGCGCCCGGTTCCGAGAACCCCTGGCACCACAGCGCGCGCCCTTCGATGATCGGCGGAAGATACATTTCACGTTGCGCGTTCGAGCCGTAACGGATCAGCGTCGGGCCGATCCAGTTGACGTTCATGTACTGGCCGCCTCGCGGCTCGCCTGCGATCCACATTTCCTCGGCAAGGATGGTCTGGTGCCATGGATCGAGCCCGTCCCCTCCGATCTCTTTCGGCCAATGCGGCGTCAGCATCCCTTCGCGCGCCAAGGTGCCACAGAAATCGCGCGCATAGTCGGTCAGCGCCGGCGATGCAGGACCGTGCTGCGAAAAAGCTTCCCAGTCGGAGGGCAGTGTCGCAGCAAGGAAGGTACGCAGCCTCTGGCGGAAGGCGGCCTCCTCGTCTGTCCATTCGAAATGCATGCGGCGGCTCATTCGCTGCGACGGGACGGGTTGGCTAATCCACATCGAAGTGGGCGAACAGGCTGATCCTGAAAAGAACGCCGTGGTGATATGCTCCGAATAGGCGCGCGGGAGAAATCGCGGCACAAGGCACGTCATGCTTGCACGTAATTTCACGTCCGCCGCCAACGTGGCCGATCTGCCGCCGGATACCAGCACAGTCGTGACGGTTGGCAGCCACTCCGTCCTGATCGTCAATCACGGGGGCAATTTCTACGCCGTCGAAAACCGCTGCTCGCATGCCGAGCAGCCTCTTGCTTGCGGCCGCATTCGCTACGGCTGGATCGCATGTCCTGCTCATGGCGCGAAGTTCGATCTGACAACCGGCGAGGCGCTTACCCCGCCGGCGATTGAACCGATTGCTACGTTCGAGGTGCGGGTCGTTGGCGAGATGATCGAGATCGCGGTCTGAGACGCGCATCGCCTTACCGATATATGCTTCCGCTGCTTGCAGGCCGCCCCCGAAATACTGCCTAGAGTCGGGAAGCTTTGGAGACCGCATTGACCGACGCGCTCGACACACTTCGGCATGAGGTCCGGGCTTGGCTCGATGCTAAAGTGCCGCGTGACTGGCGACAGGTCTGCGCATCGCATGAGGGGTTCCTCGCCACCCAGCGCAACTGGTTCGCTACGCTTGCCGCAGGCGGCTATGCGGTGCCGCATTGGCCGGCGCAGTGGCCCGGTGGCGGGCGAAGCCTCGCCGAGCAGAAGGTGATCTATGAAGAGCTGGCCCGGGCTGACACGCCGCGAATGCTGCTTTCCTTCATGTCGACCTACCACGCGGCCAGCACCCTGTTCGAATGGGGCAGCCCCGAACAACAGGCGCTCTACATCCCTCGCATCCTCGAAGGCGAGATCTGGTGCCAGGGCTTTTCTGAGCCCAATGCCGGTTCCGATCTTGCCAACGTTCGTACGCGCGCCGAGCGGCGCGGCGACACCTACGTCGTCAACGGACAGAAGCTTTGGTCGACGATGGGCCAATTTGCCGACCAGTGTCTGCTGCTCGTCCGCACCGGCAGCGATGGTCCCAAGCAAGCCGGGCTGACCTACCTGCTGCTCGACCTCAAGACCAAAGGCGTAAGCGCGCGACCGATTCACCAGATCCACGGGGACGAGGAATTCGCCGAGCTCTTTCTCGACGATGTCGAGATACCGCTTGCGGCCAGGGTTGGCGAAGAAGGGCAAGGCTGGGCCGTTGCGCAATCGACCCTCTCCTCAGAACGCGGACTGACATTGCTCGAGCTGGGCGCCCGGATGCGGGGTGCGCTGTGGCGCATCGGCGATCTGATCCGCTCGAGTGGGCGTGAGGGTGACACAGGGCTGCTGCGCGATCTTGGCCGGCTGTCGACCAAGATCGACGCAACATGCGCGCTGGCAGACGAGTTCCTCGCCCGTCGTATCGCCGGTGACGAGCGGGTAGGCGACGCTTCGCTGGTCAAGCTGTCATATTCACGAACCCTTCGAGAGTTCACGACCCTCGGTGTGCGCATCAGCGGCCTCAATGCTCAATTTCAAGAGCCGATCATATTCGGCGGGGGCATGGAAACGGGCAATTGGATGGCCGATTTCATGAATAGCTACGCCTGGACGATCGCCGGCGGCAGCGACGAGGTACAGCGCAACATCATCGCCGAACGTCTGCTCGGCATGCCGCGCGAGCCCAAAAGCTGGGTGACGGAAGCCCGGCTATGACGATGACCCGAGCCGAATTGCACGATACGGCGCGCCAAGCCTTCGGCCGTGACGGCCTCGTCCCTGATGCCGCGAAAAGCTGGAGCCTGATCGCCGACATGGGGTGGCTGATGATGGCCGTGCCCGAGGCGCAGGGCGGCCTCGGACTTGGACGCGAGGCGGTGGGGGTGATCCACAGCGAATTGGGCCGCGCGCTCGTTCCCGGCCCGGCCATCGCGCAGATGCTGGTGATCGAGGCTCTGAGCGCTGCCGACAGCAGTGCCAAGCGTGACGATCTACTCGCTCGCGCGATGGGCGGAGAGATCATGACCGCATCGCTATCACTCAGCGGCAAGCTCGATTGCGTACCCGATGCCGACCGCGCGAGCCACCTGTTGATGGTCGCCGCCGATCGCATCGCCTTGGTGCCACTTGACGGGGCCACCAGCACTCCGCGAGACACCTGGGACAGGACGCGGCGGCTGTTCGATGTCGACGTCGCAGCTGACGGTTTGACACTGGCAACCGGCGATGCGGCTGCGTCACTGGGTCAGCGGCTCGAGCTGTTGCTGCTTTTCGCCTTGGCGGCGGACTCGCTCGGGGGCGCCGACGCAATCCTTGCGCTGACCATTGATTATCTTCAAACCCGCCGTCAGTTCGATCGGCCGCTAGCGCTTTTTCAGGCACTCAAGCACCGGATCGCCAACATGAAAACCTGGTTGTCGGCGGCAGAAGCGTTGTTATGGAGCCGCGCGCTCGATCTTGCGGCAACGCGTGATCAAGTCGGTGCGCTCAAGGCACATGCGACCAGCGTCTACCGAGCGATCGCCGAGGATGCCGTCCAGCTTCATGGCGGCATCGGACTGACCATGGAATTCTACTGCCACCTGTTCCTGAAGCGCGCGGCGCTCAACGCGGTACTGGGCGGCGACGAGGACTGTTGGGAAGAACAAGCGGGGCGACGGCAACTACAGGTTGGCTGAACGCGGACCAGGGATACGAGTCTCTTGCAATGATTGCGCTAGTCGCGCTCGAAAGGTGACCGCCACCGTCGACGATCAACCCATTAAGGCTTTTACCGTCTCCACGACCGTTTCGGGCGACACGAGGAACGCGTCTTCAAGCGGCTTGGAGAAGGGCACCGGCGAGTAGGGCGCGCCGAGCCGGCGAACCGGAGCCTTCAATTGACCGAACAATTCCTCGTTGATGGTCGCCGCAATCTCGGCGCCTGGGCCGAAGCTGCGTACCGCTTCATGCGCGATCACCACCCGCCCGGTCTTGGCTGCCGAGGCGAGCACCGCCTCTCGATCCCACGGCGAAATCGTTCGTAGATCGATCAATTCGGCTGAGATACCCGCTTCGGCGAGGCCTGCCAGCGCCATCTGACAGCGCAGCATCATGGTCGAGTAGCTGATGATCGTGACGTCGGTACCTTCCTGAACGACGCGCGCCTTGCCGAGGGGGATCGGCCCCTGATCTGCCGCGACCTCGCCGGGAACGAACAAGGTACCGCCGGTCTCGACGAACAGGCACGGATCAGGATCGTTGATGCACGACAGCAACAGGCCCTTGTAGTCCGCCGGATTGGACGGGCAGACAACCTTGATGCCGGCGGCATGCGCGAACCAGCCTTCGAGATGGTCGGCATGTTGCCCCGCGGTCTGCCAGCCGGCGCCGGTCAGCGTACGGATGACCATCGGCACGCTGGTCTGGCCGCCCGACATGAAGCGGAGCTTGGCGGCATGATTGAAGATCATGTCCATCGCCACCGTGGTAAAGTTCATCAGCATGATCTCGGCGACGGGTTTGTAGCCATTAATCGCAGCGCCAATGGCTGCACCGATGATCGCCTGTTCCGAAATCGGCGTCGTACAAACGCGATGATCGCCAAACTTGGTGGAAAGCCCGCGCATCGTGCCGGTAACGCCGCCACCCTCGCGGTCGGCGATGTCCTCGCCCAGCACCAGCACCTTCGGATCGGCCTCCATCGCCTCGAACATCGCGGCGTTGATGGCCTGCAGGCCGTTCATCTTGACCATCTCGCTCACGCGGCGATCTCCTCGGCAAAGATGTCGCGGCGCAGTTCGTCTGCCGAAGGGTACGAGCTGGCCATGCCGAACTCCTGCGCGTCGAGGATCTCGGCCTCGATATCCGCCTGTAGTTTGGCCAATTGCTCTTCGCTCGCATGGCCCTGTTCGATCAGCCTCGCGCGGAACTTCGGCAATGGATCGTCGGCCATCGCTGCCGCCTTCTCGTCCTTGGTCATGTAGAAGTCATCATCGCCGAGGACATGACCCATGAAGCGGAAGGTGATGCATTCGAGCAGGGTCGGCCCCTCTCCGTCGCGTGCGCGGGTGATGGCGGCGTGGGCTGCGGCGTACACAGCCTCCGGGTCGTTGCCGTCGACGGTATAGCCGGGCATGCCATACCCTGCGGCGCGCTTAGAAATTTGATCGATCGAGGTCGCGTTCTCATAACGCGTATGCTCGGCAAATCCGTTGTTGGCGCAAACGAAGATCACCGGCAGCTTCCACACCGAGGCCAGATTTAGGCTTTCGTGGAACGCGCCGATGTTGGATGCGCCATCGCCGAAATAGCCGATAGCAACGCGCTTGCTGCCGTCTAGCTTTGCCGCCCATGCCAGGCCGGTGGCGATAGGCATGGACGATCCGACCACGCCTGTCGTCACCATGACACCACTCTTCGGGTGCGTCAGATGCATCGGGCCGCCCTTGCCTTTGCAGGTGCCGTCGGTCCGTCCTGCGATCTCGGCCCACAAGGGGCGCAACGGCATGTCTTTGGCCACCATGTCCTGGATGCCGCGATAGATCGTACAGATCTGGTCGTCCTGTTCGAGCAGCGTCGAAATGGCCGACGGGATCACTTCCTGACCACGCGCGGAGTAATAGGGCATCGTCAGTCGGCCAAGCCGGATGGTCTTGCGGATCGCATCGTCGTTACGCTCGATCCGGAGCATCCGCCGATAGATGTCGACTAGCGTATCGGCGCTCGGCGTAGGGCTGTTGCTGCGATCTGACATGGAGTTCGCCCGGAATATGAAAGCTTCGATCTCTTCGGTCGGCTCCGGTGTGAGGTCAACCTCGCCCCGGCGATATGTCCGGAACATGCCAGCTGCTTACGACGGAGGCTCCGTTAAGGCCCTTCTGCAAGGTTCCGGGATGCGCGTGTAACTTAATGGTCCTCAGCGGATCGCGGCGAGTTTTTCCGCGCCGATCACTTTCCAGATGCCGTCAGCCGCGGCGACTGTCCGCTCGGCCGCCATGATCAGCCCTCGCATGAACACCACCTGCGATGTGCGGCGTACGAGCTCGGGTCGACAGGTCAGGAAGCTGCCCATCGGCGCAGTGGCGGCGAACTGCAGCTGTAGTTGCAACGTCACGCAGTCGCGGGTGCCGGCCGCATCGACGACGCCCATGCCTAAAGCGATGTCGGCAAAGGTCGCCAGCACGCCGCCGTGGATCGTGCCGACATGACCATTGCCATGGCGCTCCTCCCCGAGCAGCCCGACAGCGCGCCGATTATCCTCGTGACGCACCCAGTAAGGCCCGGCCGCAATATGAAATTGCAATCCCGGCAGCATGGTCCAGCCATCGGCTTCGAGCTGCGCGGCATCCATCCCGGCGCTCATAGCTGGTTATCGAGCCCCGCCGCGTACTTGGCCGCGACATACCCGAAGGTCAAAGACGGACCGATACTGGCGCCCGCACCCGGATACACGCCGCCCATCAGCGACGCGGCCGATACGCCAGTGGCATACAGGCCGCCGATCGGGCTGCCATCTGCGTGCACGACCCGCCCGTAAGTGTCGGTGACCACCCCGCCATAGGTGCTGACATCGCCCGGCACGACGGGAACAGC
>CAXTBZ010000002.1:34873-45723 GCA_964242855.1 uncultured Sphingomonadaceae bacterium
CCCAACGCGCGTATCCGCTTGTGATAGGGATCACCTAGCCACTGATCATAGGCGCGTTCACCCCGATGAAAGTCTTCGTCGCGGCCATTGCGGACGAAGCCGTTCCACCGTGCTACCGTCGCCTTCAAGGTCGCCGGCTCAGCGCCGATCCTCTCGGCCAGCGCCTCGATCGTATCGCCGCTGTGGAGATAGCCTGCCTCCAACCAGCCATTCGGCACCTTTTTGTCGATCCATTTGCCGGCAACCTGGTATTGGGTGACATATTGCCGATCGAAGATCGCCCAACTGGGAACGGCAGGTACCGTGAGGTTTCGCTCCAGCATCGTCTGACAATAGAGTTCGTACGACCCGCCTTCGTTCATGTATCGAACGCCCGATTGATCGACGAGGATCGCGTGAGGCTTTCCCGTCAGGCTCTGGCCGGGCGGGCTGACATAAGCACTCTCCCAGCCGGGCGATAACGTAGTCTGGTAGCCGACCATTTGGTCCATCTGCGCGAGCACTCCGCCGATCCGCTCCATCTCCTGATGCATTTCGCCAGTGTCGCTCTCGCTGGTCTGCGACCACGCTGCTTGCGTCCCCGGCATATGTTCGTCTCGCATCGCCTGATTCTTGGCAAAGCCGCCGGCATTGACGAGCACGCCTATGCGCGCGCCGATGCGCCTCGGCGAGCCGTCGATCGAAGCAACCACTCCCGATACCATGCCGTCCTGCACCACCAACTCGGAGACTGCCGCATCGGTGCGGAACTCGGCGCCGGCGGCAAGCGCTGCCTTCAGCATGCGCCCTTGCAATGCCGCGCCCGCCGTGACGAAATGCCTACCAGTCAGCCGCGTCCAGATCGTCCTGAGGATGAGGTTGCGCTGCATCCTCTTGAGCGCCGCATCCTTGCGCACATAGGCGAGCTTCATGCCGTCATCCAAGCGCACCGGCACTTCGAGGAAGCCCTTCCGCAGCCTCTTCGCCCATGGCCCAAGCTCCTTCTTGTTGAAGGGTTTCGCGACGACGGTACGGCTCGTCTTGCAGCCACCTGGAAGCTCGTCATAATAGTCCGGCCAGAATTTGGATCCGCGCTCCAGCTCCACCCCTTGAGCAACGAGGAAGTCGATCATGCGATACGCCTGATTGACGTAGGCGAGCCGCTTTTCATGGCTCGAACCCGGCAGATCGGCGCATGCGGCGTCGAGATAGCTGATGCCCGCTTCGACGCTGTCCTGCTCGCCGTCAGCCTTAAGAAAGCGATTGTTCGGAACCCAGATCACGCCGCCGGACTTGGCCGTCGTGCCGCCGATGAAGGCAGATTTCTCGAGAATCAGGACTGACTTTCCCGCGCTTCGCATGACCAGGGCGGATGCCATCGATCCGGCGCCGCTGCCGACCACCACCCAGTCGAATGTCTCGTCGAACGCGCTCATCCGGTCTCTCCTCGATCGGAGATAGACCTGCCGGGGTTGTGGCGCACAAGCGCTATCGCCCGGGCGTAGTTCTCATATCGCCCCCGCGTGATATGCGTTCTCGCCTAAAGGAGATCGCTGCCGATGCTGCCGGAACTACCTAGCTTCGCCACCATTCTCCTCGAACGGCAGGGGCGGCGGCTGACGCTGACGCTGAATCGTCCCGACGCACTCAACGCCATCAACCTGGAATTGCACGACGAACTGCCCGAGGCGCTAGCTTTCGCAGGACGCGATGCCGGATCGGATGTGATCGTGCTGACCGGCAGCGGCACGGCATTCTCAGCCGGCGGCGACATCGCGCATATGGAGCATAATGCCGCTCACCCGCACCTGTTCGATCATGAAGCACGGCAGGCCAAGCGCATCGTCTTCGCGTTGCTCGACATCGAGAAGCCGGTGGTCTGCCGCATGAACGGACATGCAATCGGGCTCGGTGCCAGCATCGCGCTGCTATGCGACGTCATCTTTGCAGCGGAGGGTGCGAAGATCGGCGATCCTCACGTCGGCATCGGTTTGGTCGCGGGTGATGGCGGCGCGATCATCTGGGCGCAGCGCGTAGGGCTCACCCGCGCCAAGGAGTTTCTTCTGACCGGCGACCTGCTGACGGCGACACGCGCAGCCGAGATTGGCCTGATCAACCACTGCGTGCCCAGGGACGCGCTCGACGGCGCAGTAGATGCCTTTTGCCAGCGCCTTCTCGGCGGAGCGCCCACCGCAATCCGGTGGACCAAGGTGCTGACCAACATGGAACTGAAGCGCATCGCCGGCGCGGTGATGGAGGCGGGGATCGCGTACGAGTCGCTCACCGTGCGCAGCGCCGATCATCGTGAAGGCATAGCCGCATTGAAAGAGAAGCGCCGGCCGCTTTTCACTGGCCGCTGAGCATCACCTTCTCCGGAGCAAGGACGTTTTCGGGTAAGCCGCGGGTAACATCCAGCATGTCGAGTGCGGATGCGCACGGCGGGGCTCATCTAAGCTCAGTCATGGCCACATAGCCTCAGATAATCTCCGCGAGGCTCACCCAGCAGCGCTTTGCATTCGACCGCGCAATAGCTTCCAGCACGCGTTCAACCTCGAGCGCACGAGCGAAATCGGGCGATGGCGACCTACCACCGCCAATGGCCTCCACCATGCGCTGCATCGCCAGCGCCATCGGGAAGCTCGGTTGAGGGTCGCTCTGCCGATGCAGCGCGACGCCGTGCGCATGACTGAAGTCATCGTTGATCGCAATTGGCGCAAGACCATCGCCTACTTGCCCGCCGTGCAACGTGCAGTCGCGCGCGGTGGGGAAGGTCGGTGACGCAGCAACCAATCGTCCCTTGTCCCCGAAGACGTCGATCGACCAGCCGTCGTGCACCGCCATGCTCCAGCTGATCTGCATCTGCAGTGTCAGCCCGCTTTGGAAACGCAGGGTAACGTTGGCAAAGTCAGTGGTCGTCGGCGTCACGCGGTCGCCATCCTCGAAGATCCATTCTCGCAGGATCTGGGTATCGTCTGCGACCAATTCTGTAACCGGGCCGAACAGGTGCAGCAGCATGTAAAGCGCGTGGCTACCGTTGTTTCGTACGGCGCTTACGCCCTGCCCGGCCTCTCCGAACCAGTTGTAGGGAAACTTCTTCGACGGTCGGTTGAACAGCGAGATGTTGAAATGGCAGGTACCACCCAACGCCCGGCCGAGATAATCCTGCTCGATCATGGCGTGCATCTGGCGGTGCGCCGGGATCCACTCCGAAAAGGCATCGACCACGCCGACGCAGCCGGAAGCCCGCCATGCCGCATCGATCTCCAGCGCTCCCGCCCAGTCAGGAGCATGCGGACTGGCATTGTAGACGTGCTTGCCGTGAGCAAGGGCCGCGATGACCATCGCCTTGCGAAGCGAAGGGCGTGTGCCGCAATCGACGATGTCGATCTCGGGATCAGCGCACATCGCTGCGGCATCCCAGAACGGTCGCGCGATGCCCAGCCGCGCCGCCGCTGCCCGTGCCGTGTCCTCATGCGCGGTGCAGATTGCCGTAACCTCGACGGCTTTGATGGCGCGCCACGCCGGCAAATGGGCGAAGGCCCCCCAGCCCGCGCTGATGATGCCGACGCGCAATGTCACACCATTATTCGATGCGGCCGAGCACGGTCCCTACTTCATAGGTCTCGCCAACCTCGGAAAGGATGCGCAGCGTGCCGGATGCCGGCGCCTCGACCTCGTTCGTCGACTTGTCCGCCTCCAGCAAATATAGCGGATCGCCTTCGCTTACCTGCGCTCCATCCGCGGCGAGCCATTCGGCGATCTGAGCCTCGGTCATCGAGAAGCCAAGCTTGGGAAGCAGGATGTCGGTAGCCATGATCTTGTCCTCGAACTCGCGCGAGTGGTCCGCGTCGATGCGTAGCGCCCGCTTGGGGTCGAACAATCGTGAAAACGGATGGCGCCGCCCATATCGTCGCGACGATGGACTCAATAACCGCGCGTATCGGTCCAATTCTCGGCTTCGCCAGGCTTGTACGACTTGCCCGGTATCTTGCCTGATCTCGTCCTCAGGTCGAAGCCGATCCGGTCCGCCCCACCCTCGATCTCGACACCGAAAGAAGACAGCGCCCAACTGGTCATCACATAGTGGCCGATCGAAAAGACGAGATCCATCTGCTGCTTCCGGTCCAGGAAGCCACCCAGCGCGGTCCATGTCGTATCGCTCAGCGTACCATCTTCGATGAGTTCGCCAACCGAGCCCAAGATAATGGTATCCTCGGGGCTCCACTCGCCGCCTTCGGGATATTCACGGATGGCGGCGATCTGTTCGATCGTAAGGCCGGCGTTGAGCCCGTAGCCCACATGATTGTGCCATTCGTAGGCCGACTTCACCAGCCACGCCACGCGCAGGATGATCAGCTCCAGATGATGCGTGCTCAGGGTATTGGATATCAGCAGGTGCTTGCCCCAGACGTTGAACGCCTTCCCGAGATCGGGATGGTTGCCCATCACCATGATGATATTGGTCTTGGACCCTTCCTCCCACGAATTGGGCTCGCCCCAGAAGGCGAAGACCTCGCGCGCCTCATCCGTCCACTCGTCTCGCGGCAAAGGGTGAATACGCGGAACTATGTCATCACTCATGGTGGCGTGAACTCCTGAAGCGATCTAGCGTGGCAACAAGCGCGTGCCGCGAGCGCGGCGATGGTCGGCGTTATCAGGCCGAACAACAGGGCGATGCACATGCTTATCCTCAATGCGCAGCCATCGCGCGAGTAGGCGCGCCGCCCCAGCCCCCGGCAGCGGCAAAGTCACGCCTGCAGGTACGGCTTGCCATCCAGGCCAGGAACGTGCTCGGAATGCCGGCCAGCAGCACCCACCGCATTGCGATGCCAAGCGACGCTTCGCCATAGGTCGGATGCAGCATATCGCTCAGCCAGCCGACGAATACCGGGCCACCGCCCAGCCCGACAACCTGGATCGTGACCATCAGCACGGCAACTGCGGTAGCGCGTGAGTGCGCGGGCGCCAGCCCTGTTACCACAGCCATCAGCGGTGCAGCGGACAGTCCGCCCATCAACATGGTGAGGCCAAACAGCGGGAACACGCGTCCGGCCGGTCCAGTCAGGATGAACCAACCGAGCGCCGCCGCCAGCGCACCGCTGCCCATCAGGATCCAGACATACCAGCGAAGATCGCGCCGCCCCAGGAGATCGGCGAGCGGTCCGCCAGCGCTGTGCCCGATGATCGAGCCGATGAAGAGAGCCCCGCCCATCTGCAGCCCCGCCTGCTCGGCGGGCATCCCATGGGTGCGCTGCATGAAAGCCGGTGCCCAGCTGATCAGCCCAAGGGTGAGCAGCGAATTGAGACCGGCGGCGAGGATCAACGGCGGGAGCGTCCTGATCGCCAGCAATTCGCGGGCCGTTTGAAGAAACGGCGCTGGGGGATCATCGGTCTCAGCCACGCCATCGGCGAGCCCCGCCGGCGTATCCCGCAAGGTGAACCAGACGATCGGCGCCAGGATGAACCCTGGGATGCTGGCGAACATCAGAGCATTGCGCCAGCCATAATGAAACGATGCCCAGCCACCGAGGGCAGGGCCGATGAATGTACCTAGCGACGCGCCGAGCAGGAATATCGACAGCGCGGTGGCACGTTGCTTGATCGGGAACAGATCGGCGATCCACGCCTGAGATGGTGGTGTGAAGCCGCCCTCCCCGAGGCCGATACCCGAACGGCCCAGCAGCAGCATCCAGAAGGTCCGCGCGGAACCGCACAGGAGGACCGCAACGCTCCATACGACCGCGGCGATCGCGACGACCTTCCGCTTGGACCAGCGGTCTGCGAGCCGAGCCAGCGGCACGACCGCTATGATGTAAACGATCGCGATCGCCAGATCCTTGGCCATTCCGATCGCCGTGTCGCTTAGGTGGAGCTCGTGCCGGATCGGCTCGACCATCACCACCATCATGTACCGTTCACCGACAACCGACGCCGACACCAATACCATGAGGAACAGGAAGTAGGAGCGGTAGGCGAGACTCGGTAGCGCCGCCGGCGGTGCAGAAAGAGATGGCTCCGGATCGTTCAAAGCATTGCTCCTCACCTCTGGACCAAGCGCCGGGCGCGCTTTTCTCGATCGGCGCGCTCTACATGGGCGCCGTATCGATGGTGGGGCGTATCAGCATCTGGGATATGTTCACACGCGGCGGAAGCGACGCGATGAAAACAATCGCGCTCGCGATGTCGCCGGGCTGCATGGCCCCCTCCTTGGCGACGTGCTCGGTCATCGCCGCGCGCATGGCCGGATCGCTGATCCCGCTCGCGACTTCGGTCTCGGTAGCGCCCGGTTCGACGATACTGACGCGAATGCCTGCCCCGCCGACCTCCTGGCGCAACCCCTCGGTCAAGCCCGCAAGTCCGAACTTGCTCGTGGTATAGGGGCCGAACACGCCCGCTGCGCGGCGGCCGGCAGTCGATGAGATATTGATGATGTCACCCGAGCCTTGCGCCTTCATCGGGCCGATCGCCGCCTTGCAGGTATAAAGCGTGCCCATGAGATTGATGTCGATGACGCGACGCCATTCGTCCGTCGGCAGGCTCTCGACGCCACCCGACTGGATGACGCCGGCGGAGTTGACCAGGATGTCGAGCCGTTCGAACCGGCTCATCGTGGTCTCCACGGCGCCAGTCGCCTCGGACTCGATCGAAATGTCGCACGGCAAGCCCAGTGCCGTGCCTCCGGTGGAGGTAATCCGCGCAACGAGTTTCTGCAGGCGGTCGGCACGTCGTGCGGCTACCACGACGGTCGCGCCGGCTTGGGCCAATGCAAGCGCGGCCGCTTCGCCGATACCGGACGAAGCGCCGGTGACCAGTTAGACCCGGTGCGACAAAGAACCGCCCATTCCCTATCCTCTCGACTGCCTGTGGTGGGCTAAGGGCCCAGATAATTGATCGCGCTGTGTGCGGGATCAGGCGAGTCCGCTCGCCAGCGCACCGATCCGAACGGCCGCTCTAATCGCCTACGGACCTGCTTGAAGGCGCCTGCCTTGATGAAGGCATCCGCTGCCCCTTGAGCGTCCAGATCGGCCTGGGTGAATCGTTCGCGCGTTCGCAGATAGTCGCTCCAGGTCGGAAACTGATATCGTTCTGTCCACAGGTCGACGTCGGCGATATCGCGCGACAATGACCAGTTGAACGCCCCGTTGCGCATTCGCGAACGCTGTACCTTGCGCATCGCATCGTAAAAGGGCCGCGCCAGATCGGCGGCCACACGATAATCGACCTCGATCACCACCGGACCGGAGCGCATGGTCAGCGCCATCGCGACTTCCGGCTCATGGCTGAGCTCGATCGCCTCTGCGCCGCCGCGCAGGCTTTGCGGCAAGGGAAACAGGAAGACGAGCAACGGTGTCGCACATAACGCCACGCCCGAGGCGATGACCGCATCATCAACAGCCCAGTTACTGGCGACGACGCCCCAGAGCACCGACCCGAGCGCGATGCCGCCGGTCAGCGCCGACGAGAACAGCGACAGCGATCGTGCCGTCACCCAACGCGGCGCGGCGAGCTGTACCGCGATGTTGAACGACGCGATGGTTATGATGTTGGCGGCGCCCGCGACGAACAGCCCCATGCAGGTAAGTGGCACGGAATGGCTGAGCCCCACCACCAACACCGCACCACCCGCGATCAGGGCCGTGACACGGCTGACTGCTTCGTTGCTCAGCCGCTGGCTGATCCAGCCAACCGCCAGAGCCCCGGTGACCGCACCGACGCCGCTCGATCCCAGCATGATACCATAGACGCTCGCATTGCCGCCCAGCATGTTCTTCGCGATCAGGGGCCCCAGTGCCGCCGCGGCCGCACCTGCGAAGCCGAACACGAAAGCACGCACGAGCACGGTGCGGACCGACTTAGAGTGCAAAGCATATCTGGCGCCGGTGATGATTGCGCGATCGATCCGCTCGGGTGGTAGGCGCGATGGAACGTGACGGCGTTTCCAGAAATAGAATGCGGTGAGCAAGGGCAGATAGCATAGCGCGTTGATCGCAAATGCTGTCTTTGCGCCAGCTGCCAGCACGATGAGGCCGCCGACTGCCGGCCCGAAGCTGCGTGCGACGTTGTAGCTGATCGATCCGAGTGCGATCGCCGCCGGCAACACTTCCGGCTTCACCTGTTCGCTGATCGAAGCCTGCCAGGAAGGGCTGTACAGCGCCACTCCGGCCCCGATCAGCGAACAGAAGGCGAGCAGCAGCCAGGGCGTGGTGAGGCCGAGCCAGGCGAGCGTGGTGAGCAGCGCGCCACAGGCGGCCGAGAAGCACAGGCCGGTCATTGCGATGCGCCGCCGATCGAACATGTCGGCAACCGCGCCGGCAGGAACTGCGACAAGCATCAGCGGCAGCATCAGGGCGGTCTGTACGAGCGCGACGAGGCTTGCCGACGCGGTCAGCCGCGTCATCTCCCATGCCGCCCCGACCCCCAGGATCAGCTGCCCGAAATTGGATAGCACGCTGGTCAGCCAGATCCGGCGGAACACCGTTTCGCGCAACGGTTCGAACGCGCCGCCGCCCTGCGGATGCTCCGTTCTGACCGCCCTGCTCACCCGCGCCGTACCCCCGTGATCGGATATGTGGTATCGGTGAAGATGGCCGGTTGGAACCGCGCCACCGTGCGGGCGCAGCATAGATCGCCGCTGCGATCGGCGAAATCTGGCGTTGGTCCATGCGGTGCGGTACGCGAAACGCTAGTCGACTATGCTATAAAGCGGCGAGAGGATGACGATCATGGCAGAGGCATACATCATCGATGCCGTTCGCACGCCGCGCGGTGTTGGCAAGGCTGGCAAGGGCGCGCTTGCCGCGATGCATCCGCAGCACCTCGCAGCGACCGTGCTGGCAGCGCTCAAGGAGCGTAACGACCTCAAGACCGAGGAAGTCGACGATATCATATGGGGCACCAGCGCGCAGATCGGCCTGCAGGGCGGCGATATCGGCCGGATGGCAGCGCTGGACGCGGGCTACGACGTCCGTGCAAGCGGTGTGACGCTCGATCGCTTCTGTGGCTCGGGGATTACCGCAACCAGCCTCGCCGCAGCGCAGATCATGTCCGGAATGGAAGATCTCGTGATTGCAGGCGGTACCGAGATGATGAGTCATGTTGTGGAGTATGGCGGGAGATTGCGCGAGGCCAAAGTCAATGCGGCGAGCGGCCTCGGCACCGGCAATGAGCGGCTGCAGGAGAAGCATCCGCAGACAAATCAGGGCGTCGCTGCCGACGCGATCGCCGCCATGGAGGGGATCAGCCGTACCGACCTCGATGCCTTTGGAGTTGAGAGCCAGCGGCGCGCCGCGCTGGCCTTGGCCGAAGGTCGGTTCACACGCTCGACGATCACCGTCAGCGATACGGATGGTCACGTCATCCTCGATCACGAGGAATATCCTCGCCCCGGCACAACTGCCGAAAACCTCGCTGGGCTGAAGCCTGCTTTCGGCGCGTTCTACGATCTGCCTTCGAGCGCAAGCGGGCCGACGTTCAAGCAGTTGATCAACCAGCGCTACCCCACGCTGGAATTCGATCCGGTGCATCATGCCGGTACATCGTCAGGAGTGGTGGACGGCGCCGCAGCGATCCTGCTCGCATCGGAGGCCTACGCCGAGAAGCAGGGTTGGACGCCACGTGCGCGGGTCGTCGCTACGGCGAACGTGGGCGACGATCCCACCTTGATGCTCAACGGACCCGTGCCGGCGGCGCGCAAGGTCCTGGCGAAGGCGGGGCTCACCAAAGACGACATCGACGTGTTCGAGGTCAATGAGGCCTTCGCGGTGGTGGTAGAGAAGTTCATCCGCGATCTAGATCTCGATCGCGCCAAGGTGAACCCCAATGGCGGCGCCATCGCGCTCGGCCATCCGATCGGCGCGACCGGCGCGGTTCTGATCGGAACGGCGCTGGATGAACTGGAGCGCACAGGCGGCCGCTATGGGCTGATCACGATGTGCGCCGCCGGGGGGATGGCTCCCGCGATAATCATCGAGCGGATCTGATTTGCCGACAGACGCAGACCGGAAGTCGCGCAATGACGCGCTACCGGATAAACGTGCGATCTCGCTAAAGCTTACGGTCACGGCGCGACAGATGCACAAGCGCTTCGATCAGAGTGTTGCTGCGAGAGGTATCACGCGCTCGCAATGGACTCTGATCGCCGTGGTTTCCCGCCGGCCCGGCGTCACGCAGCGGGAGATCGCGGAAGTCCTCGAAATGTCGCAGCCGGCGGCTGGCCGCCTGATCGACCGCTTGTGCAGCGATGGGCTGCTTCTTCGTCAGCCCAAGGAAGACGACCGCCGCGCCCACTGCATTTACCTGACCGAGGCAGCCGGCGCTCTGCTCGAGGAGATCTCCCGCATCGCCACCATCCATGAGGAAGATGTTTTTGCGGGTTTTACCTCCGAGGAACTGGTGCAGCTGGAAGCCTTTGTCGACAAAATTGCAGCGAACATCGGCAGCGCGCGCTAAGCCGGTCCAGAGCGGCGAGCTGGTACCTCCAAGAAGTTAATAGCTCAGCTACCGGTCAACAGATCTCGTTTCGTCAGGCTGGTCTCGACATGACCATTCACCGCGCTGAGCGTAGAGACCGGTACGGTGAGTAGCTGCCCATCGATCAGGACCTGCGGCGCGCCGCTCGAATCGAGCTTGTAGACCGGAGCGAGTTTCTTGCCGTCAGCGCTGTAAAGCATGTTGCCGACCACAGGTGTTGCTGCAGCAGCGTCCGCTGGTGCGGCGAATGCGGCCGTTGCCGGGGCCAGCAGAGTGGCAAGACAAACCAGTACAAACTTCTTCATGACAACGCTCCATCACGACAAAGCGGCCGCTGACCGCCATCGAAAATGCTAAGGTAGGTTAGCACTTTCCTGTTGTCAAGTTGTTCCATACCGCAC
>CAXTBZ010000002.1:45733-63221 GCA_964242855.1 uncultured Sphingomonadaceae bacterium
TTAATCTGCGGTTCGATAGCATGTGTCAACTTCTCGGAGAGCTATCGCGGCGGCATCCGTATCGCACCGTCCAGCCGGATCGCCTGCCCGTTGAAGTACGTGTTTCGCACAAGTTCCAGCACCAGGCTGCCAAATTCCTCAGGCTTGCCAAGCCGTCGCGGGAACGGAACAGACTGGTTGAGACCCTCCCACATGGCCGGATTCATGTCCTTGAAGCGCAGCATCGGAGGCGTGGCGAAGATACCGGGCATGATCGAGTTCACGCGAATGCCGAGTTCCATCAAATCGCGCGCCATCGGCAGGACCATTCCGTTCACCCCGGCCTTGCCCGAGCCGTAACAGACCTGTCCGACCTGTCCGTCTTGGGCAGCGGCGCTGGAGGTCAGTATGATCGTACCGCGTTCGCCATCCTCCAACGGTTCCAGATCGGCCATGCCGAGCGCAGCGATCGACGCCATACGGTAGGTCGCGACAAGTATCCCATGGGCGGAGAAGGCGTAATCCTCGGTGGAAAGGCGTTTGAAGCCGCCGGTCATCTTGTCCTTGCTCACCGTCTTGCCGCCCTTGGTGACGACGGCGCAGTGGACGAGGATGCGCTCCTGGCCATTTACCGCGCGCGCCGCTTCGAACCCGGCGAGCGCGCTTTTCTCCGACAGAATGTCCACCCTGCAGAAGGTCGCGCCGACATCAGCGGCGATCTGTTCCCCCGCTTCGGCGATGTCGAAGATCGTAACCTTCACACCGGCCGCAATCAGTGCCTGTACTGTCGCGAGGCCGAGTCCCGACGCTCCGCCTGTGACGATAGCGGCCAATGACGAACTGATTTTCATCGTATCTCTCCCGGCGGTCGTTCTGAGTACGGCTATCGGCACACGTGCGAACCGCAGCAATCTTAATAGACGGGATATCGCCGCCGCGTTGGGACCATCCGGCGTATCGTCGCCGCGATGGCAGACCGGAACTGCCTTGCCGCCACCGCCTCAGCTTCTAGGGTTTGAGGCAATTGCGTCGACGTCTTTCGACGCCGCGGGGACGATGCGATGACACATGTTATGAGGGGCGTTCGGGTTCTCGAAGTTGCCCAGTTCACGTTCGTGCCAGCTGCCGGCGGCGTTCTGGCTGACTGGGGCGCAGACGTGATCAAGATCGAGCATCCGGTGCGTGGAGACACACAGCGCGGTTTTCTCAACATGGGCGGCGTTACGCTCGATCCGCAGCGCCATACGCTGTTCGAGCATCCTAATCGAGGCAAACGCAGCGTCGGCATCGACGTATCGACCACCGAGGGGCAGGAGATCCTCTACGAGCTGGCTAAGACCTGCGACGTTTTCCTGACGAATTATCTCCCCCAGGTCCGCCAGAAGAACAAGTTCGACGTCGAGCATATCCGCGCCGTCAATCCGAACATCATCTACGCGCGTGGCAGCGCGTTGGGCAACAAGGGGCCGGAACGCGAGGTCGGCGGCTTCGACGGCACCTGCTTCTGGTCACGCAGCGGCGTCGCCTATTCGATGACCCCCGCCGCCATGGAAGGACCTCTGACCCAGGGGATACCGGCGTTCGGCGACTCGATCGGCGGCATGTTCATCGCCGGCGGGATCGCCGCCGCACTCTACAATCGCGAAAAGACCGGCGAGGGCGCCGAACTCGACGTGTCGCTGCTCAGCACTGCGTGGTGGGCCGCGGGCGCGTTGGTGTCACAAGTCATGGAAACGGGCATCGTTACGCGCAATCCGATGCCATCTTCGGGCGGTTCGGTGCGCAACCCGTTCATGGGCAATTTCCGCACTTCAGATGGCGGCACGATCAACCTGTGCATGGTTAGCCCGACGGGGCTGATCGCCGATACCTTTCAGCACGTCGGCGTACCCGAAGCCGCGGACGATCCGCGCTTCGCCACTGTGCACCTGCTGATCGAGAACGCTGGCGCTGCAAGCGACATCCTGATCAAAGCGTTCGCGACGCAGAACTTTGCCTACTGGCGGCAGCATCTGAAAACGATGAAGGGGCAATGGGCGCCCATACAAAGCTTCGAGGACCTGCTTACGGATGAACAGGCCGTCGCCAACGATATGATCATCGAAGTGGAGGGTGGTGACGGCGGCGCACCGCTCAGGCTGGTCCGCGGGCCAGTACAGTTTGACGGAAAGCCTGTGCAAACCACACGTTCACCACAGGCATCGGAGCATACCGAACTGGTGCTGATGGAGCTCGGCATTGATTGGAACAGGATCGAAGACCTCAAGGCTAAGGGCGCGATTGCCTGAGAGCTGCTGCGCGGTAGGATTTTAGCAGAAATTATTTTGACTACACCTACCCTAATGCTGCGCTGCAACAGGCTTGCGGTGCTGCCTACGTATCTCAGAACCTCGCCCGCCTCACCTGATCGATGCATGCCTCGTTGGCGCGCAAAGATCGCCGGATATTGCGCCGCAGAAAAAACGGAGAGCCTCTCGGTTATCTTGACAAGGAGGTTCGCTTATTGAACAACCCTGTCTATTATAAAACAGGAGAGCGGACATGGCATCATCGAGTCCGGATGGATCGAACAAGGCGAAGATCGCCAAGCGGGTGATCGAGGTGCTCGAGTTCTTCGATGAAACGCACCCGCAGGCGACGGTCATGGACATCGTCCGCCGCTTCGATCGCCCACAATCGAGCACGTCGGAGCTTCTCTCCAGTCTCGTTGACGTCGGGTTGCTCTACAAAGACCCACAGTCGCGTTCCTATTCGCCGACGCCGCGCGCTGCGATGCTCGGATGCGCAGCCCAGCCCAGCATCGTGCGGGACGGGCGACTTACCGGATTGATCGATCGGCTTGCTGCACAGACCGGTCTTGCTGTGGCGGTTTTCGGCATGGTCGGCCTGAAGGTGCAAGTCTACACATGGCGTGAAGGGCAGCGGCCGCTGCGAACGCCGAACCCGTTTGCCATTTGCGGCGGGCAAAAGGAACATCTGACCGACTCAGCCGCGGGCCGCCTGCTGCTCTCCACCATTCCCCAAGGACGACGGGAAAGCATGCTGCGTCGACTGAACGCGGAAGCCTGCGACGAGCGCAAGTTTCCCTTCGGCGACATGGCGGCCACGCTGCAGCAAAGCCATATAGACCGGCAGGTTGCGGGAAGGGCCGGCTTCAGCACAAACGCGCAGGTAGCGGCGGTCCTGCTGCCCGACCAGCGCGCCAATCAGCCGCTCGCGATCGGCTTCATCTACGATACGGCGGACCAGTTTAACTCGGCAGCCTTGCTGGAAACGCTGAATGACGCCGTAGGGCGCTGCTTTTATGCGGAAAATGCAAGTGCCGACACGGCGATTGATCCGAGTGCCGCATCGGCTTCAGTGACGACCCGCCGGCAAGGATGGATGCCCATGCCGGTGGCCGCCAATCGCACCTCTGGAATGCCTGGCGAGCGGGCGTACGGTTGATCGTGCGGGCGACAGCATGGCGGCAGCGAAGTTTATCGTCCTCGTGAAGCTTCCCCGAGTTAGAGAGCAGCCCCTTCGCCGAGCGGCTGCAGGCCGTCGGAGAAGTCCACGATCCGCCCAATCCTGATCGCCCGTTCCTTCCGCCCCTCCTGAAAGGTGAAACAATTCGGCGGCATTCGTGTCGCGTCGGACTGCCGCTCCAACGGGATCGATCGACCATGCGCAATGATTGCCGCCCAGCGCAGTAGACGTGCGGCCTCTCGCCCCGCCTCGTCGAGCGCCGCTATCCAGTTGCCGAGCTGGAACAAGGTCTTGCCCACTACCGTGTCCGGCTCGACGAGGCAGCCGTCGCGCTCCACGAAACGCAGCAAAGGCACATCGTCGCGGCTGATCTTGGCTTCCCGAGACCCATCCACTGCGTCGCTGACCGAGATAGCGAACAATGTCGGTGCCGTGTCGCAAAAGTGAGCCGCAGCGATCACCGCCATATCGTACAGATGGGTGCAGTTGAGCGTCTTCACTCCCAGTGTTGCCGCTTCGTCGAGGGCAGCGTCGGTAAATGTCGCGGCCAATTGTTCCATCGCGCCCGGGCAGGTCGACCATGGTGCCCGCACGATCTCGGAGTCGACCTGCCGGATGCTCGCGCCGTCGTGATGCAACGTCACACCCATGTGATGGAAATCGTCTTCCACCCAAGCGCTGACCGCCCGCTCACCCGGCGTGATCCGCACATGCCGGTAGAAGGCCGGCACCATCTGCATCAATCCCTGGCGAGCAGCAACGCCGCCGCCATCGGCCCGCCACCCGATGTCGAAACGGCCACGCGCGGATCGCCGCCGATCTGCCGCGCCCCGCCCTCGCCACGCAGTTGCACCACCGCCTCATAAGCGAAGCCGAAGCCGTGCAACCGCCCCCAGCCGAGCTGCCCGCCACCGGTGTTCATCGGCAACTCGCCGTCGCGTGCGATGCGCGTGCCGCCCTCGATGAAACAGCCACCCTCGCCCACATCGCAAAAGCCGAGGCCCTCGAGCCAGGTGATCGGCTGGAAGGAGAACCCGTCATACAGCTGGACCGTGTCGACATCCTTCGCGCTGTAGTCAGTGTTCTTCCACAGATCGCGTCCAGTCGAATAGGCGCTTGCCCATTCGGCTTGATCCCAGCTGTAGCGCTCCACCGACCCGGCCGAAGCGGCGATGCGGATCGGTGTTGTTCTCACTTCATCCAGCGCATTGCCTGCAGAGACCATCACCACGGCGGAACAATCGGTGAAGCGATCGCAATCATACAGGCAGAACGGGGTCGAGATCATCCGTGCGGACATATAGGTGTCCAGCGTCAGCGCTTGTTTGACAATCGCGCGCGGGTTGAGCGCGGCATTAGCGTGATCGTTGATCGCGATTTGGGCGAGTTGCTCGCGTGTGAGGCCGTAGCGCTTCATGTGGCGCATCGCGAACTGCGCGGTCCAGTTGGCTGCAGAGAATGCTCCGAAGGGCGAAACCCATTGTGAATTGCCGCTGACGTCTCGGCGGCGTTCCAGCGGCGGGTATTCTTCAGGCCGCGCCATCGCAGCCGCCTCGTAGACCGTGCGGAAGCAGATCACGTGACGGGCCAACCCCGCTTTCACCGCAGAGGCGGCCTCGGCAATCGCACCGAGCTGCGCGGTCATCTCAGCTGCCCCGAGATGCCAGCGTGTCTTCAAGCCGAAGGCCTCTATCACATCGTCCGACCCGACCGGTGAGAAGCCCAGATAGGTCTGCATCTTCCCGGGATAGGTGGCGACGCCATCGATCTGGTCGAGCGTCAGCCCAGCATCGGCGATCGCCTCGCGTACCGCATCCAGTGTGAGCCCGAGCGGCGAGCGTGTGAGCCGCACGCCAACTTCCGACATGCCGATGCCGGTGATGTACGCCTCGGTCACGCGGTCTTCTCGAACAGCGGATACCAGATGCCGTCCTGTTCCTCGAAGAGCACCCGAACCGGGTCGTCGATACCGACCTCGTCGACAGGGCAATTCACGATGTTGGTCGTAAGATAAACGCCCGGCGCATCGTCCAGTTTCACTCGCGCAATGACGAACGGCACCTCCATGTCCTTGGCCCAGGCCTGATGGTTGACCGTATAGGTATCGATCACTCCGGTGCCGACGACCGCGAAGGGAGCGACATTCTCGGAAAGACAGTGCCGGCAGATTTCGCGCGGCGGATGGATGAAGCCGCCACAATCGCCGCACCGCGCGATGTTGAGCTTGCCCTCAGCCCCTCCAGTCCAGAACGCGCGATTATCCTTGTCGAGCCGCACGCGGGACCGCTGCCAAACCATGGATCAGACGTCCCAGACGAGATGCATCTCCTCGATCCCCATGACGTGGCCGCCATGGAAAACCGGCGGCCGCTCTGGATCGAGCCGGAACATGGGCAACCGCGCGAGGATTTCCTCGTAAAGCACCTGTAGCTCGACCCGCGCCAGGTGCGAGCCGAGGCAGCGGTGAGGACCGACACCGAAGGCGATGTGCACGTTGTTCTCGCGGCTGAGATCGTAGGTGTCGGGATTCGGAAATTCCGTGGGATCGAGATCGGCGGCAGGCAGCAGAAGCTTCACGATCTCGCCCGGCATCATTGTCGCGCCAGCCAGTTCGACCGGCTTCTTGATGATCCGCACCGGCACGGTGAAGGTAAAGCGCCGCAGCATCTCCTCCGATGCTTCGGCAATTAGCTTGGGTTCGGCGCGCAATCGCGCTTGCAGCGCCGGATCGAGCGCCAGCCCGCGCACCGCCAACCCCATGCCGTTCATCACCGTGTCCAGCCCTGCGATGAAGAGCAGCACGCCGTAATTTTCCATGTCGGCGAGCGTGGTGGGCTTCCCGTCGATCTCTATCTGCCACAGCATCGACAGGATGTCGTCGCGCGGGTTCTCTTGCCGCTCGAGCACGGTATCGCGCATGGCCGCGGCGATGCGCTGAAGGCGGTACACCGATCCTTCCCGATCGCCATCGATTGCCGCCATGTGCTCTTTGACAATCGTCCTATATTCGTCCTGCCGATCGAGCGGCAGGCCGAGCATCTTGAGGAACACCTGGACCGGAAGCGGTTCAGCTATGGCAGACATGAACTCGCACGCGCCATTCGCCTTTACTGCGTCAATCAGGCCGCCGGCCAGATCCTTGATGCTCTCGCGCAAGCCGTTGATCGTCTTGGGTGAAAACACCTTCTGCAGGGGCTGGCGGTACTTGGTGTGCTCTGGAGGATCGAGCGTGATCGGAACCGCCGTCGGGATGTGCGGCGTTCCCGGCGGCAACGAGGCGAGCAGCGCGTCCATCTTCTCCTTCGGCATGAACTCGCTGGAGAATGCTTCGGTATCGCGTGACGCGGCATAGTTGGCAGCGTGGCTGAGGATCACCCAGCCGCCGCCGTTCCGCGGCGTCCAGAATACCGGCGGTGCGGTGCGCGCCATGTCGAGCAGACGGCCGTGCGGATCGGCAAGCAGTGCCGGATCGGCATGCACATCGAAGTCATAGACCAGAGCGTCCGGAACGTGATCCGGCTTGGCGGCGACGGAACTGAGTTGCGCGTGTGACATGGGCCTCCGATAGCGGAAAACCTGCGGCAAACGAACTGCCGACGAGGCGCGGACGCTATATTCGAGCATCTGTCGTCCGCGCCCTTCTTAAAGGCAATGCCGTCGCAGGCAGCATCGCCGAGACGATCCGCTGGTCTGACTTCCAACGCCACCATTCACCCACCTCACGCTCGTATCGTGGCGGCGATGAGGCGTAGCGCTGGTTGATAAGGGGCTCGTTCTCGGTTCTAGGAATGGATGCTATTTTTCGGAGCGGCGGCATGAAAGTTCGGATCGAGAGATCGGCCTGCGTCGGCAATGCCCGCTGTTCGGCGATTGCCGAAGCGCTCTATCCGCTTGATGATGACGGTTATATCGCGATCGATGCGCTCGATGTTCCTGAAGGCCAGGAGAAGGCAGCAAAAAACGGCGCGCGGGCTTGTCCCGAACGGATTATCTTCATCGAAGAAGACGACGGCACGATTTCCTGGCCGCCTATAAACCGCGCCAGAACCTCTTCTGTGGAGTAGTTGATGAGCGACATTCTGGGGTATCGCGGCAAACGAGTCATCGTCACGGGATGCTTCTCCGGCATGGGAGAGGCCACGGCCAGATTGCTGATCGACCTCGGTGCAGAAGTGCATGGGCTCGACTACAAACAGTCTACCCTGCCGCTGGCCAGCTTCACGATCGTCGACCTGCGCGATCCCACGTCCATCGAGGCAGGCGTAGCGGCGATCGGCGGCAAGATCGACGCGCTGTTCAATTGCGCTGGCCTGCCGCAGTCCTTTCCCGCCATGGACGTGATGAAGGTCAACTTCATCGGCCTGCGCCATCTGACAGAGCAGGTTCTTCCGTTGATGCAAGCAGGCGGCGCCATCGCCAGCATCGCCTCGACCGGCGGCATGGGCTGGAGCCGACGGATCCCTACCAACATGGAATTCGTGACCACCAGAGGCTTCGACGGGGCCGTCGCATGGTGCGAAGCGCATCGCGAGGACACGATCCGGGAGGGCTACAGCTTCTCCAAGGAGAATGTGATCGTCTGGACGCAGTTCATGGGCGCGCACCTCATAAAGAAGGGCATCCGCATCAACTGCACCCTGCCCTCGCCCACGCAGACACCGATGATGGCCAGCTTCCACGCAGCCTCGGGCAAGGAGGTGGTCGATGCCGCTGCCGAGCCGATGGGCCGGTACTCCACACCCGAGGAACAGGCCGGCGGCCTCGTCCTGATCAACAGCGCGCTGGCCGGGATCGTGAACGGCGTGGTTTTCCCGGTCGATGGTGGGTTCATGGGCGGTGTTGCGACCGGGCAGATCGACTTGAGCGTGATGATGCGCCGTGCTCAGCCGCAGGGATAAGGCAAAGCGATGAATTTCGAGCTTACCGACGACCAGCAGATGATGCGCGACATGTTCGCGCGCTTCCTCGACGAGCACAGTTCGACCGTGCGCGTACGTGCCGCCGCGCCATCCGGGTTCGATGCCGCATTGTGGAAGGGGCTGGCCGAACAAGGCGCATTGTCGATCCGCGTAGCTGAGGACGCGGGCGGGCTCGGGCTCGGGCTGTTCGATGCCACGGTCCTGATGGAGGAAGCAGGCCGCACGCTCGCCTCCGGTCCGCTTGCCGAAGCGATTGTAGCGACCCGCCTGCTCGCACAATTCGACGGCGATCTCAGCTTGCTGGAGCGTGCGCTGACGGGAGAGGCGGTCGTCAGCCTCGCCTTCCACGACATCATCGACCAACCAAGCCAGTGGATCGCCGGCGGATTGATCGCAGAGGCAGTCGTCGCGCGCGCCGGCAACGACATCGTGCTTGTCACCGTGCCCAAAAGCGAGCGCGTGGCAGAACCCAATCTCGCTGACACCCCGCTCGCCCAGATCGACTTGGGAAAGCAGACGCGCGTCGTTCTTGCCTCGGGCGACGTCGCACTCGCCACTTTTGCCGCCGGCATCGAAGAATGGAAGCTTCTCATCTCCGCTGCGTTGGCTGGTTTGGGTCGCGAGGCGCTTAGACTCGCCGCTGCCTATGCCAGCGAACGCAAGCAGTTCGGTCAGTTTATCGGTCAGTTCCAGGCCATCTCGCATCCGCTTGCCGATCTGATCTGCGAGGTCGATGGCGGCAAGTTCCTGATCTGGAAAGCGATCCGCAATATCGCCGATGCTGATCCCAAAGCCGGGGCCACAATCTCGCTCGCAGCATGGTGGAACGCCGTTACTGCAGCGCGCGCGGTCGCGCAGGCGCTGCACACCTTTGGCGGCTATGGCCTCACCACGGAATATGACATCTTCCTGTTCAACCTGCGCGCCAAGGCGTGGCCACTGGTGCTTGGCGACCCTCAGCGGTTGCTGGATGAGGCCGGGAGACGCCTCTACGCCGGGGAAGTCGCATCGCTCCCCGAGGCTGGCGAGAGCCCGATAGATTTCGATCTCGGCGAGGATGCCGACGCGATCGCGAGCGAGATCCGCGAGTTCTTTGCGGCCAATGTGACGCCAGAGATGCGGGAAGATTTTCACTATAGCTGGGAAGGCTATAATCCTGAGTTGAACCGCAAGCTTGCGGCCCGCAATCTGCTATTCCTTGGCCTGCCAAAGGATGTCGGCGGCCGCGGTCTGTCGGCCTATGCCAAGATCGCGGCGATGGATACGTTCGAGCTGGAGGGATACAACAACCCTGCCGCCGGCGTGTCTCAGATGGTTGCGCTGATCATCCAGCGTTTCGGCAGCGACGAGCTGAAGCAGGAGGTGCTTCCGCAGATCATGTCCGGCGAGGTTATCTGCAGCCTGGGCTATTCCGAACCTGCGTCAGGATCGGACGTCTTCGCCGCCCAGTGTCGCGCAACACCGGACGGCAATGGCTGGCGGATCGATGGCACGAAAATGTTCACCAGTGGCGCGAACCTCGCGAGTTATGTGCTGATGCTGGCGCGGACCAACACCGAGGTCGCCAAGCACAAGGGGCTGACGATGTTCATCGTGCCCCTGAAGACAGACGGCGTGACCATCCAGCCGGTGCATACCTTCCAGGACGAGCGCACCAACATAACCTTCTACGACAATGTGAAGATACCCGACAGCTGGCGCCTGGGCGACGTCGATGGCGGCGTCAAGACGATGAGCGCGAGCCTCGAACTCGAACATGGCGGCGGCTTTGCAAAGTATCAGCGCGCCATGCTGGATGCGGGCGAGCGGCTGTGTCGCGAGATCGACTACCAAGGCAAGCCGCTGATCGAGGATTCCACGGCCCAGCGGCGGCTCGCACGCACCAGCGCGAACGTCTGGGTGTCCGAACTGCTGACGTTCCGCGCGACCTGGGCCATGACCGAGAAGAAGACGAACTTGGCTTATGGGCCGATGGCCAAGATGTACTCGTCGGAGGTCTTCCTCAGCGACGCTCGCGACCTGCTCGATCTCACCGCGCCGACCTCTTTGTCGAAGCGCAAGGGGGCGGCCGCGGAAATCAACGTCTTCTATCGTCACGCACAGGGCGCGACCATTTACGGCGGCACCAGCGAAGTGCATCGCTCTATGATCGCCGAACGCGGATTAGGCCTGCCGCGTACCCGCGCCTGAGAGGACTGTCATGCCGGACGCACCGCATCTGCTGATCGAGGCGCAGGACTGCATCCTGATCGCGACGCTCAATCGGCCGGAGAAGCTCAACGCGCTGTCGGGCGAGACGATGGCGCTGTTCGAGGAGGCGCTGCATCGATTCCGTGACACGCCCGAGCTGAAGGTGTTGCTGATCCGCGCCAACGGCCGCTATTTCAGTGCCGGCGCCGATCTGCACGGCGGGTCGTCGCGCTCGCGCCCGACGACAGCCTCGGAGATCCGGGAAAATCATCGGCTCGGCCTGCACGGCATGCATCGCATCTATGATGAAATGGAGCATATCGAGAAGCCGATCGTCTGCGCGGTTCACGCGACCTGTGTCGGCGGCGGGCTGGAACTGGCTTTATCCTGCGATTTCCGGCTTGCCGCCAAATCTGCCTCATTCTCGTTCCCGGAAGGACTGTTTGGCGTTCTCCCGGCCTCGAACGGCGTCAGTCGGCTGACGCGGACCTGCGGTGCGCACTGGGCGCGCTGGCTGATCATGGGCAACCAAAAGGTCGATGCGGATCGCGCGCTGATCATGGGGCTCGTCCATGACGTATTCCCCGATCAGGCGTTCGCGGATGCCGCGCTCGCCTTCTGTCAACACCTGACGAAATCGAGCGGCGAGCAGATGGGCGCCGCCAAGATCGCGATCGAGATGGCGAGGGAACTCGGCCCGGAAATGGGCCGCCACGTCGAGCGTATGGCGAACAGTGCGTTGATGCTGAACCCGGCCTATCTCGAAGGTGTCGAGCGATATATCAAGAAGCTGGGGACGAGCGGCAAGGGCGACTGAGGCCAACTCGCTAGGGCGCGATGACCCTCTGTGAGGCGCGAAATTCACGTATTCCCAGCTCCAGTAGCCGCGCTTCGGCCCGCAGGAAATTGCGGACATTGGGCGAGAACTCACCCGGCAGTACGGTCGGCAATATACGGTCGGTCGCGATCGTCACGACACGTTCGATGCCGGTGTAGAGCACGGTCGCCATACCAGCGGCCAAGGTGTTCGGGACGGCGGGATCCTGGTCCATCTGCTTCACGAGCATCAGGATCACCGGCTGGGCCGAGTGAACGCGCTGTTCCATCATGCGCTTGTCGCGCTGATCAGCCATGCTGTTGCGTAGATGCAGGATCGTCGAGTTCCGATGCCAGAAGCCGTGGAGCGCGGTCACGAACGCCAGACAGTGGCCGTTAAGATCGTCGTCAGGCCATCGCACGCGCAGGTGCCGCAGGTAAGACTCGTTGGCATCCACCGCCAACGGTTCCAGCAGCGCGAGCAGCAATTCTGTGAGATCAGTGAAATACTGATAAAGCGACGTCATGCCCATCGACGCCTGCCGAGCCACTGCGCTCAACGAGATCGGGGTGTCACCCGAGCCGGCGAGCAACTCGCTCGTTGCTGCAAGGATGCGCGCGCGGGTGTCATGGCCTTTACGACCCAGCCGCTGTCCGTTCAGGTTGTAGCTGAGCCCTTTGCCCCCTTCGGCTGCCCTCTTCGAGCTCACAATTCCGATCGGCTGAACAGCGTTCATGCTTGGCATTCCAGTTCCGGCCTCAGGCTGCGCGCCAGGCAATCAATTTGGTCTCGAGGAATTCCTCGATACCCTCAAGGCCCCATTCGCGACCCATTCCAGACGCCTTGAAGCCGCCGAAGGGTATATCACCGGCGATACTCATGCCGCCGTTAACGCTCATCGTGCCGGTTCGAACACGCTTGGCGATTTTCATCGCGCGCTCGAGATCGGCTGAGGCCACGCCGCCACCTAGTCCATAATCGCTGGCATTGGCGATGCGGATGGCATCCTCGTCATCTTCGAACGGAATGACCACGAGGACCGGGCCGAAGATCTCCTCCTGCGCGATGCGCATGTCGTTCGTGCCGGCGAAAGCCGTCGGCTCGATGAAATAGCCTGCGCCTTTATCAGGCCGCGCCTTGCCGCCTGCCAGCAGCTCGGCTCCTTCCGACTGACCAAGCTCGATATAGGACATCACCCGATCCATCTGCCGCTTCGACACGACCGGCCCCATGATATGCCCAGGGTCATCGAAATCGCCCCAATTGTCGCCGAACGCGGCATAAGCATGGCGCAGCACCGCCTTGGCTTCCTCGAAGCGGCTTTGCGGCACGAGAAGACGCGATTGCACGGCGCAGCCTTGACCGGCGTGGAACACCAGCATCGTCGAGGCGACCTCGCGCGCGAAATCAGGCGCGTCCTCCAGCACGATCTTGGCAGACTTGCCCCCAAGCTCGAGGAAGACCCGCTTCAGCGTGTCAGCGCCTTGCTGCATGATCCGCTTCCCCACCCCGGTCGATCCGGTGAACGAGATCAGATCGACACGTGGATCCTTGACGAGCATCTCGCCAGCCAACGCGGGATCGGCGCCGAACACGACGTTGATAACGCCCTTCGGGAAGCCGGCTTCAGCGGCCAGCTCGCCGAAGATCGCCCCCATCCCGGGTGTATCCGGGGCCGGCTTCAGGATGACCGTGCAGCCCGCCAATAGTGCCGCCACGACCTTGCCGACATTCACATAGAGGGGCACGTTCCACGGTGTAATCGCGGCGACGACACCAATCGGCTCGTACACCGCCCTGCGCAGGGTTTCGAAACCGTAAGCCATGCGCCCGCCATAGTCGCGCTCCCACGTCACCTTGGGAAAGACGGCGAGATAATCGTCCCATCCATCCATCGCCATATCGACATGAGCCCGCGCCACCGCACCCCATGCCGCGCCGGCTTCGTGCCGTGCGAGATCGGACAGGCGTTCCTTGTTGGCACGGAACAGATCGCGCAGCTTGGTCACGAGGGCGACCCGTAAGGCGACGTTCTCTGCCCAGTCGGTGTTGTCGAAGGCAGTTCTGGCTGCAACGATCGCTGCATCGACATCTCCGGCAGACGCATCCGCCGCCTGGCCCACGCTCTCGCCCGTCCATGGACTGATGACAGCGAAGGTTTTGCCGCTTTCGGCATTTCGGAGCTCACCGTCGATGAACAGCTTTGCGTCGGGTAAGGTCATGTAAGTTCTTCCTGTGGAACTACTGAAATCAGCGACGGCTGCCGCTCAGCGTCACCAATCCGACATGGACGTCGGCCGGCATGTCGATGACCGCGCGGAACGCTTCCGTCACCGAGTTATAATGCGAGATTGGACGTTCGCGAAGATTGATGCCGACCTTTGCGTTTTCGCCTGCGAATCTAGCGGCAACATCTAACGGCCAGCCATTGCCGGTCTTCGTTTCGTCCATCATCATGCCCGCGCGAACGACCGTGACCCGCACGCCATCTGACTCTAGTTCACGGCTCCACATGTCCGACACGAACTCCAGCGCGGTTTTGGAACCGCCATACATCCACAGCATCGGCATCTTCACAGCGACGGTCTCGCTCGTCACGTTGATGATGTGCCCACCGCCCTTAAGCAGCGGCAACGCCGAACGTGCACAAAAGATGGGGCCGGCGAGGTTCGTCGACATCTGGTTCAGTATCTGGTCGTCACGCGCATCGGCCAACGTGAACGGTTCGTATATGCCAGCGTTGTTGATGAGAATGTCGATCTTCGGGTGAGCTTCGGCAATCACAACAAAGGCCGCGCGCACGGACGCGGGGTTCGCCACATCACATTCGATCGCGAAATGGGGCGCGCCAATCTCGTCGGCCACCGCCTGCACCTTGGACAAGGTTCGGCCGAGGAGAATGACCGTCTCGCCATCGGCGGCAAACCGGCGGGCAAGGGCACGGCCCAGCCCGTCACCCGCTCCGGTGATGACGATCGTCTTGCCCACGCTTAGCTCCAACCACCGATCATCAAACTACCTGCCCTCGCGGAGCTATTGATCACAAGAGCCGGGGCATCGTCATAGCGATAGTTATACGGTTCAGCTCACCGGCCGCGCGAAATCCGGCGGATAGACCGACAAATCGCCGTCATAGGCCACGCCGCCCGGCCAGAAGGCGCTCCCGCTGATCTTGCGGAAATAATGTACCGTTCGCGCGACGGATCCTGCCGACGATCGGGGCGCCATCGCGACGCCACTAGGCGATACTCCTCGCGCGCGCGCGCTGAAGTCCTTTACGGTGAACAGGAGATCGTCTGTCTGCAACGCGCACAAGACGATGTCGCTGCCCGGGCAATAGCGTACCGGCGCGACCTGCACGGGCGACAACCGCCCCCGCTTCATCGCCACCTTGCCGGGGACGCGGGTCACTTCAGGCCCGTGCACCTCATTGTACCATTTGTGATATTCCACTTCGCGCCCGGCGACGAAGTTGGCCAGGATAATGCTGATGCCTGATAGCGGCTGATCGGCCTGGTAGTTGGGGCTCGACACCCAATCGGAATACATCGCGTAGCTGTGGATCCGCTCGCTCTCGTCGCGATCATCGATCAACCCCGTGTCCCGCGCCTCGCCGAGCAATGGGCCAAGCCGGGGAAGTTCGGCTTCAAGGTCAGGATAGTCGAAGTCGTAGACGCTCAGGAACCGCCACGGCTGCGGAATATCGGGCATGACCTGTTCAGGAGTGACTTCGTACCTATCGGCGGAGACAAACCCGGGCAGCTTCGCCAGAGCGTCACAATGCTGGCCATCGAACCATGCCAGGTATTCGCTTTCACAGCCCTTGGTCACGTTGTGGAGGTGGATCGTTGTGTACAAGCTCATTGTTACCCTCCGCTTTTCGCATAGCCCCTAACGTCCACTTGGTTGACCCATCAGCCGCCATCGCGCGTCATCTAAGAGCCAACCCGGTCGCCGCCGGCCAATAAGCCTGGTGCGTCCTAGAAGCGAAAGCCTCGCATCTGGTTGTTGCCATCGCAAAGGATGGTCTGGTTGTTGATGAAGCTGCCTTCCTCGGACGCTAGGAAGACGCCGAGGTTGGCGATGTCGTCTGCAGTTCCCTGCCGCTTGACCGACTGCATGCCTTTCAGCCGTTCCCAATTATCATCGGCGACACCGCCGCGTGCGGCCGGAGTTTCCATCAAGCCGGGCGCGATACCGACGCAGCGGATCTCATCAACAGCGAACTGGGTTGCCATTGCGTGGGTCAAGACGTTGAGCGACGCTTTGGTGATGCCATAGGCGGTGGCGGGATTGTAGCTCGCCATCGACGATTTGTTGATGACGAGCCCGCGCGCGCGCGCCAGAGCCGGGCGTAGCGCTTCGGCGAGCAGCAGCGGCCCGATTGTGTTGACGGCAAGGAAATGCTGCCATTTCACCATGCCCAGCCCGAAGAAGCCGCGCGCTATCTCGCCGAGATGAAGGCCGGCATTATTTACGAGCACGTCGACCCGCTCATGCGCCGCAACGATCGCCGCGCCCACATCGACGATTTCCGCCTCCACGCTCATGTCAAGCTTGTGAACCGCCACCGTGCCGCCGATCGCCTCGACCATCGCCGCGCTCTCGGTAAGGCCGGCCTCGTTGATGTCCGCAAGCACGAGGTGAGCACTCTCGCGGCCGAAAGCGAGCGCATAGGCTCTGCCTAATCCCGCTGCGCCACCCGTAACAACGATCGTCTTGCCCGAGAACTTACCCGCCATCACCGTTCCCTTGCGCTCAACCTGGCCGCTTGGGCAGCTCGACCTCAGCCTTGGCCGTTGCCATTATCGTTCCGGCCTGGTTCTGCATCCGAGTGTCGATCGCCACGATATGGCGGCCTTCGGCATCGATGTAGCAGTCGGTCACGGTGCCGGTTTGTATCGTGATGTCACCGGTCAACGCCGGGCCTCGATAATTGCAGGCACTATGACGCACCATGCCCCATTCACTCGCCCAACCAGCAAGGTAATCGGTGATCCAGGCTCCCATCGATGCGCCGTAGCCATAGCCGCGTGGCATGCCGATAAACCGGGCCCAGCGGGGAAACAGATGGCCACGTGAGGGGCCAATGTAGGCGCCGTCGGTGTTTTCCGGGTTGCGCGCTTCCTCAGTTGGATCCTGCTCGGGGCCTGCCATCGGCCCGGTGAAGCCAAGTTCCGCCATATTAAGATCGGTGCGACGGTGCATCGATCCCCACTGGGTGAAAGTATATGACCGCCACTCGGTAGTAAAACTCACAATAGAATGTGGCCCGAACACTCGCTCCGGAAGCGCGTCGCCGACTTTGACCGTGTCCCAATATCGCGCCGTATGACCTAGATCGTGGAGCATTGCGATCCACGCGAACTTGCGCGCTTCAAGCGCCTCAAGTTCGTCGTCAGACCAGACAGGGTCATCGTGATTGTCGGTCGGCGTGTTCGCCTGCCCGGCCGCCTGGCTGTAGCGGATCGAGGTCGAGCGCTGTTTGGCGACTAGGTCACCGTGCTGGTTGTAATAGAAATTGTCTCCGCGTTGAAAGCATGTCGGACCGCCGAACTTGGTCTCCTTCACGGAATAGTCGAAAGGAATGCGCTCGTTCCAAATACGATCGCCAGCGACAACGCGGGGGCCGTAGAACCACCACTCGTCGCCACCGAACAGCATGTGTGAGTTCGGGATCGAACCGATGCATGACGGGGCTGAGCCGTGCCCATCATCCATTGTCACCGGGAAGGATTGCGGCGCGATAAGCTGGCCGAAGCGGCTCTGCATCCCGTACATTGCGTCATAGTGAAGGCGATTCGGATAGTGCATCGCCTGAACCCACCGACGAATATCGTTGTTGGCAAACGGATCGACCATCCGCGCCGGCTGCATCGGTTTGCCCATGTAAGTGTCGAGGTCGGACGTATCGAGAATCTGGGTGCTCATGCCTGCTCCTGGACTTTCAAGGGTCGCTCGTAGGTCCTGCTGTCCGGGGGCCTTTGGCAAAACACAAGGCGACCCGACTACTCATCGCGGGAGCGTTTCAGCTGGGCCGCCAGAATGAAATCCGCGCGATGCGCCATCCGTCCGGTGTCAGGCGAAAGGTGTCGGAATAACGGCCGAGCACGAC
>CAXTBZ010000002.1:63231-69498 GCA_964242855.1 uncultured Sphingomonadaceae bacterium
ACGACCGACAATTCATTGCTGTCGCTTCGCCTGGAATGCGCCATCACCGTCCAGTCGCCGGTCGCGTCCGGACGGTCGATTTCGATCCGCGGAGAGTGTAGCATGTGGATCATCCACAGGCTGCCTCGCGCGATGGCGTCGCACAGGAAGTCCGTGATCGCGGCAGGCCCGATCAGAAGGCCGTAGCCGTAGTCACCAACGAAATCTTCGGTGAAGATCCCACCGAACATGGCTCGAGCAGCGTCGACGTCTTCCGAAGCAGCATCAGCAGCGCGACAGTAGCGCGCCTTGAGATTGGCGATTGCCAACGCATCGTCTGTTTCGCTCATCCTAGCCGCCTAGCGACCAAGGCCTTCAGATCCGCCGTCTTGATCTTTGCGCTGCCGGTCATCTCGAGTTCTTCCGAACCAAAGAACAGGACACGGCGAGGTACCTTGTAGCTGGCAAGGCTCTTCATGGCGAACGCACGCACCCCCTCCTCGTCAAGCTCCGCATGTTCGTGCGGCACGATGCAGGTGACCACAAGCTCGCCGAGCGTATCGTGCGGTATACCCACGGTCTGCGTCACCTTTACGCCTGCCATCTCTTTCAGCACGGTGTCGATCTCGATCGGCGAAACGTTCGCGCCGCCGGTCTTGATGATGTCGTTGAGCCTGCCTTCCCAATGAAGCCGGCCCTCTGCATCGAAAAAGCCGCCGTCGCCGGTGTGGAAGAAGCCGTCGGCGTCGAGCGTCTCGTCAAGCGGGATACCTATGTATCCGAGCATCATCGTCGCACCCTTGACTGCAAGCTCGCCCCGCTCGCCGATCGGAACGATCCTGCCGGTCAGCGGATCGACTACCTTGAACACGTTGCCCGCCAGGGGATAGCCGTGGCCGACAGCGGCGCGCGCTTCCGGCGTGCCCGAGTCGTAGATGGCGCTGATCGTGAAGGTCTCGGTGTTGCCGTAAGCGGACCACGGCTCCTGCCAGTCGGTGTGGACCGTCGGATGCCTTGCGAGCGCTACGTTCACATAGTGAAGCGTCGATAGATCGACGTCGTTCCAGTTCGCCGCACCCTCCAGCTGTGCATATTGGTGCGGCCAGGCAAACGCCATGGTAGCCCTCTCGCGTTCCATCAGCGCAAGCGCCTCGTTCGGTTCAAATGTCGCTTGGAGGATCAGGCTACCGCCGCTCGACAATGCTCCACCGAGCGCCATCGCGAAGTTACCCGACCAAAAAAAGCCGTTTGCCGACCATGCCCTCGCGTCCGGCCCTGCCTGCAGGAAACGTTTCCACCGCCACAATTGCAAGGTCGGCCCGCGATGCGCGCTGAGGATGCCCTTGGGCTTCGATGTCGATCCGGAGGAGAAGAACAACAGGCCGGGGTCTGCTGGTGCAACGGTCGCGGCAGTTCCGTCGACCAAGGCCTGCGCGACCTCTGCGCCGCGCCCGAGGAACGCGTCCCAGCCTTCGATCGCGCCTGACCCGGTGCCGACGGACACGACGTGGCGCAAGAAGGGGAAGCGCAGCGATGCAAGTGTTCCAGGGGAAGCAGAGGCGACCTCCGGTTCGAGCTTCGCCAGCATTTCACCGAAGTCTTTCTTCAGCACCCTGCTCTCGAGCAACAACACCGAGCATGCGGAGGTTTGCAACAGATGCTCGAGTTCGGCCGCTGTCGAGAAGGTGGACAGCGTGGCGGCGACCCCTCCCGCCAACGCGACTCCGAAAACGGCTGACAGGAACTCAGGCCGGTTGGTCATCAGCACGCCAACCCGCGTGCCCTTGCCTACCCCGCTGGCGATCAGAGCGCGCGCGACCTCGTTCACGCGGCTCCACAGATCATCGTAGGACCAGCGAACGGCGACGCCGGCTTCGTGGAACACCAAAGCCTCGCTCGGCCCGAAACGGGTGGTCACCTCACGCAACCAGCCGCCAAGTGTCAGCGCACCGATGCCGGCTTCTTCCGCCAACGGCGGCCCGGACACGATCGATAGGCGCCGCTCGATCATCCGCTTAGTCGGATCAGCGGTTCACATCGACCAGCACGCGCCCGCGCACCTTGCCGTCGATCAAGTCGGACGCCGCCTGAACAACCTCGCTCAGCCCGATCTCGGTGGCGATCGTTTCCAGCACCGCCGGATCTAGATCGCTGGCCAGCCGCTGCCAGGCCTTCAAACGCCTGGCCTTTGGCGCCATCACGCTATCGACGCCGAGCAGGCTGACGCCACGCAGAATGAACGGCATGACCGATGAGGTGAAATCCGCCCCTTGTGCCAAGCCGCAGGCCGCAACAACGCCGCCATATTTGGTGGCCGCGACCGCGTTGACCAGTGTGTGGCTCCCCACGGAATCGATCACCGCCGCCCAACGTTCCTTCTGGAACGGCTTGCCGGGGGCGGACAGGTCTGCGCGATCGATCACCGATGCTGCACCGAGCTTCTTGAGATAGTCACCTTCGGCAACCTTCCCTGTCGCAGCTACGACCGTGAAACCGAGTTTCGCCAACAATGCGACTGCGACGCTGCCCACGCCGCCCGTTGCGCCGGTGACCAGGACTTCGCCCTTGTCCGGGGTCACTCCAGCCGCGGTAATAGCTTCGACGCAGAGCGCTGCGGTATACCCAGCCGTACCTATCGCCATCGCCTGTTTGGGCGTGAACGCGTCCGGCAGGGGTACCAGCCACTCGCCTTTCAGCCGCGCGACCTGCCCGAGGCCGCCCCAGTGCGTTTCACCCACGCCCCAGCCATTCAGGACAACGGTGTCGCCGGCCTTCCAGTCTTCATGGCTCGACTCGCGAACAGTGCCCACCAGATCAATTCCCGGCACCATCGGAAACTTGCGCACGACCGGCCCTCTTCCGGTGATCGCGAGGCCGTCTTTGTAGTTGAGCGTCGAATAAGCGACGTCGATGGTCACATCGCCCTCGGGGAGACCTCCTTCGTCGAGTTCGGTGATCGATACGGTCTGGCCAGCGTCGGTCTTGTCGATCAAAATGGCTGAAAACATCTCGGCTCCCAAGGGCATGTTCAAGCGTCACCCTCTCGGTTGCCGGGGCGCTTAGCTACCAAAATGATCGCGCTCACGCGATTCATCGCCCAGCCGCTATGCTGCCCGCAGGTCCGCTACAGACTCCGGCCTCGCGACATCAGGAGCGATCAACTGTTCGATCTGCGGAAAAAATTCGGCGCGCATCGAGCCGTGCATCGCCAGACGCAGACTCTCTAGGGCGAACCGCCTTGCAAGCACACGACGTTCGGAAGCGCTCTTCTCATGCGCCTTGGTCCAAACCGGCCAAAGGAAATTCCCCGCCAGCATCAACAGCGAGAACACGTCGCTGTCGATCCCCGGCTCGGCCAGATCAGTTTCGGTAAAGCGGCGCAGCGATCCGGCATATTCCCGCCAGAACGGATCCTGTGCCGGTTCGTCGGAGGCAAGAAGCTGCATGAACCAGATCCTGCATAATGCTGGATTATCGACCGCGAAATCGGCCAACGTCGTTGTCAGCAGCGTGATGTCGACATCCTCGACGCGGCGATCGCTTATACTTGCAGGATCACCGAAGGCTGCGTGAAACAGCTGGTCCGATACAGATTGCGTAGTCGCGGCCACGAGTTGCTCGCGGGTGGCGAAGTGCTGGTAAGCCGTCCCACGGTTGATGCCGGCAAGCGTCGCCACGGCCGAGACACTGATACCGTCAGGTCCATCGCGCGCCAGCAGGGAGCGAGCGGCGCCAAGGATTACTTCGCGTGTCGCAGCAGGATTACGAGGGCGACGCGTCCGGACCCTGCTCAAGTGACTTACCTCCAATCCGGCCACACCAAGCATGTGCCCTATCGAGGTCGGTAATTACCACTCGAAAGAGCGTCTCAATCAACAATCACATAGCCATGCGGTAACGATAGCGCGTTTACCGATCAGCAACAGTAACAGAAATCGTGGAAGGGCTGAAAATCGTGGCAGCGGTTGGCACGTGCAGCGGGGGTACGTCTTGGAGCGCCAACGGCGCGCCTACCGGCTACCGACCGCCCATCCCTGCCCAGCGTTCCGACACCATCCAGACATATTCGGTATAGTGGCCGAGCCACGGCCTCGTGTCCGTATAGGCGAACTGCAGCATGCCCGGCGTGCCGCCTTTCAGCACGATCGGGAACGGCTGTGCTGCAATCGTTGCGATCGCCTCATCCCAATCATCGACGCGGTGACAAACGTGATGGAAGGCGAGCCGATCATCCGCAGGTAAAGCATCGCGATAGATGGCAAGCACATCGCCTTCCTTCGGCTCGATCAGTTCGTAGTTGTGATCTTCGACCCAGACGAAGGCCAGCTTCTGTACGCCCCGCCCTTCGCCTTGCGGCGTCCACACCTGAACCGAGGTCTCGATCTCTATGATCGTGCGAATTTCGGCGTGGGTTCGAAACGAAGCCACCGCCTTGTCGACATTCCGGGTGACATAAGCATTCTGATAATGACGACCGATACTCACGTCATCAGCCCTCCCGCACCACGTCATATTCGGACAGGTAGCGCTCGAAGCGTGGCGCCAACGTCTCTACCGACAAGCCGTACTGGTCGAGGGCATATTCGTGCTTGCCGAATTTCCCTTGGGGGTTCTCGCCGAGCCAGGTTTGCATCGCGGCCTCCGCTTCGGGCGTCAGCGTGTCGCCAAGATCGGCATACAGCCTTCGAATGGCGGCCATCGGCTCGCGGGTGATGTCCGCGTAGTGCACATCGACGATCCGATCATGGCCAAGGCGAGCGCGGGCGTTCATGATGCGGTCGAGATGAAGTTGCGCCTGGAAAGAACAGTCCTCGCCAAGCCATTCGTAATCGATTTTACCGACGTAACCCATGTGCGCCATCGACAGGATGGAGCAGAAAGAGCTGGTCGCGGTGTACGGATCGCGATGCGCCCAGATCAGCCGCGCGTCCGGATAGGCGTCGAGGAGAGTCTCCAGCCACAGGCCGTGGCTTGGCATCTTGAGGTTCCAGGCCCCTGGTGCATCGGCTTGAAGGAGTTGCAGGAAGCGCTTGTGGTAGGCGTAGGCCGACGTCATTTCGGTTTGAAAGAGCCAGTCGCGATACGCCTTCAACTTGCCGCGGGACTCGAGCGCCAGGCCCTTGAAGTCGTGGATCATGAAGAACATGCATTCGTTCGGATAGATCGCCGAATTACGATAATACTTGCCCATCTCGGGGCGTGCCGCAAGCATCGCCCTCTCCTGCTCCAACTTGGCGATAGCGCGCGGATCGGTCTTCAGCGTCGCGGTCGTCGCCGGTGGCACGGGCTGCTCAATTTCCCAGGTCAGTGCGGATCGCCGTGCAGGATCGCACGCCAGCAGATTGCTGAGCAACGTCGTGCCCGTTCGTGGCATGCCGAAGACGAAGAGCGGCCGTTCTACCGGGCGATCGAGCAAATCGGGGCGCTGGCCTAGATAATCGGTCGTCTTCAATCGATCGGCCAGAGACTGAACTAGGCCTCCGCGCATGCGCTCGATCAGCGGTTCGGGATGCTCACCCGCGTTATAGTCGGCGAGCAGGACGTCGAGCCCCTCGCGCCAAGAATTTGAGTCAAATTGATCGAACCCGGTTGCCGTCATGGCCTGTTCGATCAGCGCGTCGGCGACGAGCATTTCGCTCACAGCATTCTCTCCCGGCATCTATTTTGTCGTCATCATGCGGAGTGAGGATGCTACCGCCAATTCGCATTGCTATCGCGGAGTAGCCTCTTTCGTCGCATCAGGCCACGAAGCCGGCCTGCCATATGCCTGGCATCGTACCCGCGATGGCGGGCATGGCCGCAATTGCCGGCCTCCGCTTCAAGACCGAAGATAACGGTTTCAAACAGGAGGAGTTCGATGGCACATCGCGTTGCCGTGGTGACGGGTGCCAGTTCCGGCATCGGGAAGGAAACCGCCAGATCGCTCGCCGAACAAGGCTGGACCGTCATCGCGTTGGGGCGCGATCCCTTGCGTACGGCCACGGCGGAAGCCGAGATATGCGCCACTGCAACCGGTAAGGTCGCCATGATCCGGGCCGACCTGTCGTTGATCGTCGAAGCCGAACGCGCCGCCGGTGAGATCGCAGCGCTCACAGAACGGGTCGATGTCCTGGTGAACAATGCCGGCGGAATGGCGAGCCAAAAGGTGATGACCAGCGAGGGGCTGGAGCAGAATTTTGCCGGCAATCATCTCGGCCCGTTCGTGCTCACCAGTCGCCTGCTGCCGTTGCTGCGCACCGCCGCAGCTGACGCGCCTCCCACCTTTGTTCCGGCCGGGCTCTGCAGTGC
>CAXTBZ010000002.1:69508-80939 GCA_964242855.1 uncultured Sphingomonadaceae bacterium
ATGTCCGGATTATCAACGTCTCATCCGACGGCAGCGAGATGATCCCCGGCCTGCATTGGGACGACCTTCAACTGCTGGACGATTTCGTGGCAGGCCGCGCCTACTGCCAAGGCAAGCTCGCCAACGTGATGCACATGCGCGCGCTTGCCCGCCGGCTTGCCGGCGACGGTATCGTCGTACACGCGCAGCATCCGGGCACGGTGAATTCCAACTTCATCACCCACGCAGACGCGACGACGCAGGCACACATCCGCACACGCGAAGCAATCAGCGCGCAAGCCGCGGCGGATGCCCTCGTCTGGCTTGCCACAGGCGAACAGCCGGGACGATCGAGCGGCAACTATTATCATCAACGCCGGATCATGCCGCCCAATCCGGTTGCGCTGGATGATGAACAGGTGGAGCGTCTCTGGCGGGAGAGCGAGCGGCTTATCGCCTCGGCCAAGGCATGAGCGACGCCTGCGCGTCTTGCCGCCAGTCTCGGAAAAGTTCGACTGTGCTAGAGCGCTATACGAGTGCGCAGGAACCGGTGGCGGAAGCGCAAGGGTGTAATCCCGGTCGCGCGGCCGAATGCGTAGGAAAAGCTCGAAGGCGAGGCAAAGCCGAGCGCAAAGGCGATCGACTTGATGCTGTCATCAGTCGCCAGCGCACGCTTCGCCATCTCGATCCGCGTCTGGCCGATGTAGTCGCCGATCGTGCAACCGCGGCTTGACCGAAAACCACGCGTCAGCTGCCTGATCGAGACGTTGCAAAGCTCGGCCAGTGCTTCGAGCGAGGGTGGCGGGCCACCTTGATGCAGCCGCTCGTCGATCAACCGCAGCCGCCAGGACGCCAGCCCCCCGGTGATCGGCGCCTCCGAAATGGCCTCAAGATAACGCGCGAGTTCAATCGCGAGCTGCCCGGCGATCATCTCCGCCAATTCTCTGCTGCCGGTGCCGCCATGCCTCGCTTCCTCCGCCAATCGCGAGAGGCACATGCGAATATAGGGATGCACGATGTCCAGCCCACTCTCCAGCCGCCGGTCGGTCCATTCCAGCTTGTGCGTCAGCCAGCGATCGACCGCGTCGGCATGGATCTCGCATGCGATCGATGCCTGGTCCCGGCCAGCATCGGTGCGTACGTGTAACGCTTCGCCGGGAGGCACCAGGAAGATCTCGCCAAGTCGCTCGAAGCGGTGCGGGCCCCACCGCTCGAGATAACAACCCCGCGCTTGTTCCGGCCGCGGCGTCAAACAAAGATCGAGCCAGTAGTAGGCACCCCGACGAAATATATGGTTCGTCGGCTGATCATTGGTGAGACGCATGATCCGGGCGAAGCCGTGCGGAAGCGGTAGTTCTGCTTCGAACACCGATTCAGCAAATGAGTCCTTCACCGGCGCCTCCCATGACGCGTCACCTTTGGCTACATGCCGCGGTAATGGCCCGTCGTCGATAGGCAGATGGATTGCGGGCCGGTGACCTCTGACTGCACATCTCCTCAATTAACCGACCAGGACGAACCCGGCGGCCAGGAGGATGCTGATGGCGAACGCTCTCTTCGATTGCAGCGGCAAGACGACGCTCGTCACAGGCGGAAACGGCGGTATCGGCCTCGGCTTCGCGATGGGCATCGCCAAGATGGGCGGCGACATCGCAATTTGGGCGCGCAATACGGAGAAGAACGCCGCGGCTAAGGCGCAACTCGAAGCGGCCGGAGCCGAGCGGGTCGAGACCTATCAGGTGGATGTCTCGTCCGAGGAAGCGATCGTCGAAGGATATGCGACGTTGCTTGCGGATTTTGGCCGGGTCGACTGCGTCTTTGCCAATTCGGGCCGGGCCTCCAAATCGCGATCGGTGCTCACTCTCGACGCGAACGAGTGGCACGATTTGCTTGCGGTCAACCTACACGGCGCATTCTTCACCCTGCGCGAAGGCGCGAAGGCGATGGTTGCGCGTGCCGAAGCCGGAGAGCCGGGCGGGAGCCTCGTTTATTGCGGCAGTCTGTCGATGTTCCATGGCATTCCGGGCATCGAGAACTACGCGGCATCGAAGGGCGGCATGGGTGCGGCAGTGCGCGGGATGGCCGCCGAACTGGGCAAATATGGCATTCGCGCCAACACTATCGCGCCGGGCTATGTCAAGACGAACATCGGCAGCGGTGCCGAACACTCTCCCGAGATGGAGGCGCGCATTGCGGCGGTGGATGCGCATTTTTCCGCAAAGACACCGATCCGCCGGCCGGGCTCCATAGCCGATTTCGAGGGGATCGGCGCCTACCTCGCCAGCGATGCTTCGCGTTTCCATAGCGGCGACACCATCGTGATCGACGGCGGCAGCGCCATCTATCCACCTTATGCCTTCTGACGGAGAGCGAAGATGCGCCGCCTGACCATCCATAACGTCAACGACGTCCGGCTCGATCCTTATGAGCGCCCGACAGCCGGCCCTAAAGACGTCGTCGTCAAGATGAAGGCCTGCGGGATTTGCGGCAGCGATCTATCGTACATCAAGAATGGCGGCATCCCGACACCGGGCACGCTTACCGCTTTGGGCCACGAGGGCGCCGGCGAGATCCTCGAAGTGGGTCGCGAGGTCGAGGGTTTGCAGGTCGGCCAGAAGGTGATCGTCAACCCGATGAATACCCCGAGTTTCATCGGCAGCGGCGGCCCCGAAGGTGCGTTCACCGAGGAGTTGCTGGTCCGCGACGGCCGCCTGAACGACAGCGTGCTGGCGATCCCCGAAGGTATCTCTTTTGACATCGCAGCGATGTGCGAGCCGCTCGCGGTTGCGCTGCACGGCGTCAACCGGGCTGAGGTCGAAGCTGGCGACAAACTCGTGATCTTTGGCTGCGGACCGATCGGGCTTGGCATGGTGATGTGGGCAGTCGATCGCGGTTGCGACGTTGTGGCGGTGGATCTGGCGGAGGAACGGCTGGAACGCGCAAGGTCGCTTGGAGCGCGGACGATCAACCCGACTACCGAAGACGTGCGCGCGCGGGTAAAGGCCCTGCACGGCGCGGAGATGTACTTCGGCCGCGAGCGCGCCTCGAGCGATGCCTATATCGACGCCGCGGGCGCTCCGTCGATCCTCGGTGACGTCGTCCGCATGGCCAAGCGTCACGCCCGTCACGTCATCACTGCGGCCTATCTGAAGCCTATTGAACTGCCTGCCGGGCCGATGCTGACCAGTGAGATGACGATCACAACCGCGGTCGGCTACCCGACCGAGTTTCCCGACGTCATCGCGGCCATGCCCCGGTTGCGGGAGAAGATCGCCGCCCTGATCAGCCACACGCTGCCTTTCGGCGAGGTGCTGGACGGGCTGAAGATCGCCGCCACGCCACAATCGGCCAAGGTCATGATCCGCTTCGACGGAGCCGACCGGTGAGCGATACCAAGCAGACGCCGCTTGGCGCGCTGGTCACGGCGGGCGCGGGTCAGACCGATGCCGCAGCGATCACCGATACCATCTTCATGGTCAAGGATATCTCCAACGCCTATCTCGCCACCACTGACGATGGCGATCTGCTGATCAACACCGGCTTCATCGGCAACGGCCAGCGCAACAAGGATTTGTTTGCGCCGCACCGCACCGGCCCGCTCAGGCGCATCATCCTGACGCAAAGCCATGCCGACCATTACGGCGCGCTGCCCGAGCAACTAGAAGACGGCACACAGATCATCGCGGGAGCGGGTTTCACCGACACGGCCGATTATTTCGATCGACTGGCACCGTTTCTCGCGAAGCGCTCGGGCAAGCTCTGGGCCTCGATGACGCGGCGCAACGGCCCACCGCCTGTGCCGCCCAAGGTCACACCCGACGTCGAGGTAAGCGACACGCTGACCTTCGAGCAGGGCGGCCGCAAGTTCGAGGTCGTCAAGACGCCTGGCGGAGAGACGCTGTGCGCAGTGTTCGTGTGGATGCCCGAAGAGCGCACGATCTTTACCGGCAATCTGTTCGGCCCAGTGTGGCGCGCGATGCCGAACCTCGTCACGATCCGCGGCGATCGCCCTCGGCTGGTGCGGGCTTATCTCGCCTCGCTGGAGGCGGTGCGCGCGCTCGCTCCCGATCTGGTCATTACCGGCCACGGCGAACCGATCCGCGGCGAAGCAAAAATCCGCGCCGATCTCGACGCGATGCATGCCGCCGTCGCCCACATCGAGCGCGAAACGATCGCCGGGATGAACGCCGGCAAGACAGTCCACGAGCTGATGAACGAGATCACCCTACCAGACGACGGCCAGATCGGCGAGTTCCATGGCAAGACATCTTGGGTGGTACGGGCGATCTGGGAAGAGAATGCCGGTTGGTTCCACTATGCCGACGGTACGACAGGGCTATTCGGCTCGCCACGCTCATCGGTCGATGCCGATCTTGCCGAGCTCGCAGGAAGCGCCGCGCTGATCGCGCGCGCGCGGTCGCATGTCGCGGCAGATCGCCCTTTACAGGCGCTCCACCTCCTCGACATCGCGCTTTCCGCCACACCGACCAACGGAGAAGCACTCGCTGTTCGCAAGGCCGCGTTGGAAGCACTCGCGGCCACGACTTCGGGCAAGAACCTCAGCGAGACGATGTGGCTGAAGGCGGAGCTCGCCGACACCGACAGCAAACTGGGAACGGGATAGCTGCGCGATCCCGCCTCCAAAAACGAATTGATTGCCGGGCCTCCCGGCTCGGAGCAAGCGGCTCTGCGGAGACTGAGACGATGACCAGAGCCCTGACCCATCTGGAACGCCTGGAAGCCGAGGCGATCCACATCATGCGCGAGGTCGTTGCCGAGGCCGACAAGCCGGTGATGCTGTATTCGGTCGGCAAGGATTCGGCGGTGATGCTGCATCTGGCGCGGAAGGCCTTCTACCCCTCGCCACCGCCGTTCCCGCTGCTCCATGTCGATACGACCTGGAAATTCCGCGCGATGTACGAATTGCGCGAGCAGGCGGCGCGCGATGCCGGTATGGAATTGCTGGTCTACCAGAACCCCGAAGCGATCGAGCGCGGGATCAACCCGTTCGACCATGGCGCGCTTCACACCGATATGTGGAAAACCGAAGGGTTGAAGCAGGCGCTGAACAAGTACGGCTTCGACGCGGCGTTCGGCGGCGCGCGGCGCGACGAAGAAAAAAGCCGCGCCAAGGAGCGCATCTTCTCGTTCCGCACGGCAAGCCACGGCTGGGATCCGAAAAGCCAGCGCCCCGAATTGTGGAACCTCTACAACGCCCGCAAGAACAAGGGCGAGAGCATCCGCGTGTTCCCGATCTCGAACTGGACCGAGCTCGACGTGTGGCAGTATATCCAGCTGAACGACGTATCAATCGTGCCACTCTATTTCGCCGGCAAGCGCCCGACCGTCGAGCGCGACGGCATGCTGCTGATGGTCGACGACGAGCGCTTTCCGCTGAAGCCAGGCGAGGTGCCGGTGGAACGCTCGATCCGGTTCCGCACGCTTGGCTGCTACCCCCTGACTGGCGCAGTCGAGAGCACCGCCTCAACCCTGTCTGAGATCATTCAGGAAACCCTGCTGACCACCACCAGCGAACGACAGGGCCGCGCGATCGACAAGGATGCCGGCGGCGCCGGCATGGAGAAGAAGAAGCAGGAAGGGTATTTCTGATGGCCACGACTGCGGATCAATCGATCTACCAGACCGAAGCGCTGATCGCCGAAGACATCGATGCCTATCTTGACCAGCATCAGCACAAGACGATGTTGCGCTTCATCACCTGCGGCAGCGTGGATGACGGCAAGTCCACGCTCATCGGACGCCTGCTCTACGATTCGAAGATGATCTTCGAGGATCAACTCGCGGCGCTCGAAGCAGACAGCAAACGTGTCGGCACGCAAGGTGGCGAGATCGATTTCGCGCTGCTGGTCGACGGCCTCGCCGCCGAACGCGAACAAGGCATCACGATCGACGTCGCCTATCGCTTCTTCTCGACCGAAAAGCGCAAGTTCATTGTCGCCGACACGCCAGGTCATGAGCAATATACCCGCAACATGGTGACCGGCGCCTCGACCGCCGACCTTGCCGTGATCCTGATCGATGCGCGTAAGGGTGTGCTGACGCAGACGCGGCGCCATTCCTATCTCGCCCACCTCATCGGCATCAAGAATCTCGTGCTCGCGATCAACAAGATGGATCTGATCGATTATGATCAGGCGCGCTACGATGCGATCCTGGCCGAGTACCGTGCTTTTGGCGAAAGCATCGGCATTAGCGCGTTCACCCCGATGCCGATCTCGGGCTTCAAGGGCGACAACATCTCGCTGAAGTCGCAGAACATGCCCTGGTATGTCGGCCCGACGCTGATGGAGCATCTCGAGAGCGTCGAGGTCGGCGTGGATGAGGATCAGGCCAAGCCGTTCCGCATGGGCGTGCAGTGGGTCAACCGCCCGAACCTCGATTTCCGTGGCTTTTCAGGCCAGATCGCAAGCGGGACAGTCAAACCCGGCAACGCGATCCGCGTGCTGCCGACCGGCAAGACATCGACGATCAGCCGCATAACGATGCTAGGCGGCGATCTGGACGAAGCGGTCGCCGGACAATCCGTCACGCTCTCCTTCGCCGATGAGATCGACTGTTCGCGCGGCAATGTCATCGCCACCGCCGATGCACCACCGGAGGTTTCCGACCAGTTCGAGGCGACCATCGTCTGGATGGACGACGCACCGCTCACCGCGGGACGCGCCTATTGGCTGAAGCTCGGTACGCAGATGGTCTCTGCGACAGTCAAGGAGCCGAAATACCAGGTCAACGTCAACACGATGGAGCATCTCGCCGCCAAGACGTTGGAGCTGAACGCGATCGGCGTCGCCGAACTGACCACCGACCGCGCGATCGTCTTCGAACCCTATGCCGACAGTCACACGCTCGGCGGCTTCATCCTGATCGACAAGATCACCAACGCGACCGTCGCGGCGGGGATGCTGCACTTCAGCCTGCGCCGGGCGCAGAACGTGCACTGGCAGGCGACCGATATCGGGCGCGCGGTGCACGCCGATCTGAAGAACCAGAAGGCACGGGTGTTGTGGTTCACCGGCCTCTCCGGATCGGGCAAGTCGACGATCGCAAACGAGGTCGAGAAATCGCTCAACCTGATGAACCGTCACACCTTCCTGCTGGATGGCGACAATATCAGGCATGGACTGAACAAGGATCTCGGGTTTACCGAGGCGGACCGGATCGAGAATATCCGCCGCGTCGGCGAAGTCGCCAAGCTGATGGCGGATGCCGGGCTGATCGTGCTGACCGCGTTCATCTCGCCCTTCCGCGCCGAACGCGACCTGGTGCGATCGATGCTGCCCGATGGCGAGTTCATCGAGATCTTCGTCGATACGCCGCTGGACGTCGCCGAGGCGCGCGATGTGAAAGGCCTCTACAAGAAGGCGCGTTCGGGTGCGCTGAAGAACTTCACCGGTATCGATAGCCCCTATGAGACGCCGCTAAGCCCCGACATTCGGGTCAACACCGTGGAGATGACACCGGCGGAAGCGGCCGAATATATCGTCCGCAAGATCATGCCGCTGAAATGACCGGCGCCATGAACGACGTCGATCTCGCCGCGCATCTGGCTGAAACCGCCGGCAGGCTCCTGCTAGCCGTTCGCGAGGCAGGCGTGTTCTCCAACACGTCCTTGGGCAAGGCGGGCGACCAGACCGCCAACCAGTTCCTCGTCCATGCCCTTCGCGAGCAGCGCCCCTACGACGGTCTGCTATCGGAGGAGATGCAGTGCGACGGCTCGCGCCTGGCGCATAGCCGCGTGTGGATCATCGATCCGGTCGACGGCACGCGCGAATATGGCGAAGGGCGGCCGGATTGGGCGGTGCATGTCGGGCTGGCGATCGACGGCGTCGCAACGATCGGCGCCGTGGCGCTGCCCGGCCTGGGGGTGACGCTGACATCGGGAGCGCCCCCCGTCTTGCCGCCGGCCCATGATCCACCGCGACTGCTGGTCAGCCGAACACGTCCGGCGCGGGAGGCGATCGCGGTGGCTGAAGCGCTGGGTGGCGCGCTTGTCCCGATGGGGTCGGCCGGAGCCAAGGCCATGGCAGTGGTGCGCGGCGAGGCCGAAATCTACCTTCACACCGGCGGCCAGTATGAATGGGACAGTTGCGCGCCGGCCGCAGTGGCGCAGGCGGCTGGCCTGCACGTCAGTCGGGTCGATGGGTCACCCCTCCGCTACAATGCGGAGAATACCTATTTGCCAGACCTGCTGATTTGCCGCGTCGAGATGGCTCAGCGAGTGTTGGAGCTGGTGCGAAGCCTGCCGGTTGCAACGGACTGAAGGTCGTCGGACGAACTTAGCTCTTTGCGGGCTCCGCGAGCAACCACGCGAGGGCGTCCTTCTCATTGGTGAAGTAGCCGGTGGCATCCTTCGGGGCCATGCGTTGCGATTGCAGCTTGGCGATCGCCGAATGCATGATGATCGCGCTACGATCACCCGGCTGGGTCTTGGCTTCCGCCATGGCAGAGAAGGCGGCCGCAATCTCCTGGGTATGCACCGCAGTTTCGCTTGCATCGACGAGGATCAGGCAGCGCCCATTCAACGCACGCGCACGTGCCTGAAGCGCAGCGGCCTTCTTGGCGAAGGCTTCGAGTTCGGAGATCGGCGTACTGCCGCGCGAGACACATCGCAGAATGCCATGTGCATCATCGTAGACCATATCGATCATGCGGCCACCCGACGCAGCGTCAATACGCTGCCTTCTGCGTCTCCCGACACGTATAATGTACCGTCACCGGCAGCAGCCACGTCTGCGAACGGGATCATCGGCCCGGCCATGTCGCCGATCGGGCCGAGAAACTTGGGCGTCACACCGGCTGGCGCACCGACAGGCAGATTGGAGGCGATGACGCGTGCAGTTCGAGCCTCGGGATCTATCTCGAACAGCGCTTTGGCAACGGCGTCGACGACGAACAGCTTTCCCCCGTGCGCGGCTAGCCCTTGCGGGCTGTGTAATCCGTCCACGACGGTCTCGGCTTGCCCGCCGGCGATCCTCACAACCCGACCTGCCCCAGCCTCGGCCACATAGGTGACACCGGCATCATTGCTCGCCACACCCATCGGTTTGTCGAGGCCGCTCGCAAGCTCGGTCACCGCGCCGCCCAGCACCGACAACAAGCGTCCGGTGCCGTATTCCGCGAAGGTGATCGCCCCGTCACCGGCAATATTCAGACCCATCAACTGATCGACACCGCTGGCGAGTATCTCCGACTCTCCAGCCGCGGGGCGGTAGCGCGCGACGGCACCAAGCCCGGTGGTCACCGCCCACTCGCCTCCACCTGAAGGGGCGACACCGCGCAAATAGCCCGGGCAGCCGGGATAGAAGATCATTCCGGCGAGCACGAGCGAGCCGCCAGGTGCAAGCGTATAACCGAATGCTCCGTCGGCAACGAAAAGGCCACCGTCGGCGCCGACAGCCAGACCAAGCGGCCATTGCAAGCCACGAGGAATGACCGATCGCACCTGCCCACCACCAAGGATCTCGGTGATCTCGCCCGGGATGCTCGAGACGAATATCCGGTCTCCCACGAAGCTGACATTGTCGAGACCGGGCCCGAGTTGCGCCAGAACTTCGCGCGTGCCGCTCACCGGATCGATCCGCAGCACTTGGCCACTTGCCACCTGCGTCGTGACAATGCGGCCCCTGCTGTCAAACTTTACCGAGTCCGGTACGCCAAGATCGCCCGCCACCACCTCCGGCGCGCCGCCGTCGAGGCTCACCCGCCAGATCTCGTTCGTACCCATCACCGGGAAATACAGCTTGCCGTCCGGTCCCACATCGAAGGCGTTGGCCATCGGCACGTTGTCGAGGATCAGGCGCGGCGCACCGCCATCCAGGCTCAATTCCATGATCCGCGCACCGATCCGGCACTCTCCCGCGATCAGCCGACCCTGATGCATCGTGATCGGGTTAGCGACGGGCATGTCGCCCTGGATCACGCGCCTCGTCCCGTCTGGAGCAAGCACGCTAACCTGCCCCAGCGTGATCTCGGTAGCGTAGATATTGCCTGCCTCGTCGAAGGCGATGTCGTCGGGCGCTACGATCTTGCCGCCCATCGGGCTGATCGCCTCGACCAGACCGGTCTCGACGTCGACCGCACTGATCTGGCTCGCGGTGACCTGTGCGACATAAAGCCTGCCGTCTGCACCGGTGCGCAAGCCGTTTGCCCCATATAAGCGGCTTGGCGGCGTGGCCCTTGCCAGTTCCCACCCGTCGGCAGCGCTGGCGGCGGCGGGAGCGCTATAGCGGCTGAGCAGGGCGCCCATCAGGCAGGCGCGTAGCCGAGCAGCGATTTCACCTCGAGATATTCATGGAAGCCGAAGTCGCCCCATTCGCGTCCGTTACCGCTGCGCTTGTAACCGCCAAAAGGCGCATGAAAGTCGAACCCGCCATTGATGCTGATCCAGCCCGTCCGCATCCGCCGCGCAACCGCACGACACTGATCAAGATCGCGGCCGTTCACGTAACCGGCAAGGCCGAAGTCCGTATCGTTGGCGATCTCGATCGCGTGATCGATATCATCATATCCGATGATCACCAGCACCGGCCCGAAGATCTCCTCACGCGCGATCACCATGTCGTTGGTGCCCAAGAAAACGGTGGGCTTGACGAACCAACCCTTGTCGATGCCGTCCGGGCGCCCAAGCCCCCCGGCGATCAACGTCGCGCCCTCCTCCAGCCCCTTCCGGGTATAATCCTGGATACTATCCTGCTGCGCCTTGGAGACGACGGGGCCCATCGCGCAGTTCCCTCGCGGATCACCAACGGTCACGCTGTCCGCTGCTGCCTTCGCCGCCGCCTTTGCTTCGTCAAGCCGTGCCATGGGCACGAGCAGACGCGATCCGGCACTACACGTCTGCCCCGAATTACCCATCATGCCCGCGGTCGCACCCGCGACGTTCTGCGCGAGGGCATCGTCGTCGAGCACGATGAAGGGGCTCTTGCCGCCCAGTTCGAGCGCGACACGCTTGACCGTTGTCGCCGCGTCCTGCTGGATCTGGACGCCAACCGGCTCGGACCCGGTGAACGAAACCATGTCGACATCGCGGTGCGTCGACAGAGCCGTGCCGATCACGCTGCCGCTGCCCTGAACCATGTTGAAGACACCCGCCGGCACTCCGGCGGCGTGCAGGATTTCAGCGAGGATCTGCGCGGAGAAAGGCGCCAGCTGCGGCGGCTTCAGGATCATCGTGCAGCCCGTTGCCAAAGCTGGGAAGATCTTCACGCAGGTCTGGTTCATCGGCCAGTTCCAAGGCGTGATGAGCGCGCACACCCCGATCGGCTCGCGCGCGATCATCGTGGCGCCGCGTTGCTCGTCGAACTTGAAGTCGCGCAGCACCTCGATCGCGGTCTGCAGATGCCCTGCGCCCAGGCCGACATGGAAACCATGCGCCAGGGAGGACGGCGCCCCCATCTCCTCGATTATTGCGTCGCCGAGTTCGGTTTGACGC
>CAXTBZ010000002.1:80949-91723 GCA_964242855.1 uncultured Sphingomonadaceae bacterium
GGCATATTCCGCCTGAATCGCGCCGAGCAGATCGAGCCTCTGCTCGCGCGTAGACTGCGACCAGTGCCCGAACGCCTTCCGCGCCGCCGCGACCGCTTTGTCGACATCGGCCGGTGAGCCGGATGCGATCACACCCGCGACACCTTCTGTCGCCGGGTTGATAACGTCTGTGGTCTTGTGCTCGACCGGATCGACCCACGCACCGTCGATGTAGAATTGCAGATACTCCCGCATTACTGGGTGCCCTCGGCGTACCAGGTGCGGAACTTGTCGTATTTCGGCATCTCTTCCGAATTGGCCTTGGGGTCGATGGGTACGTGGATCACCGCCGGGCCGCCATGCGCATAGGCGCGAGCGATCGCCGGGCCGATCTCGTCTGAAGTTTCAACATATTGGCCGTATGCGCCCAGGCCTTCGGCGATCTTGTCGAAGCGGACCTTGTTGCTCCAGTGGGTGCCGGTCTCCGCCGTGCCCTGCCCGAAGGTGCGCTTGTACACGCCGACTTCGAGGCCCCACTGGAAATCGACCGCGACGACGCAGACCAATGGCAGGTTGCGACGCACGGCAACCTCCAGCTCGCCGATATGGAACAGGAACGACGAATCCGATGTGACCAGCATGCCCGGACGGGTCACGCCGGTTTCAGCAATGTCGGCAAGCATGGCACCCGTCGCGTACGGCAGGCCGGTACCGATATGGCCATAGTTCTGGTTCCAGATCACGTCGTTCGGCTTGCACTGATTGTAGGTCCAACCGAAGATCACCGACGCGCCGCCGTCGCGGATCATGATGCCGCCCTTGGGGAATGCCTTGGTGGTTTCGACGATGAAGCGCGACGTATGGACTTGCGTGTTGCCGGTGCCGTCGGTCTTCCCGAGCGTTTCCTGGGCGAGGCTGTCGAGTTCGGCCTGACCGTCACGCATGAACTTGGCGAGTTGCTCGCCCGCCGCGCGCCCCTTGCCCAGTGCGCGGCTGAGTTGCGGCACGACGGCACGCAGATCGCCGACCAGCGGCACGTCGATTGGTCGATTGACGCCGATCGCGGTCGGATCCTGCTGGACGTAGATCCATTTTCGGTTCGCTTCGCCCGCATGCCAGTGCCGCCAGCGTCCGAAATGCACCGGTTCACCTAACTCGGTGCCAAGTGCCACAACGCAGTCCGACTCCTCGACCGCGACGATCGACGCATCGGAGAACACATACTGGAACGTACGATTCTCGATGCCCTTAATGTAGCTGGTGCCGCCCGAGGTCTGGATGACCGGGCAGTTCATCAGCTCGGCCAGCTCCCGCACCTTCGCGCCGGACTGCGAAGTATAGACCGCGTGGCCCACCAGGAGGATCGGGTTCTTCGCAGCGAGGATTAACTCGGCCGCCTCGGCAATGCGGTCGCCGTCGGCGCCCTGATTGGTCAGGCGGTAGCGATGCGGCGGCAGCACCGGCGGAACGTCCAGTTCCTCAAGGATGATGTGGCTTGGATATTCAACGTAGGTCGGCCCCGGCGTTCCCGACATGGCAACGCGGATCGCCTCGCGGATCACCTCATCGGTCTGGTCGGCATATTCGATCGCACCGGAATATTTGACGGAATCCTCGATCATCGGCTCCTGCCGCACGAACTGGATGCGCCCGCGCCGAACGCGTCGTTCGGTCACGCGCGCTCGCTGACCGCCCAGGAAGATCACCGGCGAGTTCTCGACCTTGCAGCATTGGATGGCGGGCATCATGTTGGCGAGGCCGGGGCCTAGCGTGCCGAAACACAGCGCAGGCTTACCCGTGATGCGCGATGCCGCTTCGGCCATGAAACCGGCGGCCGCCTCGTGATGCGGCGACACCACGGTCCAGCCGCGCTGTTCGGCTTCCAGACACAGATGGACAAAGTTCGGATCGGGGATGCCGAACAGCGTCTTGATGCCTTCCGCCTCGAACAGATCGAGTATGCGCTTGTAAACCGGCGTGCCGCCCGCCTTCAGCGAAATCTCCGAGGTTGCCGTGTTGGTGGGCGCCGCCTGGCCCGGCAGCAGTGAGATCGGCTGAGCAGAGGTCTTGGGCTTGGGATCGTCGTAGCTCATCGATCGAGTAGCCTTGGTTCGCCCGTGCCCATAAACTTGGCCAGGTTGCGGTGAAAGTTGGTGATCTTGCGTTCCTGGTGCGGATTTGGCAGCGGCCCACGGAACCCACGCGATTTCATGCCCTTCTGCACCCAGCGCATGTTCGAGAAATCCTGCGCCAGCACCGATCCCCAATTCTCGGCGGTCGGTTCGGCGTTTTCCCACTCCGTGGCGGGTTCCTGCCCTGCCGGGTAGCGCTCGATGGCGTAGGACTCGAAGATGCACATGTTCGGGTCGTCGCCATACGGGCGGGCACGATAGCAGAGCGCGAAGGTGATGCCCTGCAGCACAGACATGTTCGGGAAGATGTGCCAGGCGAGCCCCGCCTCGGCCGTCACCTCGGGCGAAATCTCGGGCCACACCACGCCGCGAGCGGCGTCGTCGGCCTTGGCTGATTTCATCCAGTGGGCGATCACTTCGCCCGCCGGGGTCTCTTCGGGCAGTTCGTGTTGCAGGCGGCTTGCGGCATTGACCAGCGTCTCGGTGGATGCCGAGAAGTTGAGCGTCTCGTAATTCTCCTTGATCAACTCGTAGGTCGAGATGCGGGCGTCATCGCCCTTGCCTGCCCGCGTCACGCTGCTGCCTTGGCTCATCCTGCTCGCAGAGTCGCGTTGATCGAAGCCGCTGACGCCGTGGAGGCCGTAGGCGGCGCTGTACGCGTAGAATTCCGCATGGGCGAGCAACTGGGTGTGCGTTCCCGCGACGTGATAGGGTTCCATGAACGCCTCGAGCGCAGTCTTCCAATTGCTCGGATAGATGACCCACTTGCGCCACTTGTAGCGCATCCGGTCCATCTCGAAGTGCGACAGGATCTCGCCTGCTCGCCCCAGGAAGTCGGCGAGCGGTTCGCACTCCGCGTCCATGTTGATCCACACCCAGCCGCCCCAGATGTCGACCCGGACACGCGACAGGCAGGTGCGTTCGGGCGTCAATGCGCCCTTCCAATCCTCCGGATCGAGGACGTAGATGTTGTTGCCTTCGGTATCGAAGGTCCAGCCGTGGAAGCCGCAGACGAAATTGCGCCGGTTGCCCCGCACGCTGTGCATCGCATCGGGCGTGTCGATCAGTTGCCGGCCACGGTGCGGACAAACGTTGTGGAAGGCGTTGAAACGGCCTTCACCGGTCTTGATCACGATGATCGAGTCATCCGCGATGGCGTAGGTGATGAAGTCGCCGAGCTCCTTGAAATCCTCGACCCGCTCGACAGCCTGCCATACCTTCGGCCACAGTCTGTCTTTCTCAGCCTCGGCATAGTCGCGCGAGATAAACGCCTCGACCGGGTAGGTCAGCGGCTTGGAAAGATCTTCCTCGGCTATCGTGACCGGCTTGTTCACGGCGTCCTTCCCTACCACCCAGCAGCGGCGCGCATCGCGGTTCTTCGGAAATCACCTGCCGAAGTCCAGCCTTTCCGCCGCCGATCCGCAATCAACGCCCGAGCGATCCATACCTCACTCGGTCAACGACAATCCTTCAAGATCGCCCTTCGCACGCCAGTCGGCGAGCAGCGTTTGGAATGCATCCCAGCCCGGCCCATAGCTGCGGAACAGACGCCATTTTGCCTTGCCGTCCCCCTCGCCTTCATTGTTGAAATAGCTCGGCGTGCACTCACGCGAGAAGGCCGAGAGGTCGATCTCATTGCCTTCGAAATGCTCGACATAGGCGCTCTGCGCCGCTGGGGTCGGCTCGACGATTTTGGCGTCGCGCCGCAAGGCCTCGCTGATGATGTGGGCGATATGATGACCCTGCCGGCCGTTCTGCTCGGTCACCGACGCGTTCAGCCCGCCCTGGATATATCCCATGTAGAACTGGTTGGGGAAACCCGCGGTCATCACGCCGTGAAAGGTCTTCGGGCCGTCTGCCCAGTGCCGGTAGATCGATGCCCCGTCGCGCCCCTCGATCGTCTCGATGCCCCAGCGCCGCTCGAGATCGCTCGTCACCTCGAAGCCGCTGGCGAAGATCATGCAATCGACCTCATACTCCTGGCCGTTCGCGACAAAGCCCTTCTCGGTCATCGCCTCGACGCCCTTGGTGAGCGAGACATCGATCAGTTCGACATTCGGCTTGTTGAACGCTGGATAATATTCATCGCTCGACAGCGGACGTTTGCAGAGGAAGCGGTAGTAGGGCTTGAGCGCCTCGGCCGTGGCCGGGTCCTCGACGAGATCGTCAACCCGACGACGAAGCCGTTCCATGACGCGGAATTCAACGAGTTCTCGCTTCGCCATGAACTGTTCGGGTGTCAGCGCAGGCCAGCCTTCGGCTTCCATCTCGGCGGCGAGATTGCGGCTGATTTCAGTCCAGATATCGCAAATCAGATCTTCCTCGCCAGGATGGAACGCTTCCATCGCTGCCCGGTGGAAATTGGCCTGTCGGTCCGACTGCCACCCTGGCTGCAACGTCTCGATCCAAGCAGGGTCGGTGGGGGGATTAGGCCTCTCGTCAACGCTCGATGGCGTGCGCTGCACGACGTATAGATGCTTGGCGTACCGTGCGGCATGCGGAACGATCTGGATCGCCGTCGCGCCGGTGCCAATGACCGCCACGCGCTTATCGGCGAGTTTGTCGAGTGTCGGATCTTCGTGTGATCCTCCGGTATAATCATAATCCCAGCGCGCACTGTGGAACATTTTGCCCTTAAACTTCTCAATACCGGGAATGCCCGGCAGCTTCGGCATGTTGAGCACGCCGCTGGCGATGATCACGAAGCGTGCGCGGATTTCGTCGCCGCGGTTGGTACTCACCCGCCAGCGATTGCTGCCGGCGTCCCAGCGCAAGCCATTGGCCTGGGTATGGAACAGCGCCTTGTCGGCGAAACCGAACTTCTCCGCGATGGTGCGTGCGTAGCCCTGGATCTCGCGGCCATCGGCGAACTTCCGCGACGGCATGAAGCCGGTCTCTTCGAGCAAGGGCAGATAGACGTAGGACTCGTTGTCGCATTGCACACCGGGATAGCGGTTCCAGTACCAAACTCCGCCGAAATCGCCTGCGCCATCGAGGTTTCGGAAGCTTGTTACGCCAGCCTTCGCAAGATGGTAGGCCGCCATGATCCCGGACCAGCCCGCGCCGAGGATGACGACGTCGATGTCTTCTGCGATGGGGTCGCGCGGCAACACCGGATTGTGCGGGTCAGTTACATAGTCTTCGATTACGTCTCCGGACGGCCTGACATATTGCTCCTGTCCCTCACGGCGGATGCGCTTGTCGCGTTCATGCGCATAACGCGCCTTGAGCGCCGGGATGTCGATCTCGTCGGCCGCGGGCGTTCGGGATGGCAGGCAAGTCATATCCGCTCCGGTCTCTGTTCGTGCGCAACTAATCAACAGCTGCGTCTACTAGATCGCAGTGGGCGCCGTAGCATGCGAGGTGCCGTGCACGAATTCGCCGGAGCGATAAGTCGTCCGTCCTTCAGCTAAAAGACCGTCAGGTCGCCGCCCGCGTGTTGCGGTCTCGTCGCAACCGCCGAACCGACGGCGGGGTCACGATCAGAGTGTCTTTCGCACGAAGGTGGGCGCGTCCACGGCAGGCATGGCGGGGAAGGGGCCGTAATCGGGCGGCGTGATATAGTCGCCGCTCATGTCGACCGGGCCATGATACGCCATGCTCCAGTGACGCCACTGAAACCGCCAAATGCCGTCATCGTCGACATAACGGTCATAATAGGTGCCGAAGGTAATCGCGCTTGTGCCGTCATGCTTCTTGGCAAATTCGGTAACTTGCAGGCGACCGATCGCCGTTGCTTCGCGGACCTCCAGGATCGGTTGGCCCGTGACGAGCTGAATGCGCTCGCAGCGGCCGAGCAGCTTGCCGCATGCGTCACCGATCTCCTGGCGCCCGGTGAGCACCATGCCAGCGATCTTCCAGATACCATCGCTGGCGAAGCAATCTGCAAAGCTGATCGCATCCTGGCGCCACACGGCATCGACAAAGCGGGCGTGTAACTGCTGTATGCCGCAATCGGCGATCAGAGAATTCGTCATCTGTCCTCCCGTTCCCAGCCCTCAGCGCGGCGCCATCCGGATGGCTCCATCGAGGCGGATCACCTCGCCATTGAGCATGGGATTGGCAACGATAGCAGCGACCATCTGGGCATATTCATCCGGCCGGCCGAGACGGCTGGGGTGAGGAACCTGGGTGCCAAGCGAGTCCTGCGCCGCCTGCGGCAAGCCCATCAGCATCGGCGTCAGGAAGATGCCCGGCGCGATCGTCACGACGCGAATATGGTGCTGCGCCAGATCACGAGCAGCGGTCAGCGTCAGGCCGACGACGCCGCCTTTTGAAGCCGAATAGGCGGCCTGGCCGATCTGACCATCATACGCAGCGATCGAGGCGGTGTTGACGATCACACCCGCTTCCTCCCCATCGATCTTCGCCGCGATCAAGCGCGCTGCAAATTTCGAGATCATGTTGAACGTGCCGATCAGATTGACCTCAACCGTCTTGCGAAAGGCGTCGAGCGGATGCGCCACGCCCTCCTTGTTGACGATGCGGATTGCCGGCGCGACTCCCGCGCAATTGACTAGTATCCGGGCTGGTCCGTGCGCTGCCTCGGCAGCCGCAATCGCATCGGCGACACTGCCATCGTCAGCCACATTGACCTTGTGGAACGTGCCGCCGAGCTCATCGGCAGCGGCTGCGCCGACCTCCTCGTTGAGGTCGAAGATCGCGACCTTCGCCCCTGCGGCGGCCAGCATCGTCGCAGTAGCCTTGCCGAGGCCCGATGCACCACCCGTCACGATCGCCCCAACATCGTTCACGTTCATCATCAAACCTCTTTCGTCAGGTGAAGGGCACCACGCAGCGCCGCGCATGATCGACAATATCGCGCGATGACATGACCGATGCCGCGTCTACAAGCCGGCCATGCAGAGATATTTCATCTCCACATAGTCTTCGATGCCGTGACGCGAACCTTCCCGGCCCATCCCCGATTGCTTGATCCCACCGAACGGCGCGACCTCGGTCGAAATGATCCCGGTGTTGATTCCGACGATGCCGACCTCCAGCGCTTCGCCAACCCGCCAGGTACGCGCGAGATCGCGGGTGTAGAAGTACGCCGCCAAGCCGACTTCGCTGTCGTTGGCCAGCGCGATCGCCTCGTCCTCGGTATCGAACAGGAAGATCGAGGCCAGTGGTCCGAATGTCTCTTCGCCGGCCAGCATCATGTCCGTCGTGCAACCGGATACAATCGTGGGTTCGAAGAAGCTGTGGCCCAGAGGATGGCGATGACCGCCGGCCACCAGCCGCGCGCCCTTGTTCAGGGCGTCGGCAATGTGCTCCTCGACCTTGGCGACGGCATTGTCGTCGATCAAAGGCCCCTGCATCACGTTATCGCCGACCCCCGGGCCGACCTTCAGCCTGGCGACAGCGGCCACCAGCTTTGCCTCGAATGGTTCGGCGACCTCACGCTGCACCAGGACGCGGTTCACGCAGACGCAGGTCTGCCCGCTGTTGCGATACTTGGACGCGATCGCGCCCTCGACCGCTGCATCCAGGTCCGCGTCGCTGAAGACGATGAAAGGCGCATTGCCGCCAAGTTCCATCGACAGCTTCTTCATCGTGGGCGCGCACTGCGCCATCAGCGTCTTGCCGACCTCGGTCGATCCGGTGAAGCTCAGCTTGCGCACCACGGCGCTACCGGTCAGTTCGGCGCCGATCACGCGTGACGACCCGGTAACCACGTTGAACACGCCCTTTGGAATACCCGCTCGCTCTGCCAACACGGCGAGCGCGAGCGCACTCAGCGGGGTCTGCGTCGCGGGCTTCAGGACCATGGTGCAGCCCGCCGCAAGCGCCGGCGCGGCCTTGCGCGTGATCATTGCGGCCGGGAAATTCCAGGGCGTTATCGCAGCGACCACGCCGACCGGCTGACGAATCACGACGATGCGGCTATCCGCACGATGGCTGGGGATCACATCTCCATAGATGCGCTTGGCCTCTTCGGCGAACCATTCGATGAAGGATGCGGCGTAGGCGATCTCGCCCTTGGCTTCTGCGAGCGGCTTGCCCTGCTCGCGCGTCAGGATCATCGCCAGATCGTCCTGGACGGCCATGATGAGGTCGAACCAGCGCCGCAACAATCGCGATCGCTCGCCTGCCGTCTTTGCACGCCATGCCGGCAATGCGGCCTCAGCCGCCGCGATCGCAGCCCGGGTCTCGTCGGCATCGAGTGACGGAACCTGCGCCAGCGTCTCGCCAGTCGCAGGATCATCCACGGCGATCGTCCCATCGCCGATCCATTCACCATCCACGAAGCACTGCTCGCGCAGCAGTGTCATGTCGGTCAAGATGAGGGTCATGCGCCTTGCCTTGCTGTTACCGAAGTCCGTTGCAACCTGCTTGGCGCTGAATGCATCGCCAATTCAACCCGCAAGGCGTTGCTCACACCGAAGGCGGCGCCAGCGCAAGAGCGCCATCGCCGGGGCGGACTTTGTAGGCCTGCCTCACGCAAGATGGATACCCGCGCGATGAAAGGCGTATGGCTCGTTTGAGGCCGTCCCGACAGCGCTGAGAAGAAGTAGCGCCAGCATGGCCGATTGAGATGGAGGAAGCCATGGCGGACAGTGACACCAGGGATTTGGCGAGCGACGCCCGGAAATACTGGTCGGCCGATGGTTATACTCGTGGCGGTGTGATCCGCGAGGTCGATTATGCCACGCAGTCGGGCGGGCTGGACGAAGCGCTTGCCGGGATCAAGATCGTCGATACCGACACCCATCTGACCGAAGCGCCCGATCTGTTCACGGCACAGGCTCCGGCCAGGTTCAAGGACCGCGTGCCGATCGTGCGGCGTGTCAACGATGTCGATCGCTGGTTCGTCGGCGATCGCGATTTCGGATCGATGGGCGGCAACGTCATCGGCGCGGACAACAACAAGCTGCTCGGGCGGCTGGCCTTTCCGACCCTGGATGAGGCGCATCCCGGCGGGCACCAGGTCAAGCCGCGCCTGCAGGCTATGGATGACATGGGTATCTACGCCCAAATCTGCTACCACAACTCGGGCGTGACGCAGGCCGGCTCGTTGATGTCGCTTGGCGACAACGAACTCGCGGTCGAGATCATCAAGATGTACAACGACGCCGCGGTCGAGCGGCAGCGGGTATCGGGCGATCGCCTGTTCACGATGGCGCACCTGCCGTTGTGGGACAAGGCTGCGCTGGACAAGGAGGCACGCCGCTGCATCGACATGGGTCTGAAGGGCTTCGTCCTGCCCGACACGCCCGAGCGGGTCGGCGTACCGTCCTACATGCGCGACTACTGGGACGATTTCCTGACGCTGTGCAGCGACACGGGCACCCCCATCAACTTCCACCTGAATGCGGCCATGGATCCGACCACGCTCACGTGGGACGGCTTCGCCTTCGAGCAGACCTTGTCGGTCGTCGCCACGATGTTCTCGATCGGCAACGTTGCGACACTCGGCAACTGGATGGTCAGCGGACGGCTCGACAAGCACCCGGGCCTCAAGATTGGCCTGATCGAAAGCGGTATGGGCTGGATACCGTTCGCCGTCGAGGCGCTTGAACATCAGTTCCAGGAGATGCTGCCCAACCGTGCCGGCGGCGTTTTGCAGAAGACGCCGTGGGAGTATTTCCACGATCATTTCTTCGGCACCTTCTGGTTCGAGACGATCGGGCCAAGGTTGCTGCTGGAGACGATCGGTGTCGACAACATGATGTTCGAGACCGACTTTCCGCATCCGACGTCACTTTATCCGGGTGTGCAGAGGCACATCGAGAAATCGCTCGGCGGCTATAGCTACGATATCAAGAAGAAGGTGCTCGAGACGAACGCCGTGAAGATGTACAAATTGCCATTCTGAGGAACTGCGATACCGGCCCATGTTCGCACGCTGAAGCGGAAGCCCGATCCAGCGCAGCAAAAGGAGCGCTCATGACCACACCGCCCGATGACACGCTCCGCGCCGCCACCGAGCACGTGATCGAACTCGAAGAGGAAGTGGAAGCCTCGGGCGTCGCGATCGTCGACGGCAGCGATCTTGAGTGGAGCCGCGCGGCGCTGCATCGGTGGGTCGATGAGATGGTCGGCCTGGTGGTGTCGCCCGGGCTTGGCCGGGTTACAGTGATCCATCCGGGTGGGAAGCGTTCTTCGATCGCGTCCTCCACGCTGCCGTATGCGATGAGCCGACCTCTCCGCTGACATCCAAACACGATGCGTGCGTGCTCCGTTAGGGCTGAAGCATCCACCCTAACGCAGCTCAGCAACAGGAACGGCTCCATTTCACTGGACGGGAGCCGTTCCTCGATATCAGGCTGGTCGCTCAGCCCCGGCTGGGGAGTTGGGCGATGGCGGTGCCGTAGGCCGAGACCTCGCCGCGGTGGGTCGTCGCGTGTTGCTGGATTTCGACGAACTTCTTGCCGTTCTCCTCGAACGTCCTGATCACCGAACCGTCGATGTAGAGCGCGTCGCCATCGGGATTATGGCGGCGGATCTGGCACTTGGAGCTTGTCAGGAACCCGTCGTCGCCGATCCAGTTGGTGACGTGGTGGGTGAGCCACGAGCAGCGCTCGGGGCCGTAGTCATAGGCGCCCGGCGCGCCGACCTCGAGCGCGAACGCCTCGTCCCAATGGACGCGCTCGGGGCAGTCGGGCACGTTGAAGCGGTTGCGGATGCCGAGGCCCGGATGCGCCTGCTGCATCTGGTTG
>CAXTBZ010000003.1:0-75966 GCA_964242855.1 uncultured Sphingomonadaceae bacterium
CGCGGCGCCGTGCTCGACGGGCTCAAGCGTTCGCTCGGGCTCAACCGGAAGCCCAATGACGGCATGGCGACCAAGACTCTGCTCGAAAGCTTCCGCTATCCCCGCAAGGGCCCCGGCATGATGTGGGAAGCCGCGCGCGATCGCGTGATCGGAGGCGGCAATCATGTGCTGATGGCGCACGGACTGAAGCAGCTCAGTCACGACGGCGGCGGCTGGCGCATGGTCGCAAGCGGGCCGGACGGCGACCGCGTGATCCGCGCCAAGGACGTCATCTCGTCCGCACCGATGCGCGAGCTCGCCGGCCGGATACATCCGCTGCCGCGCACGTTGCCCGACGCGCTGGATCTCAAATATCGCGACTTCCTGACCGTGGCGCTGATGATCCGTTCGGAGGACCTGTTTCCCGACAACTGGATCTACATCCATGATTCGAAGGTGAAGGTCGGCCGCATCCAGAACTTCCGCTCCTGGTCGCCCGAGATGGTGCCCGATCCGGAGCTCGCCTGCGTCGGTCTCGAATATTTCTGCTTCGAGGGCGACGGCGTCTGGGCCTCGCCCGACGACGTGCTGATCGACCTTGCCAAGAAGGAGATGGGCATCCTTGGCCTGTGCGATCCTGCCACGGTCGAAGGCGGCGTGGTCGTGCGCCAGGAAAAAGCCTACCCAGTCTACGACGACGCCTATGCCTCGCACGTCACTGCGATGCGCACCGAGCTGGAGGCCGCTTACCCGACGCTCCACCTTGTCGGGCGCAACGGCATGCACCGCTACAACAACCAGGATCATGCAATGATGACGGCGATGCTGACCGTCCGCAACATCCTGGCCGGGGCTCGCCAGTACGACGTGTGGGCGGTCAACGAGGACGCCGAGTATCACGAAGCCGGCAATGAGGGCGCCGCGACGCAGATCGCGAAGCCGCTCGACGAGGACCAGAAGGCCGCGCTCGCGTCGGTCCGCGCCGTGCCGCGTCGCCTGAAGGCGGCGTGACCGGCCGGCCCGCGGCGGAGAGCTTCACCGTGCGCGCCGCTCCGGCCGCCGGGAGCATCCGCCACGCGCTTGGCCTGCTGGCGATCTGGTGCGCCGGATGCGCCCTGCTGCTGCTGTTCTTCCGCGACGACATCGTATCCGCGCCCTTCTCCGATCCAGACGATTATCTCCGCCTCCAGGAGGTGCGGGACTGGCTGGCGGGGCAGAGCTGGTTCGACGTCACCCAGTACCGCATCAATCCGCCGGCCGGGCTGCTCATGCACTGGTCGCGCCTGGTCGATCTGCCGCTGGCCGGTGTGATCGCGCTGCTGCGGCCGTTCCTCGGCACCGCGGCGGCCGAACAGGCAGCTTGTGTGTTCGTGCCGCTGGTGACGCTGGGGCTGGTCGGCCTGCTGATCGCCGGTATGACGCGGCGGCTGATGGGCGGCCGGCTCGCGCTCGCCGCCATGGCCTGCTGCATGGTCGCGCCCGAGATCCTCTGGGCGGCGCGGCCGATGCGGATCGATCATCATGGCTGGCAGCTCGCCTGCGCCGCCGCGATGGCGCTGTGCCTGATCGGCAATCTCTCGGTTCGCCGCGCCGCCGGGGCGGGGCTCTGCGCAGCGTTATGGATGCATATCTCGCTGGAAGGGCTGCCCTTCACCGCCGCCTGCGGCGCATGGCTCGGCGTTCGCTGGCTGATCGCGCCGACCGAACAACGCTGGCGGCTGCCTGCCTTCCTGGCGACGGCGGCGAGCGGAAGCTTCGCCTTCTTCCTGATCGCGCACGGTGGCGCGCTGTTCGACCACACCTTCTGCGACGCGGTCTCGCCGGTCCACATCGTCATGCTGGGCATCGCTGCGTCGGGTGCAGGGATCGCCTGCCTCGCTTCGCCGCACCGCCTGCTTATCCGCTCTGCGCTGCTCGGCGGCTCCGCGATTGCCTGCGCCGCCGTCTATCATCTCTGGGCGCCACAGTGCGCGGCCGGTCCGTTCGGCAGCCTCGACCCGCTGACATATCGGCTCTGGTATCTCGCCATTCCCGAGGGCCTGCCGATCTGGCGTCAGACGCCGCAGGCCGCGGCCTTGTCGCTCGCCTATCCGCTGATCGGGCTCGCCGGGTGCGCGATCGCGTGGTGGCGTGCGCCGGCGGCTGCGAGACACGCCTGGCTCGATCTCGGCGCCCTGCTGATCGCCGCGACGCTGATCGCGGCGATGCTGGCGCGCGCCTCGTCCGTGTCCAACACGCTGGCGATCCCCGGCGCGCTCGCCTTGCTGCCAGCTGCGGCGGCGGTGATGCGCCGGACGACGCTGCTGCCGCTGCGGGTGATGCTCGGCGCAGGCGCCGGGCTGCTGGCCTTGCCGCTGGCGGTGGACCTCCTCGCGATCGCTGTGGTGCAGGGCGGCACCGTCGAGAACCGCGATCGCGGCACGGCGATCGCCACCGCGCGCCAATGCATGACGAAGGCCAATCTCGCCGCGCTCGACCGCTTGCCGAAAGCGCTGATCTTCACGCCGATGGACGAGGCGCCCGCGCTGATCGTCGATAGCCACCATCTGGCAGTGGGCAGCGGCTATCACCGCAACTCGGCGATCATGCACGACGAACTGTCGCTGTGGACCGGGGACGAGGCAAACGCGCTTCGCATCGTCGGCGCTCACGCCCCGGCCTATCTCTTCTTCTGCCCCGGTGATGGCGAGTTGCGGGTGACCGGACGTTTCGCCCCGCACGGCTTCGCGGCGCAGCTCACCGCCGGCACCGCACCCTCCTGGCTGCAGCCGATCGCGGTGCCTGGCCTCGCCGGACGACTCTACCGCGTCATCCGCTGATCGCTGCTTGCCCGCGCCCCCCGGCGCGGACTATCGCGATAAGGCCTATGACCGAGCCGCCGCCGTCGCCTTTGTCGCGCTTCTGGGAGACGCGAGCCTTCGCGTTCGCGATGATCGCCTTGGCGGCGGTGCCGCTGCTGCTCCCGCCGATCCCACCCTTGACCGATCTGATGGGGCATATGGGCCGCTATCGGGTGCAGCTGGAGATCGGCAGTTCGCCGTTCCTGCCGCATTATTACCGCTTCAATTGGGCGCTGATCGGCAATCTCGGCTGCGATCTCCTGGTCCAGCTGCTCGGGCCGATCCTCGGGCTCGAGCTGGCTGTAAAGCTGATCGTCATCACCATCCCGTGCATCATGGTCGCGGGACTGCTGCTGCTGGCGCGCGAGATCCACGGCCGCGTACCCGCGACCGCCGTGTTCGCGCTGCCGCTGGCCTACGGCTACCCCTTCCAGTTCGGCTTCATCAATTTTGCGCTCGCAATGGGCCTGATGCTGATTGCGTTTGCCTTCTGGCTGCGGATGGCGCGCACGGGCCACCTGAAGGCACGGCCCTACGTCTTCTTCGCAGTCTCGTTTCTGCTGTGGGTGGCGCACAGCTTCGCCTGGGGTACGCTGGGGCTGCTCTGCTTCATCGCGGAGGTGGTGCGGCGCCGGAACGAGGGACGGCCGTGGTTGGAAAGCGGCTGGCGTGCGGTGATCGCCTGCCTCCCGCTGGCCCCGCCTGCCCTGCTGCTGGTGCCGCGCGGCGGCGGCCAGACCCCGCACGGCACGTTCGATTGGTTCAACCTGTATTTCAAGTGGATCTGGCTGCGCTCGGTGCTGCGCGAGCGGGTCGAGGCGTGGGATCTGGCCGGCGCCGTCCTGCTCTACGCCGTCGGTTTCGCGGGGCTGCTGTCGCGGCCGTGGCGCCGCTACGACGCGACACTCGGCATCGGTGCAGCGGCACTGTTCGCGGTGTTCCTCTGCTTGCCGCGCGTGCTGCTGGGATCGGCCTATGCCGACATGCGGCTGGTGCCCTATATGCTCGCGATCTTGATCGTCGCGCTGCGCCCGGTGGCGGATCGTCGCCTCGCGATCGGGCTGGCGATCGCCGCTACCCTGTTTTTCGTCGGCCGGATCAGCGTGACCACGCTCGCCTTCCTCAAATACGAGCGCAACTACGGGACGCAGCTAAAAGCGCTCGATCATGTGCCGATGGGATCGCGCGTGATGGCGCTCGCCAATATCCCCTGCCGATCCGCCTGGTACACCTCCCGTATGGAGCATCTTTCGTCGATGGCGACGGTCCGCAAGCAGGCGTTCGTCAACGATCAGTGGGAGGCGCCGGGCGCGCAGCTGCTGCGCATCGCCTACCCGCCGGCGGGGCGCTATTATTCGCATGATCCGTCGCAGATCGTTCGCCGCCCCGATTGCCGCGCACGCAACGAGCCGATCCTGGAGATCGCGCTCGAATATTTCCCGCGCGATGCCTATGACTATGTCTGGATGATCGACATGCCGCGCAACCGCTGGCCGATCGATCCCGATCTCGTGCCGGTATGGACCGGCAATCGCTTCGGCGTGCTATATCGGATCGTCCATCATCCCGCGCCCGCGCTGGCGCCTACCCTACCAAGCGGCTGATCTACCGCGCCACCGGCACCAGCGGGCCACCGATCGTCTCGCGCACGATGTAGATCGGGCGGTGCTTGGTCTCGACCAGGATGCGCCCGACATATTCGCCGAGCACGCCCAATGAGAGCAGCTGCACCCCGCCGAAGAACAAGATCGCGACCATCAGCGAGGGGTAGCCAGGCACGTCGCCGCCGCGGAAGATTGTCCGGAACACCAGATAGGCGGCGTAGAACAAGGTCCCCACCGCGACGATCCCGCCGAGGTAACTCCACACGCGCAGCGGCAGCGTCGAACCCGAGGTGATGCCGTCGAGCGCCAGCGTCCACAGCTTCCAGTAGTTGAACTTGGTCTGGCCGAGCGCGCGTTCGGCGCGGTCATACTCCACCGCGGTCTGGCGGAAGCCCGCCCAGGCGAACAGACCTTTCATGAAGCGATTGCGCTCGGGCATCATCCGAATGACGTCGACCACCTTGCGATCGAGCAGGCGGAAGTCGCCGGCATGTTCGGGGATCTTGTCGGCCGAGAGATAATTATGCGCGCGGTAGTAGAGGTCTGCGGTCAGCCGCTTGGGCAGGCTGTCACTCTCGCGGCTGCGGCGCACCCCGTAGACCACGTCGAAGCCCTCGCGCCAACGCCCCACCATCGTGCCGATCACTTCCGGCGGATCCTGCAGATCGACATCGAGCGGGATCACTGCCTGGCCGATCGCGTGATCGAGGCCCGCCGACAGCGCCGCCTCCTTGCCGAAGTTGCGCGAGAGCGAGATGCAGCGGATGCGGGGATCGGCCCGGTTCGCGGCCGCGATCGCCGCCAGCGTAGCGTCGCGGCTGCCGTCATCGACGAACAGGATCTCCCAGCCATCGGGCTCCTGCAGGCCATCGAGCACGGCGGACACCCGCGCCACGAACGACGCAATCGCGTCTTCCTCGTCCTTCACGGGCACGAGCACGGAAATCAGCGGGGCAGGCGCGATCATCCAGCGGTCTTACGCGGGTTCGGCGTCAATCGAAAACCCACTTGCGGTTGAGCCAGAACAGCATGGCCGGCGTCACGAAGAAAAACGGCAGCGAGGCCCAGTGCGGCGACAAGCCGAGCTGCCGGGAGATCAACCAGACCCAGAAGCCGTTGAGCGCGATGCCGGCGAGGTTGACCACGACGAACTTCCAGACGGTCCGGCCAAAATCATGTCGGCCCTCGTCCGCCTTGAAGGTGAAGCGGCTGTGGATCGTGTAGCCGATCACCATCGCCGCCGCGCTCGCCAGCAGATTGGCGATCTGCCCACGCTGGTGACCGGCGCCGAGCAGCAGATTGTAGATCGAGATCTGGAACAGCGTGACGCCGACACCGACGATACCGTAGCGCAGCAGCTGCAAGGCCAGCGCGCGATGCCCTTCGTCGAGCCCGTTCCACGACCTTACCAATCCGTCACGCAAACCGCGCACCTCTTGCTCCCGCCCCACCAGCGACTAGAGCGGGGAGCAGTAAATCTCAAATCCTTATCGGACGTGAAGCCGCCTTATGGACGAACTCGACCCGCCACCGGGCGCCACCAAGGCCGAGCTGTTCTTCGCCGATGTCGAGCGGTGGGCCGAGGACCTCGTCGATCGGCGCTGGAAGCTGGTCGTGTTCGGCTTCTGGCTAGTCGTCGCAATCATCCTGCTGATCGAGAAGGCCAACGCGATCCATTGGTTCGCGCTTTCCGATACCGACGACAACATGCGCTTCGATCAGGTGCGGGACTGGCTGGCCGGCCAAGGCTGGTACGATCTGCGCCAGTATCGGATGAACCCGCCCGGCGGCTATTCCATCCACTGGTCGCGGCTGGTCGATCTGCCGCTTGCCGGACTGATCCTGCTGTTCAAGCCTGTCCTCGGCACCCAACTCGCCTATCGCTGGGCGTGCGCGATCGCGCCGATGCTGCCGATGCTGCTGGCGATGCTGATGAGCGCGCTCACCGTGCGCCGCCTCGTCGGCCCCCGCGCCTATGTGCTCGGCCTGCCGCTGCTGCTGTGCGCCGGCGATGCGATGGGAATGTGGGCGCCGCTGCGCATCGATCACCACGGCTGGCAGCTCGCTTTCCTGATGACGACGGTGGCGGGGCTAACCGACCCGAACATGCGCCGATCGGGGATCATCATCGCCCTGTCCTCGGCGCTGTCGCTGGCGATCGGGCTGGAGATGCTGCCCTATGTCGCCTTTGCCGGCGCGGCGGTGGCGCTGCACTGGGCGTGGGACGCCGCCGAGACGCCGCGGATCAGGAGCTACGGCGCGAGCCTCGCCATATCGACGGTCGTGTGCTTCCTGGTCTTCGCCTCGAACGACAACTGGCACCCGGTCTGCGACACCCTCTCGCCGGTATGGATGACGACGGTCGCCGTGGCCGCCGCGCTGCTGGTGGCGATCTCCTGCGTGCCGGCCCGGCATTCCGTGGTGCGTCTCGCCCTGGTGGCGATTGCCGGCGGGGCGGCGGGCGCGATCTATGTTCTCGGCTTCCCGCAATGCTTCGGCCATCGGCTGGAGGGAATCCCGCCCGAGGCGGACAGGCTGTGGCTGAGTCATGTCAGCGAGGCGCGGCCGATCTACCTGCACCCGCTCACCACCTTCGTGCCGATGGCGGCCATGGCGTTCGTCGGCACCATCGGCGCGCTGATCGCGATGACACGACGCTGGGGCACGCGCGCGGCGGCCGAATGGGCGCCGGTGGCGCTGTTCGCGCTGTTCGCCACCGCCTTGCTGTTCTGGCAGATCCGCACCGCGCCGAGCGCCGAGATGCTGGCGGTGCCCGGCGGCGCCTTCATCGCGTTGTGGGGCTTCACCACGCTGCGCCGGAGCGGATCGGTGCTGGTGCGTGTGATCGGGCCGGTCGCCGCCTTCCTGATCGCTTCTGGACTGATCTTCACCGTCGGCTTCGACAAGCTGCCGGACCGCTACGGCAACCTCAAGATCGCCAATTTGTGGAGCATAGCCACCGGTCGCGAGAAGCTGCCCGCTCCGCCCAAACCTGGCGGCAAAGCCAAACCCGACTTGGTCAAGCTCGCCAACCGCCGTTGCCCGACAATCCCGGCACTCGCCCCGATCGCGGCGCTGCCGCCGGCGACCTTCTTCACGCTGATCGACAACGGGCCGCGGCTGATCACGTTGACCCACCACAATGCGGTGTCCGGACCGTATCACCGCAACTGGCGCGCGATCCTCGACACCGAGCATGCCTTCCGCGGCACGCCCGATCAGGCGCATGCGATCATCGCCGCCCACCATGCCCAATATCTGCTGCTCTGCCCGCACATGTCCGAATCGACGATCTACCAGGCCGAGGCGCCGGCCGGCTTCTACGCCAAGCTGCAGACCGGGTGGACGCCGCCCTGGCTGGCAAGGCAGCCGCTGCCGGCCAACTCGCCATACCAACTGTGGAAGGTGACAGGCTGAACATCACCGTGATTGATAGATGGCGGGCTTCTAAGCGAACGAAGCCCTGATCCCGTCGATGACGAACTGCGCCGCCAGCGCCGCCAGCAGCACGCCGAGCAGGCGGGTGATCACCGCCTCCACCTTGTAGCCGAGCACCCGCATCAGCGGCCCGGCGGCGAGCAACGCGCCCATCATGATCGCGAGGTTGGCGGCCAGCGCGCCCAGCACGATGGCATGTGCGGCGAGGCCATGGCTGCGCTGCATCATCAGCATGGCGGACGCGATCGATCCCGGCCCGGCGATCATCGGCATCGCCATCGGGAAGATCGAGATGTCCTCATATTGCTCGGGGTGGCTCGCGACCTCGTTGGCACGAGTCTCGCGGCGCTGCTGACGCTTTTCGAACACCATCTCGAGCGCGATCAGGAACAGCATGATGCCGCCGGCGATGCGGAAGGCGTCCAGGCTGATGCCGAGCGTGCGGAGCAACGGCTCACCGAGCAGGGCGAAGGCGAGCAGGATCGCGGCCGCCACCAGCGTCGATCGCACCGCCATCTGGGTGCGGTGCGCCATGTCGGTGCCGCGCGTCAGCCCCGCGAAGATCGGCGCGCAACCGGGCGGATCGATCACCACGAAGAAGGTGACGAAGGCCGAGAGGAACAGCGCGATCAGATCGCGTCCTTCGCTAATTCGACACCGGCGCGGCGATAGGCCGAGACCAGGGTGTTGCGGAGCAGCACCGCGATCGTCATCGGCCCGACCCCACCCGGCACGGGCGTGATCGCACCGGCAACATCCAGTGCCTCGGCAAAGTCGACATCGCCGACCAGCCGGGTACCGCCCGCGCCATCATCGATGCGGTTGATGCCGACATCGATCACCGCGGCGCCCGGCTTGATCCAGTCGCCCTTGATCATCTCGGGCCGCCCGACCGCCGCGACGAGAATGTCCGCGCGGCGGCAGACCTCGGGCAAGTCCCTGGTGCGTGAGTGCGCGATCGTCACCGTGCAGTTCTTGGCGAGCAGCAACTGCGCCATCGGCTTGCCGACGATGTTCGAACGCCCGACCACCACCGCGTTCAATCCGGAGAGTTCGCCGAGCCGGTCCTCCAGCAGCATGATGCAGCCTGATGGCGTGCAGGGAACGAATCCCTCCTCCCCGACGCCCAGCCGCCCGACATTGACGACGTGGAAGCCATCGACATCCTTGTCGGGATCGATCGTGGCGATCACGCGCGCTTCGTCGATATGCTTGGGCAAGGGCAGCTGGACGAGGATGCCGTCCACCGTCGCATCGGCGTTGAGTACGTCGATCAGCGCGAGCAGCGCTTCCTGCGTCGTATCCGCAGGCAGGCGATGCGTGGTCGAGACCATGCCCGCCGCCTCGGTCGCGCGGCCCTTGGACCGGACATAGACCTGGCTCGCCGCATCCTCGCCGACGATCACCACCGTCAGCCCGGGCTTGCGCCCCGCCGCCGCCTCGAACGCCGGGACCAACGCCGCCACGCGTTCACGCAATCGCGCCGCGAACGCCTTTCCGTCGATGACGTCCGCCGTCATTCCGATACCATGTACATCAGCGAGAGATGGGCGATCTCGCGCTGAAGCAGGCCGATGATCAGCAGCACGATCAGCGGCGCGAAGTCGAGCCCGCCAAAATCGGGAAGCACGCGGCGGATCGGCCGGTAGATCGGCTCGGTGACGCGGGAGAGCGCATAGAGGAACTGCCGCACGAACTGGTTCTGCGTGTTGATCACGTTGAACGCGATCAGCCACGACAGCACCACCTGGATCATGATGATCCACCAGACGATCACGAGCAGCTGGGAAATGACATCGAGCACTATGCTCATCGCGGGTACTTTCGAGAGGTGAGCGATCTATCTAGCGTTGCCGGCACGCGGCGCCAAGGATGGCTTAGTTGGCCCGGACGAGCGTGCCGGCCCCCTGCCGCGTGAAGATCTCGAGCAGCAGCGCGTGGCGGATGCGCCCGTCGAGGATCACGGCTGCATCGACGCCGGCGGCGATGGCGTGGACGCAGGTCTCCATCTTGGGGATCATGCCGCCTGAGATGGTGCCGTCCGCCTTCAGCCGCTCGACATCCGTAGGCACGAGGTCGGAGAGCAGCTGCCGATCCTTGTCGAGCACGCCGGCGACGTCGGTCAGCAGGAACAGCCGCGCCGCCTGGAGCGCACCGGCGATCGCGCCCGCCATGGTGTCGGCGTTGATATTGTAGGTCTCGCCGTCCGCACCGATGCCGATCGGCGCCACCACCGGGATGAAGCCCGACGCCGACAGCGTATCGAGGATCGTGCGATCGACGTGCTTGGGTTCGCCGACGAAGCCGAGATCGACATGCCGTTCGATGCCGTGGTTCCGATCCGCCGCGCTGCGCCCGACCTTCTCGGCCACCACCAGCCGCGCATCCTTGCCCGACAGGCCGACCGCCTTGCCGCCCGCCTGCCCGATCCAGCCGACGATCTCCTTGTTGATCGATCCGGCCAGCACCATTTCGGCGATGTGCGCGGTCTCCGCGTCGGTCACCCGCAAGCCATCGACGAAGCGCGATTCGACCCCCAATCGCTTCAGCATCGATCCGATCTGCGGCCCGCCGCCATGCACAACTACGGGGTTGATGCCGACCATCTTGAGCAGCACGATGTCCGACGCGAAGCTCTTCGCCATCTCGGGATCGCCCATCGCGTGCCCGCCATATTTCACCACGAAGGTCTGCCCGGCGTAGCGCTGGAGATAGGGCAGCGCCTCGGTCAGCGTCTCCGCCTTGGCGAGCATGGCAGGATCGGGGAGCAGATCGGGCAAGGTGGACATGGTGGCGCCCTTAGCGGCAGGCGACGCCGACCGGTAGCCTGCAATGTCAGGCCGCAGTTACGTGCCGCTTCCGCCCTGGTCGACCTTGGAGGCGGGCTCGACCTGTGTATGCTCGGCGCCGACGTTCCCGAGTGGGAGTAATCCGCCGCCCATGACCAAGATCTTGACTGGACTTGCCGGCATCGCGCTCATCCTGCTGATCGCCTTCGCCTGCTCGGCCGATCGTCGGGCGATTAGGCCGCGCGTGGTGCGATCGGCGTTTGCGCTGCAGGCCGCTATCGCGGTGCTAGTGCTGTACGTGCCGTGGGGACGGGCGGTGCTCGCGTGGATGTCCGGCGGCGTGGCGGACCTGCTCGGCTATGCCAATGCCGGCACGCAGTTCCTGTTCGGCAGGCTCGCGACCGATCCGCTCGGCCAGATGTTCGCGATCCAGGCGCTGCCGGTGATCATCTTCTTCGCCGCTTTGGTGTCGATCCTCTACCATGTCGGGATCATGCAATTGGTGGTGCGCTGGATCGGCGGCGGGATCGAACGCGTGATCGGCGTGTCGCGCGTCGAATCGCTGTGCGCCGCCGCCAACATCTTCGTCGGGCAGAGCGAATCGCCGCTGGTGATCCGCCCCTATCTGGCCGGGCTCACCCCGCCGCAGCTATTCGCGGTGATGACCAGCGGGATGGCGGGCGTCGCGGGCACGATCCTCGCCGCCTATGCCTCGATGGGCATCCGCATCGACTATCTGCTCGCGGCGAGCTTCATGTCGGCGCCGGGCGGCCTGCTGATGGCCAAGATGATCATGCCCGATCCGATCGGCGCGATAGCACCGGAGCTGCAGGAGGCCGTGATCGTCGCGCCGGAGACCCACGACGAGGAGCCCGCCAACATCATCATGGCCGCCGCGCAGGGCGCGCAGACCGGGGTGCGGCTCGCCGTCGCGGTCGGCGCCATGGTGCTGGCGTTCGTGGCGCTGGTGGCGCTCGCCAACGGGCTGCTGACCGGCGTCGGCCACTGGTTCGGCATCGATGGCCTGACCTTCCAAAGGCTGCTGGGGTATCTGTTCGCGCCGGTGATGTACCTGCTCAACATCCCCTGGCGCGAGGCGGGGATCGCCGGCGGCCTGTTCGGCGAGAAGATCGTGCTCAACGAGTTCGTCGCCTACATCTCGCTCGGCAAGGACAGCATGCTGTCGCCGCACACCGTCGCGGTCGTCACGTTCGCGCTGTGCGGCTTCGCCAATTTCTCGTCGATCGCAATCCAGATGGCGGTGACCGGCAGCCTCGCGCCCAACCAGCGCCCGACGATCGCGCGGCTCGGTTCGCGGGCACTGCTCGCCGGATCGCTCGCCAACCTGATGTCGGCGGCGTTCGCGGGGTTGCTGCTGCCGGGCTAGCTCAGCCCTTCATGCGGGTGTTGCAGGCGCTCCAATATTGCGGCCAAGTCTGGCCCTTCGGCACCTTGCCGGCGGCCTTGTCGGCGCTCCACTGCTGGCCGCACTTGTGCTGGCGATCGTGCATCGCCACCATCGCCGGGCTCTGCGCGCCTGGCAGATGCCCGGCACCTCCTGCAGATTTGACGGCCGGCGCAGGCGCAGGTGCCGCAGCCGATTGCGTGCCGCGGCATTGGGCCAAGTACTGCGCCCAGGTCTGCCCGGCAGGCAGCGACTTGTCCGCCTTGGCCGCCTGGTACTTGGCGCCGCAGACCTTCATGACATCGCCGGCGGCACTCGCCGGTGCGGCCAGCCAGAGCCCTGCCGTCAGCACCACTCCACCCATGATCAGCTTGCGCATGTCCATCCCTCCTGCTCGTGTTCGCCGCAGCGTATCACGCTTTCCGCCGGAGACACCATGCACGTTCAGGCCCCGCGGGTCGCCCCCGGCGTCCACATCACGTCGCGCGCGCCGCCGCCGTTGATCACCCGGCACAGCGTGAACAGATGATCCGACAGGCGGTTGAGATAGTGCAGCGCCAGCGGGTTCAGCGACCGACTTGCGGCCGCCGCCACCGCCGCCCGCTCGGCACGCCGCACGATCGTGCGGGCCAGGTGGAGATGCGCCGCCGCCGCCTCGCCGCCCGGCAGGATGAAGCTGGTCAGCGGCGACAGTGTCGCGTTCATCGCGTCGATCTCGCGCTCAAGCCGCTCGATCTGAGCGGGCACGATGCGCAGCGTCATCTCGGACGGCGCGAAGTCCTCGCCGGGCGTCGCGAGATCGGCACCGAGATCGAACAACTCGTTCTGCACGCGCCCGAGCATCGCCGCCGCTTCGCTCTCCGCCGGCAGATGGACCAGCGCAATGCCGATCGCCGAATTGGCCTCGTCCACCTCGCCCATCGCAGCAATGCGCGGATCGTGCTTGGGCGTGCGCGATCCGTCGACCAGCCCGGTCTCGCCGCCGTCGCCGGTGCGGGTGTAGATCTTGTTGAGCTTCACCATGCGGCGAACTCAGGACGTGTGCGGATGCGCCAGCAGCAGGAGCAGCACGGCGGCGATCACCGCCAGCGCCTGGAACTGGATGCGCCGCCACATCATGCTGTTCTGTTTGAGGCTCGACTGGCTCGGCCCCTCGGCGGGATCGCGGCGCAGATCCGCCTCGGTAGTGCGCAGGAAGGCGATGATCCCCCGCACCAGCGCGACCAGCGCACCCAGGGCGAAGAGGACGACAACGATGACGAGGAAGGTTTGCATGAACGGTATCTAGGCGCGGTCGATCCCGAATCCAACCGGCATCCGCCCCTCCCGCACGGCCGCCACGATCGGACCAGGCGCGTACCCAACGGCCCGCATCGCGGTAAGGCTCGGCGCACCGCTGCGCTTGGCGAGCCGCTTGCCGTCGGCGCCGGCAAGCAGGGGATGATGGTGGTACCGCGGGGTCGGCAAATCGAGCAGCGCCTGCAGCAGCCGGTGGACATGCGTCGCGTCGAACAGGTCGGCCCCACGCACGACTTCGGTGACGCCCTGCGCCGCGTCGTCGACCGTGACCGCAAGGTGATAAGAGACCGGCGCATCCTTGCGCGCCAGCACGACGTCGCCCTGCGCTTGCGGCGCGGCCGTGACGATGCCGGCGACATGATCCCACCAGTCGAGCCGCCCTGCCCGGCTCACTGCGCGCGCCATGTCGAGCCGCCAGCAGTGCGGCTCTGCGGACATACGGTCCGCACGTTCAGCCGCCTTCAGCACCTTGCATGTACCCGGATAGACCGCCCCGGAAGGACCATGCGGTGCCGACGCACTGGCCGCGATCTCGGCACGCGTGCAGAAACACGGGTAGACGAGGTCCTCCCGCTTCAGCCGATCGAGCGCCTTCGCATACAGATGAAGCCGCGCCGACTGCCGGATCGGATGATCGTCCCAGGCGAGCCCCAGCCAGTGCAGGTCCTCCTCGATGCCGACGACATAGTCCTCGCGCGATCGGCCGGGATCGATGTCCTCGATCCTCAACAGGAAGCGACCACCCTGCCCACGCGCGAGATCATGCGCGCGGACCGCGGAAAAGGCGTGGCCGAGGTGCAGGCGCCCGGTCGGGCTCGGCGCGAAGCGGGTAACGATTGGCGCATCGGCTGTGGAAATCATGCATCCGGCCCTTGACCCCGAGTCGCGACTACTATGTCATGCACGCGTCACCATGATCGGGCATCCGGCATGGCGACGAAGACGACGCTGCCCTACCGGCATCGCGTCCTGAGTGCGACAGGGCTGGAAGCCGAGGGGCGACGCCGCGCCAGCGGAGGCCCGTGACGTTCCATGTACCATGCCGACCTGATCCGACACTCCGATCTCAGCAGGCACCCCGATGGCTGCCCGACGCTGGTGCTCAACGCCGATTATACGCCGCTCAGCTACTATCCGCTATCGCTCTGGCCGTGGCAGACCGCGATCAAGGCGGTCTTCCTCGAGCGCGTCGACATCGTGTCGCACTACGAGCGCGAGGTGCATTCGCCGAGTTTCACGATGAAGCTGCCCTCGGTGATCGCGCTGCGCCAGTTCGTCCGCCCCTCGACGCACCCGGCCTTCACGCGCTTCAACCTGTTCCTGCGCGACGGCTTCGCCTGCCAATATTGCGGCGACCGCCACGATCTCACCTTCGATCATGTCATTCCCCGGGCGCAAGGCGGCAGAACGACCTGGGAGAATGTCTCGACCGCGTGCGCACCGTGCAATCTGCGCAAGGGCGGCCGCACGCCCAAGCAGGCGCACATGAAGCTCGCCCACGAACCCGTTCGCCCGACCAGTTGGGCGCTGCAGGAGAATGGCCGCCGCTTCCCGCCCAACTTCCTCCACGAAAGCTGGCGCGACTGGCTGTACTGGGATGTGCCGCTGGAGGCGTGATCAAGCGTTGACCTGATCGCTGCTGCGATGCAGCACTAAGGCATGGCCAGCGCTCCACCGATTACCCAGAACCCAGACATCCGCTTCCTCGGCAAGCTGCTCGGCGACGTTATCCGATCCTATGGCGGTGATGCGCTGTTTCGGCGGATCGAATATATCCGCTCGGTCTCGGTGGATCGCGCGCGCGGCATCGCCAAGGCAGACGCGATCGAAACCGGGCTCGATGCGCTCGGGCTCGATGACACGCTCGCGTTCGTGCGCGGTTTCATGCTGTTCTCGATGCTCGCCAACCTCGCCGAGGATCGCCAGGGCATCGCCGCCGAGCCTGATGCCGACATGGCGCATGCGATCGCTCGGCTGGAGAAGCAGGGCGTCGACAAGCCAGCGATCCTGAAGCTGCTCGATCGCGCCCTGATCGTGCCGGTGCTGACCGCGCATCCGACCGAGGTGCGGCGCAAGAGCATGATCGATCACCGCAATCGCATCGCCGAGTTGATGCTGCTGAAGGACGGCGGGCTCGCGGAGACCGAGGATGGCGATCTGGTCGAGGAGGCGATCACCCGCCAGATCGCGCTGCTCTGGCAGACCCGCGCGCTGCGCCGCGATCGGCTCTATGTGGCGGACGAGATCGACACCGCACTGGCCTATCTGCGCGACGTGCTGCTGCCGACGTTGCCGGCGCTCTATGCCCGCTGGGATCGCGCGCTCGGCACGCGGGTGCCGAGCTTCCTGAGGCTTGGCAACTGGATCGGCGGCGACCGCGATGGCAATCCCAACGTCCAGGCCGATCAGCTGCGCCTGGTCCTGGCGCGCTCCGCCGAAGTGGTGATCGGCAGCTACCTCGAGGCGATCCATGGGCTTGGCGCCGAACTGTCGATCTCGACCGAGCTGACCCCGACCGATGCGGCGCTCGATCACCTCGCCGAGAACGCGCACGATCCGGGGCGCAATCGTGACGACGAGCCGTATCGCCGCGCGCTGACCGGCATCTACGCCCGTCTCGCCGCCACCTTCGAGGCGATCGTCGGCCATGCCCCTCCTCGGCCCTCCCGCAACAAGGCCGATGCCTATTCCAATCCCGCGGCGCTGCGTCACGATCTGGCGACGCTTGCCCATGCGCTGGCAGAGACCGGCGGGGGGACGCTGAAGAGCGGCGGCGCGCTCGGGCGCCTGATCCGCGCGATCGACACGTTCGGCTTCCATCTCGCCGCGCTCGACCTGCGGCAGAACGCCGACGTCCATGAACGCGTCGTCGCCGAGTTACTGAAGGCGGCCGGCGTTGAGGCCGATTACCTTGCGCTCGACGAGGCGGCTAGAGTGGCGGTGCTCCGGCAGGAGCTGGCGAGCGCGCGGCCGCTCTCGAGCGGCTGGGGGAGCTATTCGGACGAGACGCAGTCCGAGCTCGCGATCCTGCGCGCCGCCGCCGATGCGCATCGGCTGTACGGCGCGGCCTGCATCGGCATCTACAACATTTCCAAGGCCGCAAGCGTGTCGGACCTGCTGGAGGTGCATACGCTGCTCAAGGAGGTCGGCCTTTACCGGCCCGGCGCGAGCGAGGCAGAAGCGCCGCACGCCCCGATCATGGCAGTCCCCCTGTTCGAGACGATCGGCGATCTCGAGAACGCACCGCAGGTGATGGCGGACTGGTTCGCGCTGCCCGAGATCGCCGCACTCGCCGCCGCGCGGGGCCATCAGGAGGTGATGGTCGGCTATTCAGATTCGAACAAGGATGGCGGCTATTTGACCTCGGTCTGGTCGCTGCATCAGGCATCGCGCGCGCTCGCACCGGTGTTCGAGCAGGCCGGCGTCGCGATGCAGCTGTTCCATGGGCGCGGCGGCGCTGTCGGCCGCGGCGGCGGATCGTCCTTCGCGGCGATCCAGGCGCAGCCGCCGGGCACCGTCAACGGCCGCATCCGCATCACCGAGCAGGGCGAGGTGATTGCCGCCAAATACGGGACACGCGAGAGCGCCGCCACCAACCTGGAGGCGATGGCATCGGCGACGCTGCTCGCCAGCCTCGAAAAATGCAAATTGTCCGATCGCGACTATGATCGCTTCGCCGGCGCGATGGCCTCGATCTCGGAGACCGCGTTCGCCGCCTATCGCGATCTCGTCTATGGCAACGACGCGTTCCGCACCTTCTTCCGCCAGATCACTCCGCTAACTGAGATCGCGGGGCTCAAGATCGGCTCGCGACCGGCCAGCCGCACCAAATCGGATCGCATCGAGGATCTGCGCGCGATTCCCTGGGTGTTCAGCTGGGCGCAGGCGCGGATCATGCTGCCGGGCTGGTACGGCGTCGGGCAGGCGCTGTCCGGCTTCAGCGACATGGGCCTGTTGCGCGAGATGCTCGAGACGTGGCCGTTCCTCGCCGCGACGCTCGCCAACATGGAGATGGTGCTGGCGAAATCCGACATGGACATTGCCGCGCATTATCTGCCGCTCGTCGAGGACAAGCAGATGGGCGAGACCTTCTTCGGGCGCATCCGCGACGGCTGGAGCCAGGCACATGATTGTCTGCTGGCGGTCACCCGCCAGACCCGCGTCCTCGAGAAGCACCAGGCGCTCGATGCCTCGATCCGGCTGCGCCTACCTTATATCGAGCCATTGAACCTGCTCCAGGTCGAGCTGCTCAAGCGTCACCGCGCCGGCGAGCAGGATGCACGGATCAAGGAGGGCATCGAGCTTTCCATCAACGCCATCGCTACCGCTTTGCGCAACAGCGGTTGATCAGCCGGCCTTCCGTCGCTAATCCACATCACGTTCCTGGGGAGTAGTCACCCGCCGTTCATGGCGGGGCCCTCGTCAACATACTCGGTGCTCTTGCGAGCCACCGTGGCGAGGGCAGCGGAGTGATCCGCCCGGCAAGACCACGATGCGGCGCTCTCCGATACGGCCGGGAGGGTGCAAGCGTCGTCGTCTGCTAGTCGGCTCCGGATGATCGCATGGCAGGGATGCTCACGCTTGGCGCGCTCGGCCTCGGTTTGTCGGTGGATGCGTTTGCGGCCTCTGTCGGCAAGGGCGCCGCGCTCGGACGCCCGAAGCTGCAGGACGCGATCCGGATAGGGCTGATATTCGGCACGTTCGAAGCGCTGATGCCGTGCATCGGCTGGCTTATCGGCAAGGCGGTGGCGACCTGGTTCGCACATTATGGCGGCTGGATCGCCTTCCTCCTGCTGGTCGGCGTGGGCGGCCACATGATCTGGGAGGCCCGGCACGGTGACCTCGCGCTCGGCGCCGATACGCCGAGGGGAAGGGGCGGTATGGTCAACATCGCGTTGACCGCCTTGGCAACTTCCGTCGACGCGCTCGCAGTCGGCGTCAGCCTTGCGGTGCTGGGCATCCCCCTGCTTGCCGCATGCATCATCATCGGCGGCGTGACCACGCTGATCGCGACAGGCGGCGTGCTGGTCGGCAGACACGCGGGCGTCTGGCTGGGCCGTTACGCCGAGATCGGGGGCGGCGCGGTGCTGATCCTGATCGGCGCCGCGATCCCGATCCAGCAGCTGCTCCTGAAGGGCTAGGCGGCGACCGGAAGGTCGACCGTCACGACAAGCCCGCCTCCCGCCCGGTTCTCCGCGCGGATAGAACCATCATGCGCCTGCGCGATCGAACGCGCGATGGCGAGGCCCAACCCCAGCCCGCCGGTCGAGCGGCTGCGCGAGGGTTCGTGACGCTCGAACGGCTCGAACATGCGATCGAGTTCGGCGTCAGGGATGCCCGGCCCGCGATCCGCCACCACCAGCCGCGCGCGATCGGAGTCGTGGCGCACGATCAGCTCGGCGCCGCCGGCGTATTTCACTGCATTGTCGATGAGGTTCTGGAGCAATCGCTCGAGCGCCGAACGGTCGCCGCTGACCATCGCGCGTTCGATCTCCGAGACGACCACAACGGACCCGGTGTCGCTCGCCTCACCCGCCAGGCGGCGCGCGAGTGCGGCGAGGTCGACCGGCCGCCGCTCGCCCATTCCGGCATCGCCGCGCAGGAAGCCGATCGTGGCGGCCACCATCTCGCGCATCTGCTCGATGTCGGCCTGGACCGGTCCGCGGATCTGCTCGGGCGCCGCCTCGATGCGGAAGGCGATGCGGGCGAGCGGCGTGCGAAGATCGTGGGCGATAGCGCCGATCATTGCGGCGCGCTCGCGCAGGTTGATCCGCAGCCGTTCGTGCATTGCGTTGAGCGCCTGAGCAGTCAGCTGGAGCTCGGCCGGACCTTCTGCCGGCACCGGCGGCGCGTCGCGATCATGGTCGATCCGCTCGACCGCCTCGGCCAGCCGCCGGATCGGCCGGGTGAGCCGCCGCGCGAACATCCAGGCGAACGGGATCATCGCCAGCGCGCTCAGCCCGAACCAGATCATCGTGCGCTGCTGCCATGCGGACACGCGCGAAGGCGGCGGCGTCCGGAGGATACGCCAGCCGCCCACCGGGTCGCGCTCCGCGGCGAGGACGGTGTTGAAGAAATAGGGCTGACCATGACGATACGGCACTGCGCCTGCTCCCGGCTCGCGGGTGAACGGGAACTTCTCGGACTGATCGGCCAGGAAGAAGAGGCGGACCTGGTCGACCGGCTTCGCGAGCTGATTGGCAAGCTGCGCCGTGATCTTGGGATCGGAGATCATCCCGCCATCGGGTTCCGGCGCGCTGGCCACGCGGTGCACGCCGAGCCTGTCGTGCGGACCCGATCCGTGGGCGAGCCCTTCGGCAATCTCGGTCATCGTATAGAAATCGGGGCGCGGTGCGGGCAGATAGATGATGAGCAGGATCGAGACGAGCTGGGCCATCAGCAGGCCACCGATCACCAGAATAAGGGTCTGCCAGAACAGCGGCAGCGAGCGGAAGCGCATCAGCCCTCCTCGGGTCGCAGCGCCAGCATATAGCCTTCGTTGCGGATCGTGCGGATCGGATCGCCCGGCCCCAGCTTCTTGCGCAGCCGGCTGATCGTGACGTCGATCGCGCGATCGAAGACGTCGGCATCCGATCCCTTGGCAAGCTCGATCAGGGTGTCACGCGAGAGCACGCGCTGCGGCCGATCGAGAAAGGCGGTAAGCACGCGGAACTCTGCATCGGTGAGCGGCGCGGCCGGATAGCCGTGGCGGTCGAGCGAGCGCTCGACGAGATCAAGCGACCAGTCCCCGAAGCGCCGCTTGGGCGTGGTGATGCCGGCGCCGGCAACGGCGATCACATCGTCGCCGCGCGTGGTGCGGCGGAGCAGTGCACGCACACGGGCGAGCAGCTCGCGCGGGTTGCAGGGCTTAGCAAGATAGTCGTCCGCACCGACTTCCAGGCCGACGATGCGATCGACATCCTCGCCCATCGCGGACAGCATGATCACCGGCGTCCGGTCCCGCCCGCGCATCCGCCGCAGGATCGAGAGGCCGTCCTCGCCCGGCATCATCAGATCGAGGATCACGCAATCGAAGCGCTGGCGGGACAGTGCGGCATCCATCCCTTCCGCGTCGCCCGCCGTCTCGACGTCGATATGATGATCGCGCAAGAAAGCCGCGATCAGCTCGCGCAGATCGGCATCGTCGTCGACCACCAGCAGGCGGGGAGGCGTGAACTCGTTCATCGCCGCTTCTTGTCGGCCGCCGCGCGACACGCGTCGATATCGATCTGCGCCGGTGATTTGGCCAGGGTGGCGAGCGTGAGATACCCGCGCCCGGTCGGATCGAGCAGCGGCCAGCGGTTGGCCGCCGCGCGGTCGAGCTCAGCCCGCGACACTCCACGGTTGAGATCGAAGTCGGCCGAGACGATCGGCTGCGGGATGTTGAGCGAGGACCAGAGCCCGGCGCCGTAGGGCGCCTCGTAATCGGCCCGCTCGCGCGCTGCCGCCTTCGCGGCCTTGCGCTGCTTGCCCGTTCTGGTGCCCTTGTCCTGATCGCGCTGGTAGAGCTTGATTTCGGGCGCCACCACATTCTCATAGCGCGCCATCTCGTCGGGATCGATCTCGCCCGATCGATCCTGATCGAGCACCGCGAAGAAGCGATCCGAGTCGGCCTGCAGCTCCGCCAGGGTGAGCTTGCCGTCGTGATCGGCATCGGCGCGACCAAACCACAGCTTCATCGGATCGGTGAAGCCGTCAGTGCGGACCGGCTCGCCCATCGGCGCGATGTAGGTCTTCGCGAACGGCGGACCGCATGCCGATGGCCCGTTGACGACGATCTCCTGTTCGGCCGGCGCCGGGATAGCGGGCGACGCGGCCTGCAGCGCAAGGACCAGAGCCCAGATCATTCGTGGCGCAGCGCGTCGATCGGGTTGAGCGCCGCGGCGCGGCGCGCCGGGAAGTAGCCGAACACCACGCCGATCAGCCCCGAGAAGAGGAACGCGAACAGGTTCGTCCACGGATCGAACACGAACGGCACCTTGATCACCTGCGCCAGCCCGATCGACACGGCGAAGGCCAGGATGAGGCCGATCAACCCGCCCAGGCACGACAGTACCACCGCCTCGACCAGGAACTGCAGCATCACCTCACGCGCGACGGCCCCAATGGCCAGGCGTATACCGATCTCGCGCGTGCGTTCGGTGACCGACACCAGCATGATGTTCATGATTCCGATCCCGCCGACGAGCAGCGAGATCGCCGCCACGGCGCTAACGATCGCGGTCAGCACATTGGTGATGCCGGAAAGCGTATCGGCGATCTGCTTGTTGTCGAAGATCATGAAGTCGTCGAGCTTGCCGCCGTGGATGTTGCGCCGTTCGCGTAGCAGCGCCGCGATCGATTGCTGCACGTCGGCACTATCATAGGTGGGGTCTGCCGCGACGATGATCGCCCGGATATCCTGGTTGCCGGTGAAGCGCCGCTGAACCGCCTTGATCGGCAGGATCACGGTATCGTCCTGATCCTGCCCGAAGCCACCCTGGCCGCGCGCAGCGAGCACGCCGATTACCTCGCAATCGATCGCGCCCAACCGCAGCCGAGTGCCGACCGGCTCCTCGTGCGGATAGAGGTTGGTCTTGACGGTGTTGCCGAGCAGGCAGACCGATTTGCCGGCCGCCTCCTCGCCGTCGGTGAAGCGACGGCCGTCGACGATCTTCCAATTCTGCGCGTCGAGATAGGCGTCGGTCGTGCCGTTGACCGTCGTCGACCAGTTGGCGGCGTTGTGCACGGCGGACGCCGCGGTCTGCGCCTGCGGAGCCACCGATGTTACGCCGGTCACCTGATCGCGGATCGCATCGAGATCCTCGTACTTGAAGGGCTGCGGCGCCTCGCCACCGCCGCCGCGCCCATTGCCCTGCCCGGGCAGCACGGTCAGGATGTTGGCGCCGAGGCTCGACACCTGATCGTGCACTGACTGGGTCGCGCCCTTGCCGAGCGTCACCATCGTCACCACCGCGAACACCCCGATTACGATGCCGAGCACGGTGAGGCACGAGCGCAGGATGTGCCGCCGGATCGCCCGCAACGCGAGCAGCGTCACGGTCCCGAGCAGCCTCGCGGAAGACGCGCGGCGTGGTGGCGGCGGCGCCTCGGTCACGCCGCCTTCCTCTCTACATTCTCCACAAGCCCGTCGCGAAAGTGCACGATCGTACGCGCGAACGAAGCCATCTCGGCTTCGTGCGTCACCATCAGCACGGTGATGCCGCTATCCCGGTTGAGGCTGGTCAGTAGCTGCATGATCTCGATCGAGCGTTCGGAATCGAGATTGCCGGTCGGCTCGTCGGCGAGCAGCACGTCCGGGTGGGTGACGATCGCGCGCGCGATCGCGACACGCTGCTGCTGCCCGCCGGAAAGCTCTGCCGGCGTGTGCTTCGCCCAATCGACCAGGCCGACCTTGTCGAGCGCTGCCAGCGCCATCTCGCGCCGCACGAAGCGATCCTCGCCGCGATAGAGCAGCGGCAGTTCGACATTCTCGAGCGCGGTGGTGCGCGCCAGCAGGTTGAAGCCCTGGAAGACGAAACCGAGGTAGCGCCGCCGGAGCAGCGCGCGCTCGTCACGACCAAGGCTCTCGACATGATGGCCGCGGAACAGGAAGCTGCCGGTCGTCGGCACGTCAAGACAGCCGAGGATGTTCATGGTGGTCGACTTGCCCGATCCCGACGGGCCCATCACCGCGGTGAAGTCCCCGGCCTGGATGTCGAGGTCGACACCCTTCAGCGCCTGGAACGCGGCCGCGCCCGCACCGAAGCGCTTGGTGACGCCGATCAGCCGGATCAGCGGCTCTGTCACCGCGTCACTTGGCCTTTTCGGCGGCGAGGCGGCCGGTGACGACCTGCATGCCGGGTTTCACGTCCGGCCCGGAAACCGCCGTCAGCGTGCCGTTGGTGCTGCCGACGACGATGTTGACCGGCTTCGGATCACCCTTGCCGTCGAGCACATAGACGGTCTGGCGGCTGCCGCGGCCGATGTCGGTCTTCTTCTCCTGCCCCGCCACGCCGAAGCCGCCGCTGCCCTGCTTCGGCCCGCCGAGCTGGAATGGGCCACCGGCATCGCTCTTCCAACCGTCGGGCGTGAAGCGCAGCGCGGCGTTGGGGATGAGCAGCTGGTTGCGCTGCACCGATGCCAGCACGCTGGCCGTCGCGGTCATGCCGGGGCGGAGCACGAGATCGGGGTTCGCGACCGTCAGCGATGCGGTGTAGGCCACCACCGTCGTCGAGCTGTTGGTGGTGGTGCCGGCGCTGTTGACGTTGGGCGTCGCGTTGGCGCCGAGATCGATGCGGGTGACCTGGCCGGGGAAGGTGCGGCCGGGGTAGGCATCCACCGTGAAGGTCGCATCGTCGCCGACCTGGACCTCGCCGACGTCGGCCTCGTCCACCTTCACGTCCAGCTTCATGCTGGTGAGGTCCTCGGCGATCGTGAACAGGGTGGCGACGTTGAACTGCGCCGCGACTGTTTGCCCGGGTTCGATCTGGCGTGAGAGAACGACGCCATTGACCGGCGAGTAGATCGTCGCCTTGGCGAGGCTTGTCTGGCTGGTCGAAACGTTGGCTCGCGCCTGCGCCACCTGCGCCTGCGCGGCCTTGAGATTGGCCTGCGCGCGTTCGAAGTCGCCGCGCGCCTGATCGAGTTCGGTGGCGGACGGCACCTTGCCGCCCGACAGCCGGGCGACCTCCTGATAACGCCGCAGCGTCGCGCTGGACTGATCGACCGTTGCTACGTTCTGCGCGACCGTCGCCTGGGCGGAGAGCAATTGCGCCTGCGCCTGGACCAGCGCGTCCTTCAACCGCGACGGATCGAGCTGGGCGAGCGGCTGGCCCTTGGTGACGCGATCATTGTTCTGGACGAACACGTCGACGACAATGCCCGATTCCTCCGAGCCGACATTGACCTGCTTGGTCGGGGTGAGATTGCCTGTCGCCGATACCGACACGGCAAGATCACCCTGCTTCACCGGTGCCGTCGAATAGCGCGGGCGCTCGTGCGCGGAGGATACGCAGCGCGCGATCAGCAGCAGCACCAGCACCACGGCCACCCCAATCGCGACGCGGCGCGCGATCCGGCGGCCGCGATGACCGGTCTCGATGCCGAGGAAGCTGTCGAGGTCTGTGTCGGGGGCCGTGCTGGGCTGGTCCACGTCAGGGCCTTTCGATCGGCTGAGTGTCGGCGTTGGTGATCGGCGACGGCGTTACGGCGAGATCGGGGATCTCGATTTGCGCCGGCACGTTCGGCATCGCCGTTGCGGGCAGCGGCGCCTCCTGCCAGCCACCGCCCAGCGCCTTGTAGAGCTGGACCAGCCCGGTCGCGCGATCGGCGTGTGCCTGGGCAAGGCTGTCCTGGCTGGAGAGCAGAGTGCGCTGCGAGTCGAGCACCGTCTGGAAATCGATCAGCCCGGCGCGGTACTGGCTCTGCGCGAAGATCAGCGCATTGCGGCTGTCCTCCACCGCTGCGCCCAGGATCACCACGCGGCGGCGGCTGTTGGCGAGCGAAACCAGCGCATTCTCCACGTCGGAGAGCGCGGTCAGCACTGCCTGGTGATAATTGGCGAGCGCGAGATCGGCGCCTCCCCGCGCATTTTCGATCTGTGCGCGGATCGCACCGCCGTGGAAGATCGGGGCGCTGACCGAGGCCAACAGGGTGCCGGTCAGGAAGGTGCCGATGTCGCCGATGCTCGTGCCGTTGCCACCGAGCGTGCCCGAGAGTCGCAGCGCCGGATAGAGCTGCGCCTTGGCGACACCGATGCGCGCGGTCGCCGCCGCCAACGCGCGTTCGGCGGCGCGCACGTCCGGCCGCTGGGCGAGCACCGCAACGGGCACGTCGGCGCCGAGCGCGTGATCGGCGAGCGGCACGGCGCGTGGCGGATCGAACGCGGCGGTGACCGCGCCAGGTGCCTGGCCGGTCAGGATCGCCAGCGCGTTCAGCGATTGCGCGAGGCTCGTCTCGAGCGCCGGGATGGTCGCGGCGGTCTGCTCCTGTTGCGCACGCGCCTGGGCAAGATCGAGGCTGGAGACCAGCCCCGCCTTCACCCGCCAGCCGACCAGCTGGACGGTTTCGTCCTGGCTCTTGAGGTTGGCGTGGGCAATCGCGAGCCGCTCCTGCGCCGATCGCGCGTCGACATAATCGAGCGCGACCTCGGCGACGACGGTGCGCTGCGTATCGCGCAGACTCTCCGCCGAATTGGCATAGTCGCCCCTGGCCGCTTGGACCGAGCGCCGCACGCCGCCGAACAGATCGACCTCGTAGGCGGCGTCGAGCGAGGCGGAGAACTGATCGTAGCTGCCGCTCGTCGCGAACGAAGTGCCGAGCGTGCCCCCCGTGCCGCCGGCGCCCGGCGTGGCGATAAAGGTGCTTTCGCCCTTGCCGAGCAACGCCGTCCGGCCGCCCGATCCGTTGGCATCGAGCGTCGGGAACAGCGATGCGCGGGCAAGCTTGTACTGCGAGCGGGCCTGCCGCAGCCGGGCGCCGGCCGCCTCGATATCGGGATTGGCGGCGAGCGCCTGCTCGACCAGCGTGCCGAGCAGCGGATCACCGAGTGCCGCCCACCAGGTCGCGAGTTCAGCCTGGCTCGGCGCCTCGGCTCCCGGCGCCATGTCGCTGGAAAACTCATCGGGCACGCCCATGCGGACGGCGGACGGCGGCCGGTAGTTCGGGCCGACGGTGCACGCGGAAGCGCCGAGCACAAGCAGACCCGCAGCCAAGCGGCCGCGCCCGATCCTGCTCATCTTCGTGACAACCGCCATCTCGGCTGTGCGAACTCCAAAGCGCATCCTCAGCCCTGATAGCCTTGCATGCCGCAGATGCGAAAGCCTTGTTGCGTTCAGGCACGCGCTTCGCGGAGCAACCGTCGCACCAGCGCATCGGTACTGTCGATCAGCGGTACTGCGATATCTGCCGCACGCAGCAGCAGCGGCACTTCGGTGCAGGCCGCGACGATCACGTCGGCGCCACGATCGACGAGGCCGCTCGCGATCGCAGCCATGGCGGCGCGGGCGTCTGGTCCGGTGATGCCTGCCTTCACGCCATAGATCAGCCGCATGAAGCTCGCCTGATCCTCCGTCACCAAAGTCTCGATACCGGCATTGGCGAAGGGCTTCTGGTATAAGCCCGTGGCAAGACAAGCGTCGGCGCCGAGCAAGCCGACACGGCGTGTCTCGAGCGGCACCTCGTCGACCGTCACTTCGATCATCGACACCAGCGGGATCGTGATGGACCTGCGGATATCGTCCGCCCAGGCATGTGCCGAGTTGCAGGCGATGGCGAGCAGGTCGGCGCCCTGCACCTCCAGCCCGCGCGCCATGGCGACGAGCGCCGGGCCGGGCGACGGTCCCTCACCCGCAATCGCCGCATTGCGATCGGGCACCTGCGGGTTGCTGTCGACGAGCAGACGGTGATGGTCCTCGTCGCCCGCCGCCGGTGTGCCGGCCACGATCCGCGCCATGAGGTCAACCGTCGCTGCCGGCCCCATACCGCCCAGGATGCCGATCGTGCGGCTCACGCTTGCGGCACCCCCTTTGCCAGCACCGGACGATACGCATAGAGCGCCGGCGAGCCGCCGGTGTGGACGAACAGGATGTTCTCGCCCGCCCTCCAGCGACCTTCACGAACCTGGCCGATCAAGCCCGCCATCGCCTTGCCGGTGTAGACCGGATCGAGCAGCACGCCTTCGAGGCCAGCCAGCATCCGCACCGCTTCGATCATCGCCTCCGTCGGAATCGAGTAGCCATCACCGACCCAGCGATCGTCGACCGCGATACTGCCTTGGACGATGGCGGCGTCATGGCCTAGCAGCTCGGCGGTACGCACTGCGAGAGCCTCGACCAGCGCAACCTGATCCTTCTCAGCGCGCCGTACGCTGACGCCTCGAAGCGTCATTTGAGCCCGCGCCGCTGCGAGCCCGACGGCGAGCCCGGCATGCGTTCCCGCGCTGCCGCTCGCGCAGATCACCGCATCGAACGCCACGCCCATGTCGGCCGACTGCGCGACGATCTCACCCGCGCAGGCGACGTAGCCGAGCGCGCCCAACGGGTTGGAGCCGCCGCCGGGAATGACATAGGGTTTGCGTCCCTTCGCCCGCGCCGCGTCGGCGATCCGCGCCATTCCGCCGGCGAGATCGCTGCCCGCTGGGACCACCTCGATCGATTCCACGCCGAGCAGATCGAACAGAAGATTATTGCCGGTGCCGTCCGCCGAGTAGCTGCCGGCCACCCGCTCCTCGATCAGCAGGCGGCATTTCAGCCTCTCCTTGGCCGCGGCGGCGGCGGTGAGCCGGCAATGATTGGATTGCGGCGCGCCCGTGGTGACCAGCGTGTCGGCGCCCTGCGCCAGCGCGTCGGCTACCAGGAACTCGAGCTTGCGGGTCTTGTTGCCACCGGCTGCCAGCCCGAGCTGATCGTCGCGCTTGATCCAGATCGTCGGCCCGCCGAGCGCCTGGCTGAAGCGATCGAGCCGCTCGATTTCGGTGTAGCCGGCCGTATAGCGGCGGCGGGGAAAGCGGGCGATACTCATCGACACTGTACTCCGGGAGGTGCGGCGCGAGGCCTTGGCAAGACAAGCGTTGCTCCGCAAGCCGACGCCAGTACAACGATCGCCCGCGCAACTATCCAGATCGGATCGAAAACGTCGCGTCGTATACTGTTCCTTAGCGCTCCTTAAGCAATAGTCTTCCGCCGAACTTGGCCGCCGATGCGAAACGGACAGCGACGCTTATGGACCTTCCCTTGATCCGGCCGAACCCCCCGAAGCTGAGCCTGCTCACGGCCGGGCTGGAAGCGATCGAGGCTTCGGGCACGTTCAGCAACTACGGTCCGGTCGCGCGCCGCTTCGAGGCCGCGATGACCGAACAGTTGTTCGGCGGCCGCGGCGCCTGCCTTGCCGTCGCCAACGCGACGCTCGGGCTGATGATCGCGCTGCGCCACGCCACACTGGCGCACGACGACACCCGCAAGCTCGCGCTGATGCCGGCCTTCACCTTTGCCGCTACCGCGCAGGCCGCACAGTGGGCGGGGCTTACGCCGCTGCTCGCCGATTGCGATCCGGACGACTGGGCGTTGTGCCCGCGGGCCGAGGAGCGGCTGCTCGCCGAGCATGGCCGCCGCATCGGCGCAATCGTGCCCTATGCCACCTTCGGCAATTCGATCGACCTCGATCGCTACGCGTGGCTTGCCCGCAGGCATGACGTCGCGATCGTGATCGACGCCGCCGCCTCGCTTGGCTCGCTCGATGGCGAGGGCCGCGGCTTCGGCACCGGGGCGCCGTTTCCGGTCGTCTATTCGATGCACGCTACCAAGACCTTCTCGACGTCCGAAGGCGGCGTGATCCATTGCGCCGACAGCGCCGTGATCGATAAGCTCCGCGCGATGGCGAACTTCGGCTTCGAGGGTGGACGTTCGGCGACGATGCCGGGCATCAACGCCAAGCTCGCCGAAGTGCCTGCACTCATCGCCGAAGCCAAGCTCGGCGAGATCAAGGCGGTCGCCAGGCATCGCGAGATCCTGGCCAGCCGCTATCGCGAACGTCTCGCCGCCTTCTCGCTCCAGCGCCCGCGTGGGCATGGCCAGGCGATGCAGTTCATGGCGGTGCTGCTGCCCGGCGCGCTCGCCGTACATCGCCCGACGATCATCGCCAGGCTGGCAGACGCGGGCATCGGCGCCGGCACCTATTTCAGCCCGCATCTGGGTGAGCAGCCATGGTTCCGCGAAAGCTGCGTGATCGATGCGCTGCCTGCCACCGATGATATCGCGAGGCGGATGCTGGTGCTTCCGGTCACCGACGACATGACGTCCAGCGACGTCGATCGTGTCGCCAACGCGCTGATCGCGATCTGCGCCGCCTTGCCGCGCGCCGTGGTACCGGCAACGCCGCTGCGTGATCGTGTACTCGGCGCGGTCGTCATCGGCGGCGGCCCAGGCGGCACGGCGCTGCTCTGTGCAGCCGGCAAGGCGGGGAAGCTCGATGCGCTGGCCGGCGCCGGCATCGCGATCGTCGATCGCGGCGACACGATCGGCGGCGGCCGGCTCGGCGCTTACGAGATCACCTCGGACAGTTCGGCCGAAACCTTCCTCACCGCGGACGGCGCGCTGCCCGCCGGGCTTGGCATCGCCGACGAGGCAGCGGGCCAGGCAATCGCCGAACACAAGGGTGCGCTCGGCGTGCCCTTGCCCAAGGTTGGGGCCTATCTCGATCGGCTGGGCGAGGTGCTCGGGGGTCGGCTGCGTTCGCTCGGCGGCGCGGTACTGAACGGCCACGAGGTCATCTCCTCGCAGCGCACGCCGGACGGGCTGTGGCGGACACGCGCGCGCCGCATCGCCGATGGCGGCACGATCGAGCTGCTCTCGCGATCGATCGTGGTCGCGACCGGCGGGCATCAACCCGCGATCCGGCTGGCCGAAGAGACGGTGGCGGGGATGTCGCTGGTCGAGCGCTGCGGTAACCGGCTGATCCAGTCCGACACGCTACTGGCGACAGGCGGCCTTGAGGCGGCAATCGAGCGGCTTCCCGACGGCCGCCCGGTCCGCATCGCGATCGTCGGAGGATCGACCAGCGCGATCACTGCCGCGGTGCGCCTGCTGAAAGCATCGCTGCCGCTGGAACCGGGCGGGATCGCGCTGATCCACCGCCGGCCGCTCCGCCCCTTCTACCCCTCGGCCGACGCAGCGCGCGCCGACGGATACACCGACTTCGGGCCCGACGACATCTGCCCGCTCTCGGGCTTCGTCTACCGCCTTGCCGGCTTCCGGCTTGAGGCGCGCGAACTCGTCGTCCACGCACTCGGCATCGGCGGCCGAACGGGTGATCCACGCCTCCACATCCATCAGCTGACCGGCGATGCCGACACCGCGGCCGCAGACCTGCTCGACAATGCCGATCTCGTCGTCGCCGCCTTCGGCTATCAGCCCCACGCCCTGCCGCTGATCGACGAGCGCGGGCGCGCGATCCGTCTGCGCTGCGAGGGGCCGGTGCGCGGCCGCATGGTCGACGATCTGTGCCGCGTGGTCGACACCGACAGCATCGCCGTGCCCGGCGTCTACGGCATCGGGCTCGCCGCCGGCTTCGTGCCACACGGCAAGCTCGGCGGCGAAGCGAGCTTCCGCGGCCAGGCCAACGGTCTCTGGCTGTGGCAGAATGACGTCGGCCGGCTCATCGTCGAGCAGATCCTCTCCAGCACTGGCACAGCGCAGGGCTTCGTGCACGAGGATGCCCGGCGCGCCGTGGCATGACAGCGACGCCGCCTACCGTCAGCGTGCTGATGGCCGCCTACAACGGCGCCGCCTTCATCCGCGAGACGATCGACAGCGTGCTCGCGCAGACAAAGCCGGACTTCGAGATCGTCGTCGCAGACGATTGTTCGAAGGATGATACGCTGGCGGTTCTCGCCGCGATCGACGATCCGCGCCTGCGGGTGGTTCAGGCCGAGCGCAATGGCGGACCTGCCGCCGCCCGCACCTTGGCGATGCACCACGCGCAGGGCCGCTTCATCGTCGGGCTGGATCAGGACGACATCTGCCACCCCGATCGCTTCGCCCGCCAACTCGCCTATCTCGATGCGCATCCCGATGTCGCGCTGGTCGCCTCGACCATCGAGATGTTCGAGGGTGATCGCGTGCGGCACGATCCGCACCCCGAGCTCGCCGACCCGGCCGAGATCGACTGGACGATGTGGCTGCTCAATCCGCTCGCCTGGTCCAGCGTGATGATGCGCGGTGAGGCAGCGCGGGCGCTGGAGCCGTTCGAGCGCGACGAATACCGCTTCGCCGAGGATTTCGATCTCTACACGCGCATCCGGGCACATGGCCGCATCGGGCGGATCACCACGCCGCTGGTGCGCTACCGGCTTCACCCCGGTGGCGCCTCGCAGGCGTATGAGGACGGCATGATCCGGTCGGCCGCCAGGGTACTGGCCGATCGCTACGAGCCGTTGTTCGGCAGCGAGGCCATGGACGCCGCGTTGCTGATGAGCCGCCATGCTGGCGCGAGCTACGCTCCGCCCGATGCGGCGACGCTCGCCCGATGCGGCGCGATCATCGCCCGGCTGCTCGATGCTCACGGCGGCGTGGCACCCGGCTACGCCCAGAGATGCAGCGCAGCCTTGTGGGGCCGCATCGCGCGATCGGGCCTGCGTACCGGCAATTACGGCGTTCTCGATGTTGCACGCGCCAGGCCAGCCTTCGCGGCGCCCAATGCTGCCCAGAGCGTGGTGACCGTTCGGGACGCCGCGATTGGCGCAGCTCGGCGCGTCCGCCGCGGCTCTCTCAGCCTCCTATGACAACAGTGGCCGGTGCGGCCTGATCGGGCAGGGTGACGTGCAGTACGCCGTCCCCGTCCAGGCTGGCAGGAAGATCGCGCCCGCCGAGGCTGGCGCCCGGCGCACCCTTCCACCCATAAACGCTGACCGTCATCGTCTTCCACCAGGGTTTCCAGCTGCCTTCTCGCCTGGCGAAGCTCAACGTCATGCCCTTCGGCGTCATGGCACAGCTCAACTGCTGGCGCAGGAAGACGCCGCGCTGATAATCGAGGCTATGGCCGTCGTCCGCGTAGAGTGAACCCGCACAGTCCACGCCGGGGTATACCGCAAGCTCCAGTGGCCCATTCGGCGTCTCCATCGTACTCTGCACCAGCGGCTGGCGGGGCAGGATCGTACCGGCGCGGACATAGACCGGCAGGCGATCGAGACGAGGCGTCTCATGCGGCTTGGCAGGCGCGATCTGGCCGGTCCAATAGTCGTACCAGCCGCCTTTCGGCAGGCAGATGTCGTAGCTCTCCGCGCTCTCGGGCTGGTTCGCCGGCGCCACCAGCAGCCTGTCGCCCACCAGGAAATCGCCGCTGCTGTCGCATTGCGCGGTCAGTGCGTCGGGATAGGTCATGAACACCGGCCGCATCATCGGCAGGCCGGTCCGCGCCGTTTCGTCGGCAAGCGCATACAAGTACGGCATCAGCCGGTACCGCGCTTCGATGTAGCGCCTGCGGATCGCCTCCTGCTGGGGGCCGTGCACCCACACTTCCTGGTGCGGGGTGCCCGCCGCGGTGTGGTCGCGGAAGATCGGCTGGAAGGCGGCAAGCTCGATCCAGCGAGTGAGCAGATCTGCCGACGGCACGCCGGCGAAGCCCCCGACATCCGCACCGCTCCACGCGAAGCCCGACAGGCCGAGGTTGACCAGCTGCGGCACGGTCATGCGCAGATGGTTCCAGCTCGAGCTGTTGTCGCCCGTCCAGGTCGCGGCATAGCGCTGGCCGCCGGCATAGCTTGCCCGGGTCAGCACGAACGGGCGTTCGTTGGGGGCGAGCTTCTGCAGCCCCTCATACGTCGCGCGGCTGTTCTCCATGCCATAGACGTTATGAATCTCGGCATGGGTCGCCGTACGCGTCGCGAAGCCCGGCTCCTCGATGCGGTGGCGGTTGTCGAGCGGCATCGTCTTGGTCGCGGTGTCGAACACCGCAGGCTCGTTCATATCGTTCCAGAAGCCGGCGATGCCGTCGTCGACGAAGCCCTTGTAGAGCCCACCCCACCAGTCGCGGGTCTTCGCGCGGGTAAAATCTGGAAACAGCGACGCGCCGGGCCATACCGGCGCCACATAGGGCTTGCCGGCGGCGGTCTTCACGAACTCGTCGCCTGCCATGCCGCTGTCATAGGGCACGTAGCCCTGATCCGGCGCGTCGGCGATGTGCAGGTCGGTGATCGCCACGAGGCGGATGCCCTGCGCCTTCATGTCGCGCGCAACGCCCCCGAGATCGGGAAACGTCTTGGTGTTCACCGTGAAGGGCCGGTTGCGATCCTGATAGTCGATGTCGAGCCAGAGCACGTCGAGGGGGACGGCATCCTTGCGGTAGTGCGCCGCGATGTCACGCACCTCGGCTGCCGACATGTAGCTCCACCGCGATTGCTGGAAGCCCAGCAACCACAAGGGCGGCAGCGGCGACGGACCGGTGAGCTTCGCATAGCGCTCCACCACGTCCTTGGTCGTCGGCCCGGCGAGGATATAGTAGTCGATCGGCCCGCTTTCGGCGCCGAAGCGCAGCAGGCCGCGGTCGGTGCGCCCGAAATCGAAGAAGCTGCGCCAGCTATTGTCCATCAGCAGGCCGGCGGCATGGCCGTCGTTCGAGACCTGCACGAAGAGCGGAATGGATTTGTAGATGGGGTCGGTCGACTCCTGGAACCCGAAGGCATCGGTATTCCACAATGTGAACGCCTGGCCACGCCGATCGAGCGGGCCGGTTTTGTCCCCAAGCCCGAAATAATGCGCATCCTCGGGCATTTGCTGGACGATCTGGAAGCCGGAACTGTCGCGCGCCGAGGGGACTTCCGCCTCGCGGAACAGCATGCGACCGCTAGTGTCGGCAACGCTGAGGCGCCCGGTCGCAGCGTCCGCGGTGACCATCAGCGATCCCGCCGCAAAGCCGCCGGCGATCGCCCTCACCCTGGACGAGGCGGCGCGAACCGCCTGCGGCACGGCCCAGCTCTCATCGGCGGGAAGCACGCCATCGATGCCGACGCGGACCCGCACCATGTCTCCTGCCAGCGCCGTGATCCGCACCAGACGCCGGCCGATCCGTACGTCCATGCCGTCAGTTCGCGGCGCGATCGAGACGGCTTCGGCCAGCGCCGGCGCAACTGCGCGTCCGGGTTCAGCCGCCTTGCGCGTCTCGGCGCGCGGCGCCACTTGTGCGTGGCCGGCGCTTGCGAGCAGGAGAATGACCGCTGGACCCGCAAGCATGGCATTTTTCATGATGCGGCCTCTTGCGAAAAATGCGTGTAATCAGACACCGAGCATTCCTTCTAGGAGAATTGTCTAGCGATCATTGCCGTCGTTGCCACCAAGTACCGCGACGGCGGCAAGTCCGGGTCATAGGCTGCAGGTGCGTTACGATCCCAAGACGTGGCAGGCGTCCATTTGTGACTGAACCGGAGGGGAAATAGGTGTTTCGGAAAAGACTAGGAGCGCTCGCCTTCGCAAGCTTGTTGCTGCTCGATCGCGCCGCAGCCGCCGCTCCGTCCATCCCATCCGCCGGTTCATCACTAACAGCCCCGCCGCCGGCGTCCGCATTCGCGGAGCGGCCCTTCTTCACCGACCCTGTTGTCTCTCCCTCGGGCAAATGGATCGCTGCACGCATCCACGGAGACAATGAAGCCATCTGCGTCATTGCCGTTGCGGCGCTGGAAAAAGGGTGCGCGCAACGCCTTCCCCTAGGCAAGGTCGAAGCCGCCGATCTCCTATGGGTGGGTGACGACAAGCTGAGCTTCTCGATCATAGGTCATACGCAGCTCTATTACCTGCTCTTCGCTCGCAAGCGCTTCTTCGTGCTGGACGCAGCTGCCGGCAAGCTCACGCCGCTCAATTCCAAACGTTCTGAGATCAGCGAAGAAATAATCTGGATCGCGCCGACAGGAGGTTCGGTATTGTTGTCGACCCAGGTCGGAACAGCCTCCACCCCTGGCGTTAAACTCATCAACGTCGATACCGGAGAGTCGACGGAGGTCCAGAAGGCGAAGGAGGACGTCTACCGATGGTTCGCCGATCGATCCGGTTTTGTGCGCGCCGGGTTCGGGTATGTGAATGAGAAGCGCGTGATCTGGTACCGCGACACGGCAGACGAAGCGTTTCGTCGAATCGAGCTTCATCGGCTTACCGACCAGGATCGCGATCGCGACGACGACATGATCGATTCGCTGCGGTTCGATGGTCCAGGTGGCAAGCCGATCGTCGAGACCAATGCGAGGACTGGCCGCTTCGGCGTATACAGCTACGATCCGGGCAAGGATCAGGTAGGAGGCGCCTTATTCGAGCATCCCGAGGTCGACGCGGCGGATCTGGTCGTCGATCCGACTCAACCTGCCACGGTAGGCGTAGCCTACGAGGACGATCGTCCGCATGTGAAATGGTTCGACCCTGCCTTGGAGGTGCTTCAACGCAAGATCGACAATGTTTTCCCGGACACCAGCAATCGCATCCTGAACCGGAGTCGCGATGGCAATCTCGTGCTCCTGGAGACGAGCAGCCCGGATCGGCCGGGAATGTACTACCTGTTCAACCAGACCCAACACCGCATGGACGGTCTGACCTCGGCCATTGCCGGGCTCGATGGTGCAAAGCTCGCTGCGAACACCCAGATCCACTACAAGGCGCGGGATGGGCTGGACATCGTCGCCTACTTGACCCTGCCGCCGAACCGGACCGCCTCAGAACTTCCGCTGGTGGTGATGCCACATGGTGGCCCGTTCGAGCGTGACCATTGGGTTTACGACCCGTTCGTCCAATACCTCGCCAGCCGCGGCTACGCAGTGCTCCAACCCCAGTACCGCGGCTCGACCGGCTATGGTCGAAGTTTCGTCGAGAAGGGCTACGGCCAATGGGGACGTGGCATGCAGGACGACCTGCTGGACGGCATCAAGGCGCTTGCCTATCGTGGGGTGGCCGATCCCAAGCGGGTGTGCATCTTCGGCGCGTCCTATGGCGGTTATGCCGCGATGTGGGCGGCGGCTCGCGACGTCGAGCATTATCGATGCGCCGCGAGCTATGCCGGGGTCAGCGATCTCGTCGACCTCATGCAGCATGATCGGCGAACGTTTCACGCCGATCGCTATGTGAGCCCGTACTGGGAGAAGCGGGTGGAGGGAAACCGCGACTTCGACCTTGCAGGCGTGTCGCCTCTACAGCAGCAACGGCAGATATCGATCCCGCTTCTGATTGCCCATGGCGAGCAGGACACGCGCGTTCCCTCGAGCCAATCGCATCGGCTAGTGGACGCTCTGACCGCACGTCATTCACCGGTCGAGTCGGTCTTTTACAAGTCTGAAGGTCATGGCTTCAGCGACCCGAAGGACCTTGCCGACTTCTTGTCCCGTCTCGGCAATTTCCTCGAGCGCTACAATCCTTCTTGAGCAGTCATCTTGGGATTGTCGGCAATGCGGTCTAGGTAATAGGGTTACCTAGCGGCCGTTTTGCGGGTCACGTCCAGGTTCCACACCTTAATCTGACCCGGCGTTAGCTCCTGCTACCTGGAATTCAGATACACCGACAGACGTAGCGTTGCCGTTACCTAGGCGCTGACCCTTGCCGTCCCCTTCTGTTCGCTTTAGCGCGGAAGGCAGGCGCCGCCGATCGATGTGCGGGGCAGTACAAGGGGAGCGACATGGCTGAGACAGATACGACGCCACCGGTCCTCACCTCGCTCTCTCTGCCATCAACGATCGACGTGACGAATGGCACTGCCGATGCCACCTTTACTGCCGGGGCGACCGATGCGGGATCGGGCGTCGATTTCGTCTACGTCTATCTCGATCACAGCCTGCAAAGTGGGTTCGGCGCGCAAGGCGTCCTCTACTTCACCGATTCAGCTGACTCCTTTGCAGATGGCAAATCGATCTACAATCTGGGCGTAAGCAGCAACACGCCGGCCGGCACCTATAACGTCACCCAGATCATCGTCGGCGATAAGGCGGGCAACGACACCTCTTACACCCCAGCCCAGCTCGCTCAGCTGGGCATCGCCACCAGCTTCAACGTCAAGAGCGATACTCCACCCGATACGACCCCGCCCGTTCTTACATCGCTTTCGCTGCCGTCGATCGATGTAACCGCGGGAACTGCCACCGCTACATTTACTGCCGGTGCCACCGATGATGGATCGGGCGTCGCCTTCGTAGAAGTCTTATTGGACCACAACCTGCAAACCGCTTCCGGAGCCCAGAACTTTCTATCCTTCGACAGTTCGACCGACTCCTTCGCCGATGGCGTGTCGAAGTACAATCTCGCAATTAGCAGCGACACGCCGTCCGGCATTTACCACGTGACTTCGGTCGAGGTCCGGGACAATGCGGGGAACGACACCACGTACTTTGCTAACCAGCTCGTTCGGATGGGAATAGCCACCGGCTTCAACGTCAAGAGCAACACCGCTGCCGATGCAGGTCCGCCTGTCCTGACATCGCTCTCGCTGCCGTCGACGATCGACGTGACCGCGGGAGCCGCCAATGCCACCTTCACCGTCGGCGCAACCGATACACAATCCGGCGTAGATTTTGTCGATGTCTTCTTCGACCACAACCTGCAAACCCCATCGGGGCCTCAGGGCTACGTCGCCTTCTACGGTTCGACGAACCCTTTTGCCGATGGAAAATCGGTCTACAATCTCGGGGTTACCAGCGATACGCCGGCCGGTACCTACAATGTCACCCAGATTGTGGTCTCCGATAAGGCCGGCAACGAAACCGTCTACTCCGCTGACCAGCTTGCCCAGATGGGCATCGCGACCAGCTTCGAGGTCGCCGATCGCAACCTCACGCCGACGGCCTATGTCACCGCGCCCATCTCGGTTCTCGAGGGCAACGACACGAGCTTCGATCTCACCCTCACGCTCAAGAACGTCTCGTCGGCCAGCGGCACGATCGAGGTGAGCTTCCTGCCTGGGGGGTCGACCGCCACCAACGGCTCCGACGTCGATGTGCCGACCTCGACGCAATCGTTCAACATCAGCCAATCGCCGGCATCGGACTATACGATCAACCTGCCGTCGGTTGCGGTGCTCGACGACATGATCGCGGAAGGCACCGAGACGATCGCGATCAAGATCCATGCCTCGGGCCAGATCTTTGCCGACGGCACCGATACCGAGGTCGTGAAGATCAATCTCGTCGACAACGACCGGATCGGAACCGCCGCTGCCGACACGCTCACCGGAACCTCGCGCAAGGATTATCTCGCCGGGCTTGCAGGCAACGATACGCTCGACGCCGGAGCAGGTGCCGACGTCCTCAACGGCGGAGCGGGTGCCGATATGATGTTCGGCGGGGCGGGCAGCGACACCTATTTCGTCGACAATGTCGGCGACGTGGTGACCGAGGCGGCGGGTGGCGGCACCGACGATGCGGTGCACAGCACGATCAACTATACCCTCGGCCAGAACGTCGAGGACCTGTACCTGTCGGGTACAGCGCTCACCGGCACCGGCAACACGCTGGCCAACCGGATCTACGGGACGAGCGGCAACAACGTGCTCGACGGCGGGGCCGGTGCGGACTCGCTGCATGGTGGTGCCGGCGACGACACCTATTATGTCGACGACACGCATGACAGCATCAGCGAAGTCGCCGGTGGCGGCATCGACAGCGTGCACGCGAGCGCGAGCTTCACGCTGAACTCCAACGTCGAGAACCTGACGCTCTCCGGCAGCGCCGACATCAACGGCACCGGCAATGCGCTGGCCAACATCCTCTACGGCAACAGCGGCGCCAACATCCTCAACGGCGGCGCCGGTGCCGACACGATGCGTGGCGGTGCCGGCGACGACACCTACTTCGTCGATAATACAGGCGATGTTGTCGGCGAGAACGCCAACAGCGGCACCGACAAGGTGGAGAGCGCGGTCAGCTACACGCTCGGCGCCAATGTCGAGAACCTGCGGATGACCGGCAGCGCCAGCGTGGCCGCCACCGGCAACACGCTCGCCAACGTCATCACCGGCAACGGCGGCGACAACCTCATCGACGGCAAGGCCGGAAGCGACACGCTGTCTGGCGCATCGGGCAAGGACACGTTCCTGTTCGATACGACACTCGGCGCGACCAATATCGACACGATCGCGGACTTCAGTGTCGGCCAGGACATGATCGACCTCGATCGCACGATCTTCAAGACGATCGGCGCGGATGGCGCGCTTGCAACAGGCGGCTTCTACGCCGGCACCGCCGCGCACGATGCAGACGACAGGCTCATCTACGATCCGGGCACCGGCAACCTGTTCTACGACGCCGACGGCAGCGGCAGCGGCAAGGCCGTGCAGTTCGCGACGCTCGCCAAGAACCTCAACCTCTCCAGCAGCAGCTTCACCATTGCAGGATGAGGTTGCGCGCCGGAATCGGTGTCTTGTTCGAGCTACACCCACTGCCGCCGCGGCGTCTCGATTCGTATAGTGACACTGGACTGACTGGTGCGGTCGAGAAGACTCGAACTTCCACTCCCTTTCGGGAACAGCCACCTCAAGGCTGCGCGTCTACCAATTCCGCCACGACCGCACGTCGCCAAGCCACCCGGATCCTCTTCGCAAAGGTCTGGCGGCCGGTAGGGGCGTGCCTCTAGCAAAGCCGCAATCGCGGTGCAATGCGCTTTCGGCTCAGTGATCGTTGCTGTCGGCGAAGCTGAGGTTCAACGCCTTCGAGCCCTGCGGAACGTCCACCTCGGCGCTGTCGAAATCGGCTGAACCTTTGGGCGCAAGCTCGTGCACCGGCGCGTTGATCGTCCAACCGTAGACGGGGTGGCCCGACGAATCGCGAAGTTCAGCGCGGATATCGGGCACGGTCTGCCGAACGCTCGTCGGGTTGACGATGCGGCCGGAGACCGCGAACAGCTCGTTGCCGGTGGCGAGCGTTCGGCGATCGGGCTTGCGGATCACCTGGAGCATCAGCGGGCTTTGCGCGCGGCCGCCTCCGAACAGACCCGCAAACGCAGTCGGCCCGAACCATGCGACCGCGCCCGCGCCGGCCAGCAGGAGCACCGCTGCCAGCGCCGCCAGCACCGTCATCTGCCGCAGGCGGTTGCGCCGCGGCCGGAAGGGCGGCTCAGGCGCATAGGGGTCGGACGGATCGGCATGGCGGAGCGTGGCAAAGGCATCCGGCGGCGGAGGCGGCGTCTCCATCCCCGTTGGCGGCCGCCCGAGGCTCGGCTGCTCGGATGGTGGCCGCGTTGCTGTCGGGGCCGGCGGCGGTGGCACCGCGGCGAACAGGTCGGCCGCCTGCGCGGGTTCCACGCTCGAGGGCTCCTGGAACCAGCTGTGCCGGCACGACGCGCAGCGGACCTGCCGGCCGTTCACCCCCACCGCACTGTCGGGCACCAGGTAACGCGTGCCGCAGGCGGGACAGCTCAGTATCATGGCCTGTTCGTCCGGCTTTTCGGCAACGCGCGCAACCCCTTTAGGCGGGTCTAGGACGGCGAGCGGGCGGCTGGCAAGCGCCGCGCTTGCTCCCTCCGTCATGCCTGTGCGAAAGCGTGCCGCGCGAGGCTCTTGCGAGGAAAGGCGTCAGCAGAGCGAATGTCCGGTATCGTGCAGTTCGAGAATGTCGGCCTGCGCTATGGGACCGGCGCGGAGACCCTGTCGGACCTGAGCTTCACGCTTGCTCCGGGCGGCTTCTACTTCCTCACCGGGCCATCGGGCGCGGGCAAGACATCGCTGCTCAAGATGCTCTACCTCTCGCAGCGGCCGTCGCGCGGCGCGATCAGGCTGTTCGGTGAGGATGTGGTGCAGCTGCGCCGCGCGCGCCTGCCCGGGTTCCGACGCCGGGTCGGCGTGGTGTTCCAGGACTTCCGGCTGATCCCGCACCTCTCCGCCTTCGACAATATCGCGCTGCCGCTCCGCGTCGCCGGTGTCGACGAGCGCGATCTGGTGACGCCGGTGCGCGAAATGCTGGCCTGGGTCGGGCTTGGCGATCGCGCATCGGCCAATCCGCCGACGCTTTCGGGCGGCGAGCAGCAGCGCGTCGCGATCGCGCGTGCGGTGATCGCGCGGCCGGAGATCCTGGTGGCGGACGAGCCCACCGGCAACGTCGATCCCGAGATGGCGGCGCGGCTGCTCCATCTGTTCGACGCGCTGAACACCCTCGGCACCACCATCGTCGTCGCCACCCACGACATTCACCTGCTGAGCCGGGTCGCGTCGGCCAACGTCATGCGGCTCGACAGGGGGCGGCTGCAGGATCCGACCGGCGCGCTGCGCTATCCGCCGAGAACGGAGAATTACGCGTGATGCTCGGCGCCACCCAGGCCGAGCGGCGGCTGCTGCCCGAGGGCCGCCTTGCCGGGCCAATGCCGTGGGTGATCGCCATCATGATGTTCCTGACAGCACTCGCGTCTGCCGGCGGGCTTGCGATGGAGTCCGCAGCGAGCCAGCTCGGCGGCGATCTCGGGCGCCAGGTGACGGTCCAGGTGATCGTCGCCGATCCGGCGCAGCGTGCCCGCGAAGCCAGCGCCGCCGAGCAGCTCCTGCGCGCGCAGGAAGGCGTGGTGTCGACGCGCAGGCTGAGCCAGGACGAGATGCAGACTCTGCTGCGCCCGTGGCTGGGTGACGCCGGGCTTGATCGCGACCTGCCGCTGCCCGCGATGATCGACATCGATCTCAGCGACACCGGACGCGCCCGCCTCAGCCGCATCGCCGAGATGGTGCGGATGGTCGCGCCACATGCCCAGATCGATGATCATGCCGGCTTCATCGCGCCGCTCGTCGCGCTCATCCGTTCGCTTGGCCTGCTCGCCGCCGGGATCGTGGTGATGATGACCGGGGCGACGGCGGCCGCCGTGGTGCTGGCGGCGCGATCGGCGCTCAACACCCACCGTCGAACGATCGACGTGATGCACATGATGGGGGCGACCGACGCGCAGGTGGCGCGCCTCTTCCAGCGGCGGATCGCGCTGGATGCGCTGTTCGGCGCGCTCGTTGGGCTGGTCGCCGCGATCGTGGTGATCATGGCGCTCGGGCGGCGGATCGGCGAGATCGGTTCCGGGCTCGTCGGCTCGATCGGCATGCCCCCCATCGCCTGGCTGGTGCTGCTCTGCCTGCCCGTCCTCGCTGGGCTGCTGGCGCTGCTCGTCGCGCGGCTGACGGTGCAGCGCGCGCTGGGTCACACGCTGTGATCCGTCGTATCCTGGCGCTGCTGATTATTCTGTGGGGGCTGGGCTTCGCGCTGTTCGCGCTGACCCTGCCCCGCCCCGCCGGCGACGAGGTGACCGACGCGATCGTGGTGCTGACGGGCGGTACTGGCCGACTTGACCGTGGGCTCGACCTGCTGGCCCGGCATCGCGCGCAACGGCTGTTCGTGTCGGGCGCCGATCGCACCGTCCGCAAGAGCGAACTGGCGGTGCGCACCGGACGGCCGGAAGCGCTGTTCACTTGCTGCGTCGATCTGGGGAAGGAGTCGGTCGATACGCGCACAAACGCCATCGAGACCGATCGCTGGCTGATAGCCCACCATTATCGCAGCGCCAGGCTGATCACCACCGACTGGCACATGCCGCGCGCCCATTCCGATCTCGATCGGATGATCGCCGGGCAAGGCATTACGATCGTCCCCGATGCGGTGCGCAGTCAGCCCGGCTTCATGACGCTGTTCACCGAATACAACAAATACGTGCTGCGGCGGATCGCGGCGCCGTTCGGATATTGACCGGCGATGACGCTGCTCCGCTCGCTCATCTTCGCCGTGCTCTTCTACGCGCTGACGACGCTGATCGTCGTCGTCGGCCTGCCGATCGCGCCGTTCAGCCGGCGTGGGGTGTCCCACGTGGCGCGCGCCTGGGGGCGCATGTACCTGACGCTTGCGCGCCGGGTGGTCGGCGTAGAGCTCAGCGTCGAAGGAAGCCCCCCTACGGGGTCCATGCTCGTCGCCGCCAAGCATGAATCTGCCTACGAGACCTTGGCGCTGCTGGCGCTGCTCGACGAACCAATCATCGTGCTCAAGCGTGAACTCGCCGCGATCCCGCTGTTCGGCACGCTGATCCGCCGCCACGGCGTCATCCCGGTCGATCGCACGGCCAGCGCCGCGGCACTCCGTGCCATGCTGCACGACGCGGATCGCGCCCGGACGCAGCACCGCACGGTGCTGATCTTCCCCGAAGGGACGCGTGTCTCGCACGGGGAGGCGCCGCGTCTGCAGGCAGGCTTCGCAGGGCTCTATGCGCGCCTTGCCATGCCTGTCGTTCCGGTCGCGACAAATGCCGGCGCTGTGTGGCCTCGGGGATTGCTGAAGCATGCGGGCACGGTGACGTTGCGGTTTGGCGAGACGATCCCGTCCGGCCTGCCGCGCAAGGGGATAGAAAGCGCGGTTCATAACGCCATCAACGTATTGAACGTCTAGCCGCTCAATGCTTCCGGCCAAAATCGGGAGCAGCATCGTCCTGGCCCTGCTCGACGATCGAGCGGCGTACCGCACGCGTCCGGGTGAACAGATCGAACAGCGCATCGCCATCGCCCCACCGGATCGCACGCTGGAGCATGGTGAGATCCTCGGTGAGCCGCTGCAGGATCTCCAGCACCGCCTCGCGATTGTTGAGGAACACATCGCGCCACATCGTCGGATCGGAGGCGGCGATGCGGGTGAAGTCGCGAAAGCCGCCGGCCGAGAACTTGATAACCTCGCTCTGCGTCACGCCTTCGAGATCGGATGCGGTGCCGACGATCGTGTAGGCGATCAGGTGGGGCACGTGGCTGGTGACGGCGAGCACCAGATCATGGTGCTTTGCGTCCATGATCTCGACGTCTGCGCCGAAGGCCTGCCAAAACGCCTTGAGTCGCTCGACCGCCGCCTCCGGCGTTCCCTCCGGTGGCGTCAGGATACACCAGCGGCCCTTGAACAGGCTGGCGAAGCCGGCGTCCGGCCCGCTATGCTCGGTGCCGGCAACCGGATGGCCGGGGACGATGACGGCATGAGGGAGATGCTGGCGCAACGCCGCGATAACGCTCGCCTTGGAGCCGCCCACGTCGCTCACGATCGCATCGCCCGGCAGATCGGCGGCGATCGCTTCGGCCACCGCGGCCATGGCGCCAACCGGCACGCACAGCATCACGAGATCGGCGTCGATCACCGCTGCGCCTGTCGTGTCGGTCACGTCGTCGGCAAGATCGAGGTCGCGGACCCGCTCGCGCACGGCCGGATCGGCATCATGCAGGGTAAGCCGCACCGTCGGCATATGCTCGCGCACCGCTCGCGCGATCGAGGAGCCGATCAGCCCGAGCCCGATGATGGTGACGCGCGCGAACGGCAGCATCTAGGTGTCCGCGCCGACGATCTCGCGCAGCGCGGCGATCAGCCCACGGGTCTGCTCTTCGGTGCCGACCGACATGCGCAGGCCGTTGCGCAGGCCCTGACCCGGCAGCCAGCGCACGATAAAGCCCTTCTCCATCAGCGCACCATAAGCATGCTCGGCGGTCACGCGGCCCTCGAACAGCACGAGCAGGAAATTGGCCTTGGACGGCACTGCACGCAGGCCGGCATTGGAGAGCCTGGCGATCTCGTCCGCCATCCATCCTAGCCACGTCTCGTTATGCGCGCGGCTCGCCTCGACGAAGTCGGCAGCCTCAAGACTCGCGATCGCCGCCTGCTGGCCAGCGGTGGTGACGTTGAAAGGCGCGCGGATCTTATTCATCGCCTGGATCACGTCGGCCGGACCATAACCCCAGCCGATCCGCTCGGCGGCCAGCCCGAAGATCTTCGAAAAGGTGCGCGTCACGAGCACGTTCGAAGCGTGCTTCGCCAGCTCGAACGCGCCGTCGTCATCCTCCGGCGCGAGATATTCGGAATAGGCCTGGTCGACCACGAACAGGCAATCAGCGGGCAGACCGGCGTGCAGCCGCAGCAACTCGTCTCGGGGCAGATAGGTGCCGGTCGGATTGTTGGGATTGGCGACATAAACCAACCGCGTCTGGGGCGTCACCGCGGTGAGCAGGGTGTCGACGTCGGTGGCGTAATCGACATCCGCCGCCTCGATCGGCGTCGCGCCCACGCGCCGGGCGGCGATCGGGTAGACCGAGAAGCCGTAGCGCACGAACAGCACCTCGTCGCCCGGCCCCGCAAAGGCTCCAGCCGCGAGGTGCAGCACCTCGTCCGATCCGGTGCCGTGGATCACCCGCGCCGCATCGAGGCCGTATTGCGCCGCGATCGCCTCGCGCAGGTCGGTCGCGCCGGCATCCGGGTAGCGATCGAGCGTGGCCGCCGCCGCCGCGAACGCCTCGCGCACGGCAGGCGCCGTGCCGAGCGGGTTCTCGTTCGAGGACAACTTAGCGGCCCTCACCCCGCTGTCAGTGGTCGCGCGGCCCGGCACATAGGGCGCGATCGCGTCGATCCATGGCTTGGGGCGAAGCTGAGCGGTCTGTGTGGTCATAGCAGGTGCCTGTAGCGTCGAAGCACGCCCGAGGAAACGCCGTGCGTTTCGCTCATTCCGTATCGACGATGAGAAACAACGGCCGACAGCGTATGTACTTCTTTTGTTCTAGTTTGTCAATCGGAATTTGACACCGTGTCCCTCGCCACCCTAGCGCCCTCGGCATGGCAATGGACCAGCGTTTCGGCACGCAGCGTAGCGTCACCCTGCCGGGTCCGCTGCTGCTCGACGGCGGGCAGAGCCTGGCGCCGGTGACCATCGCCTACGAAACCTACGGCACGCTCGATGCGGCTGCGGCCAACGTCATCCTGATCTGCCACGCGCTGACCGGCGATCAGCATGTCGCGAGCGTCCACCCGGTCACCGGCAAGCCCGGCTGGTGGACGCGGATGGTGGGCGAGGCGAAGCCGATCGACCCGGCGCGCCACTTCATCGTCTGCGCCAACGTGTTGGGATCGTGCATGGGATCGGCCGGCCCGGCGACGGCGGCGGGTGACGGCAGCCCCTATGCAATGCGCTTCCCGGTCATCACCATCCGCGACATGGTGCGTGCCCAAGCGATGCTGCTCGATCATCTCGGCATCGGCGAGGTAGCGGCGATCGTCGGCGGATCGATGGGGGGCATGCAGGTGCTCGAATGGGCGGCGACCTACCCCGCACGTGTCCGCTCGGCCGTGATCGTCGCCAGCGCGGCGCGCCATTCAGCGCAGAACATTGCGTTCCACGAAGTCGGGCGGCAGGCGATCATGGCCGATCCGAAATGGCGCGGCGGCAAGTATTACGAGAGCAACGATCCGCCCGCCGACGGGCTCGCCGTCGCGCGCATGGCGGCGCACATCACCTATTTGTCAGAGGACGGACTGACCGAGAAGTTCGGCCGGAAGCTGCAGGCGCGTGAGAGTAAGGGCTTCGGCTTCGATGCCGACTTCCAAGTGGAGAGCTATCTCCGCCACCAGGGGATCAGCTTCGTCGATCGTTTCGATGCGAATTCCTACCTCTACATCACGCGCGCCATGGATTATTTCGATCTCGGCGAGGAGCATGGCGGCCTACTGGCCAACGCCTTTAAAGGATCAAGCACGCGCTTCTGCCTGGTCTCGTTCGACACCGATTGGCTGTATCCAACGCGCGAATCGCGCAGCATCGTCCAGGCGCTGAACGCCGCCGGCGCTGCGGCGAGCTTCGTGGAGCTATCCTCGCCCTACGGCCACGATGCCTTCCTGCTCGAAGCACCCGAACTCAACCGCGTGGTCGACGGCTTCCTGCGGGCAGGCGGGCTGTGAACCAGCGCGCGATCCTAAACCTGCGCCCCGATCTGCGGATCATCGCCGATCATGTCGCGCCGGGTACGCGCGCGCTCGACGTCGGGTGCGGCGACGGTGCGCTGATGGCGGCGCTGCGCGATCACGGCGGCGTCGATGCGCGCGGAATCGAGATCGACGCCGGCAATGTCGCGAGCGCAGTGGCACGTGGCCTCTCGGTGGTGCAGGGCGATGCCGACGTCGATCTTGCCGGCTATCCGTCAGACGCGTTCGATTACGCGATCCTGAGCCAGACGCTGCAGACCGCGCGCGCGCCCGATCGGGTGCTCGACGAACTGCTCCGCATCGGGCGTCGCGCCTTCGTGTCCTTCCCGAACTTCGCGTATTGGCGGGTACGGGCGTCGCTGTTGTGGGGCGGTCGCATGCCGGTGACGCGCACCCTGCCGGAAGCGTGGTACGCCACCCCCAACATCCACCATGTCACGATCGACGACTTCCGCGCCTTCCTGCGCGAGCGCCGGATAATCGTGGAAGGCGCCTGGTTCCTCAACGGCGATCGCCTGACCAGCGAATGGGCCGCCAATTTCCGGGCCGAACACGCCGTGTTCCTGCTGCGGCGGGGATGACGGCAAGCCCCTCCCTGAAAGGGAGGGGCTTATATGGTCACCCCCGCAGCGTTGCCCCGACCTTTGCCGCCGCTGCAACGATCCTGTCGGCGAGTGCCTTGAGCGCCGCTTCGTCGAAGCTCTTGTCGGCAGGCTGGAGCACCACTTCGATGGCGAGCGACTTCTGCCCCTCCGGCACTCCCGCGCCGGTGAAGACGTCGAACAGCGAGACCTCGGTGATCGCGTGCTTGTCGGCGCCGGCGATGGCGCGGGTCAGCCGGTCCGCCTGCAAGTCCGCGGGCACGAGGAAGGCGAAGTCGCGCCGCACCGCCTGTAGCGCCGACGGCGCGTAAGCACCTCGCGCCCGCCCGGCGTCCCGCTTAGCCGGAAGCGCGTCGAGGTAGATCTCAGCCGCAACGATCGGCCCTTCGACATCCAGCGCCTTCAGCGTTTCCGGGTGGAGTTCGCCGAACGTGGCGAGGATCAGCTTGGGGCCGAGGCCGAGCTGGCCCGATCGCCCCGGGTGCCAGGTCGCATCGCCCGGCCCGATCAGCTGGAGCCGATCGACCGGAGCACCTGCCGCCGCAAGGATGGCGACGGCATCGGCCTTGGCATCGAACGCGTCGGCCGGCCGCGCCTTGCCCGCGCGCCAGTCGCGACCCTGCGCCTCGCCGGCGATGAGCAGCGTCAGTGTCGGCCGCTCCCCATCCGCGAGATAGCGGCGGCCGAGTTCGAACAGCCGCACCGACTTTTCGCCGCGATCACGGTTGCGCTGTGCCGCCCGCGCAAGGCCGGGGATCAGCGACGGACGCATCACCTTCAGCTCCTCGGAAATCGGATTGGCCAGCGTCCAGTGGCCGCCGCCGAAGGGCGCCACCTCCTTGCTCGACAGGAAGCTCCACGTCACCGCCTCGGCGAAACCGCGCGCCGCCGCCGCTCGACGGGCCTTACGCTCGATGCGCTGCTCGGGCGTCGCGGTCGGCTTGGCGACGCCTTCGGCCCGCGGGAGGGGAACAGCCGGCAGCGTGTCGAGCCCCTCGATGCGGATGACCTCCTCAACGAGATCGGCCGCGCCGTCGACATCGCGGCGCCAGCTCGGGATGGTGACGGTGAAGTCGCCCGAGACGCCGAAGCCTAGCCGCTCGAGGATGGTCTTCTGCCGATCGGAAGGCACGTTCATGCCGCCGAGCGTGAGCGTCTTGTCCGGATCGAACGCAAGTGTGCGCTGCTCGACCGGCGGTGTGCCGGCACGGGTGATCGCGCTCGGCGTGCCGCCGCAATGATCGAGCACCAGCTTCGTCGCGATCGCCAGCCCGTCGTTGAGGAAGGCTGGATCGACACCGCGCTCGAAGCGCTGTCGCGCGTCGCTGGTCAAGGCGAGCTTCTGCCCGCTCAGCGCGATGTGATCGGGGTCGAAATAGGCACACTCGATCAGCACGTCGGTTGTCGTCTCGGACACGCCAGAATGCGCGCCGCCCATGATGCCGCCGATGTCGTGAACCATCGCGTCGTCCGCGATCACCGTCATGGTCGAATCGAGCGTATAGGTCTTGCCGTTTAGCGTCTCGACCTGCTCGCCGTCTCTTGCTTTGCGTGCCACCAGCGGACCGGAGAGCTTGGCGCGATCATAGACGTGCAGCGGTCGCCCGAGATCGATCGAGACGAAGTTGGTGATGTCGACCAGCACCGAGATCGGCTTCTGGCCGATCGCCTTGAGCTTGTCGGCCATCCATTTCGGCGACGCACCGTTGGTCAGGCCCGAGACAGCTTGCGCGTAGAACGTCGGGCAGCCTTCCGGATCGTCGGTCCGCACGTCGGGCGCGGGATCGCCACCCGCGATCGGCGCCAGCGACGTCATGCGATAGACTGCCTGCAGCGGCCTCAGCGTCCCCAGCCCGAACGCCGCCAGATCACGCGCGATGCCGCGTACGCCCATGCAGTCCTGCCGGTTGGGCGTGATCGCCACGTCGAACAGCGGATCGTCGAGCCCGGCATAGTCGGCGTAGCTGGTGCCGACCGGCGCATCGGCAGGCAGTTCGACGATGCCGTCATGCTCGTCGCCCAGTTCCAGTTCGCGGAACGAGCACATCATGCCGTTTGATTCAACGCCGCGGATTGCCGCGACCTTCAGCGTCATGTCCGGCCCCGGCACCCAGGTCCCCGGCGCGCCGAAGATGCCTACCAGTCCGGTGCGCGCGTTGGAGGCTCCGCAGACCACTTGCAGCGGTTCGCCGCCGGCATCGACCGACAACACCTGCAACTTGTCCGCCTGGGGATGCGGGGAAGCGGTGAGCACCCGGGCGATCTTGAACGGACGCAGCACGTCGGCGGGGTTGGAGACGCCCTCTACCTCCAGCCCGATGCGGTTCAGCGCATCCGCCACCGCCACGGCATCGGCATCCGTATTGAGATGCTCCTTGAGCCAGGAGAGCGTGAACTTCATGCGCCGATCCCTTGCGCGATAGTCGGCACGTCGAGCGCCACGAAACCATAATGGCGCAGCCAGCGCAGATCGCCGTCGAAGAAGGCGCGCAGATCGTCCATGCCGTATTTGAGCATCGCCAGCCGATCGATCCCACAGCCGAAGGCAAAGCCCTGCCATTCCTCCGGATCGAGATTGCAGGCGGCGATCACCTTGCGATGGACCATGCCCGAGCCAAGGATCTCCATCCAGCCGTCCGGCGCCGCGCCGCCGATCACGCGCTTGCCCTTGACCAGCGTGTAGCCGACGTCGACCTCCATCGACGGCTCGGTGAAGGGGAAGTAGCTCGGCCGCAGCCGCAGCACGATGTCGTCACGCTCGAAGAACGCCTTCACGAACGTCTCGAGCGTCCACTTGAGATGCCCCATGGTGATCCCGCGATCGATCACCAGCCCCTCGACCTGATGGAACATCGGCGTGTGAGTGGCGTCCGAGTCCGATCGGTAGGTGCGCCCCGGCGCGATGATACGGATCGGCGGCGGCGTCGTCACCATCGTGCGGATCTGCACCGGCGAGGTGTGGGTGCGGAGGAGCATCTTCCTGCCTTCGCCATCCTGCCGATCGAAATAGAAGGTATCGTGCATCGCGCGCGCCGGATGGCTTTCCGGAATGTTGAGCGCGGAGAAATTATGCCAGTCGTCCTCGATCTCCGGGCCGGTAGCGACCGCGAAGCCGAGGTCGGCGAAGATCTCGGCGAGCTCGTCCATCACCTGGCTGACCGGGTGGATGGAACCGCCTGCACCTCCTCCGACCGGCAGCGAAAGATCGAGCGTTTCGGACGCGAGCCGCCGATCGAGCGCGTGGCGCTCCATCTCGGCCTTGCGGATGGCGATCGCGGCGGACACCGCCTCGCGCAGCCCCTGGATGCGCGGCCCGTGCACCTGACGCTCGTCGGCCGACATGCCGCCCAGGGTCTTGAGCAGGCCCGTCACGACGCCCTGCTTGCCGAGCGCGTGAACGCGGCATACCTCCAGCCCTTCCAAGCCCGGCGCGCCGGCGATGGCGCTGAGCAGGTCCCCCTGCAGTTGATCGATGTCGGTCATGCTCATCCGTTCAGTCCACTTCGTCATCCCCGCGAAGGCGGGGACCCATAAGCATGGCGCTCGACAACGGCTCGAAACCCAGATCGATCGCGAGATCGTTCCAATCGAGATTATGCTCCTCGATGAGCCCGATCTTCCATGCCCGCCGCCACTTCTTGAGCTGCTTCTCGCGAGCGATCGCTGTCAGCATGTCATCAGACATCTCGAAATAGACGAGGCGGGTGACGCCGTAGCGGCTGGTGAAGCCCGCGATCAAGCCTCCACGATGCTGTTGCAGACGCGAGATGAGATTTGAGGTCACGCCGATGTAGAGCGTGCCGTGCTTGCCGCTGGCGAGGATGTAAACGAAAGGCTGTCGTTCACGGGGCACGCAGTACGAACCCCGTGAGGACAGTGCTTATGGATTCCCGCCTGCGCGGGAATGACGGACAAACCAACAATGCCTCGCACGAAAAAGGGCGCGGCGACCATCGGCCGCCGCGCCCTTCATGCGCTCGATCACGAAGCAGCTTACGCCGCGACGCGCGCACCTTCGGGAAGGGCCGCCTTGGCCTGCGCGATGATGGCGCTGAACGTAGCACCCTCGTTCATCGCCATGTCGGCCAGCACCTTGCGGTCGAGTTCAACCCCGGCCAGCTTCAAGCCGTGCATGAACACGCCGTAGGTGAGGCCTTCGGCGCGGACCGCCGCGTTGATGCGCTGGATCCAAAGCCCGCGGAACGAGCGCTTCTTCACCTTGCGATCGCGATAGGCGTATTGCCCGGCCTTTTCGACGGCCTGGCGGGCGATGCGGATCGTATTCTTGCGACGGCCATAATAGCCCTTCGCCTGATCGAGGATCCGGTTGTGCTTTGCGCGCGTAGTTACGCCGCGCTTGACGCGTGCCATGTGTCAGTACTCCTCAGTTCAGACCGTAGGGCGCCCAGAGCTTGATCCGGGGCGTATCCGCCTCGGAAAGCACGCTGGTGCCGCGGTTGGTGCGGATGTACTTGGAATTGTGGCTGATCAGGCGGTGGCGCTTGCCGGCCACACCGTGCTTCACCTTGCCGGTGGCGGTGAGCTTGAAGCGCTTCTTGACGCCGCTCTTCGTCTTGAGCTTGGGCATTTTCGACTCCTCGTAAGGTGGCTCCGGAACTGGAGCCGGTCGATTGCAGACGGACCACGGCAGCCCACACTGGCCGGACCATCCCTCGATCGAAGCGCGGGCCTATAGGGTCAATGCCGCTGCCATGCAACCGCTTGGTCGGAACACTGTGGTTTCGCAGCCGTTTTGTTCCCCCATGACCATGGCTCCATCCGCCGCCGCTCCGTCCCAGACGGCCGACACCTCCCCCGCAGCGCCTGCGCGACGCCGGCGCCGGTTTGGAACGCCGGTCGGGATCGGGCTGTCGATTCTGGCGGTCATAATCGGTCTGATCGTGCTCGCATGGGCGATCCTGTTCATCACCAAGGGACGCTTCCTCAAGCATCGCTTCGAAAGCATGGCATCGAGCATGTCCGAGCGGCAGGTGAAAGTGGCGGGTGATTTCCAGCTCTATTTCGATCCGATCAACGTCAAGTTCGTCGCCGACGGGCTCAGCGTGTCAAACCCGAGCTGGGCGTCCAAGCCGAATTTCCTGACCGCCGATCACATCGATACCCGCATCTCCACGATCCGCCTGATCTTCGGCGTCAAGCATGCGCGCTGGCTGAACCTCGTCAATGCGTCGATCGATACGGAATGGGACAGGGCGCACCAGCACAACACCTGGACGTTCGGCGATCCGAACAAGAAGGGCGCGCCCTTCGTCATGCCCACGATCGAGCGTGCCACCGCTACCGGCACGACGGTGCGATATCGCGATCCGCAGATGCTGCTGGCGACCGACCAAAAGCTGGATACAGTCCAGTCGACGGGCACCAACATCAACAACGCGATCCAGTTCGCCGGCGACGGCACGCTGCGCGGCCATCCCTTCACCAACACCGGCAAGCTGCTTTCGCCCAACAGCACGATCACGCTCGGCAAGACCCAGCTCGAGCTGCACGCGCTCACCGGCGCCACCCACCTGGACGTTGCCGGCACGCTGCCCGCCGCGACCCAGATCGAGGGATCGGATCTCAACATCGGCGCGCGCGGCCCCAACGCGCAGCTGCTGTTCGCATTGATGGGCGTGGTCATCCCGGACACCCGCGCGTACCACTTCAAGTCCCACCTGACCAAGACCGGCGGGGACTGGATCTTCGAGCATCTGCATGGGGCGTTCGGCGACAGCGATCTCGCCGGCAAGATGACCGTCTCGCTGCCTAACAACCGCCTCCGGGTCGATGCCGACATCGCGTCGAACAAGGTCGATATCATCGATATCGGGCCGTTCATCGGTTACGATCCGGCAGCGCTTGCAGCCAAAGGGCCGACGGCGGCCGCGTCGACCCAGTCCAAGGCCGATCATCCCCGCATCCTGCCGGACGCGCCCTTACGCTCGGCCGAATTGAACGTGTTCGACGCGCATGTGAACTACAAGGTCGCGACGATCCGCGCGCCACATGTGCCGGTGTCGAACGTCGCGCTGACGCTCGACCTCGATCACAATCTCCTCAAGCTCTCGCCGCTGACCATGGATGTGTCGGGGGGCAAGCTCGCCGCGGACATCACGCTGAACGCGCGCGTCCCGGCGGTAGTTACCGACTATGACATCCGCTTGTCGCCTACGCCGATGGGCAAGTTGCTCGCCGGCTGGGGCGTTGCCGAGTCGGGCACCACGGGCACCATCGGCGCCCGCATCAAGATGCGCGGCACGGGCGATTCGGTCCGCAAGTCCTTGGCGACATCGAGCGGGCGGATCGCGATCGTCATCCCGTCGGGCGACTTCTGGACCAGGAACGTCCAGCTTGCCGAGTTCGACATCGGCGTGTTCGTGCAGCGGCTGCTCCAGAAGAACCTCAAGAAGCCTGTCCACATCAATTGCGGCCTGATCGCCTTCACCGTGAAGGATGGCGTGGCGGCTGCCGATCCGATCCTGATCGATACCGACGCGAACGTCATGGCGGCCAAGGGCGGCTTCAGCTTCAAGGACGAGTCGATGAACATCCAGTTCCGGGCGGATGCCAAGAAGATGTCGGTGTTCTCGGGCCAGTCGCCGGTCAACATCGGCGGGTATTTCGCGGCGCCGAAGCTCGGCATCATCACGCCGCAACTGGTCGAGCGTGGCGGTGCCGCCGTGGCGCTCGGGCTGGTCGCGACGCCGTTTGCGGCTGTCCTTGCCTTCGTTGATCCGGGCGATGCCAAGAGCGCAGCCTGCGGGCCGGTGCTTGCCGCCGCGCCCGCGTCTGCCCAGCACACCACTAAGGGTCAGCCGATCAAGATGCTCGGCACCAAGGGTGCCAATGGTCAGCAGGCCGCCAAGCCCAAGAAGAAGAAGTTTCTGGGGATCTTCTAGGCGTTCAGGACAGCCAGGATGGGTTCGAGCAAGCGTGCATCGCCGACTGCGATGACGCGACCGTCGCTGTGCTGCCCGAGCGGTTTGCCTGTCCAATCGCGTATCGAACCACCCGCCCCTTCGACGATCGGGACCAAGGCTGCGAAGTCGTGGAGCTTCAGCCCCGTCTCGATGACGCCGTCGATCTGGCCAAGCGCGACCAAGCCGTAATTGTAGCAATCGCCGCCCCAGATCGAATCGAGGGTGACGTCGCACAGGCGCTCATAGGCGGTCAGTTCAGCGGACGTGAAATAGCGCGGCCCGGTGGTGGCGATGCGGGCCTGGCTCAGTGCGTTGCACGCGCGGGTCGCGGTCGGGGCGTCGTTGAAGCGTGTCGGCCGACCGGTTACCCCAAGCCAGCGCTCGCGCAGGATCGGCTGATCGATGATGCCGAGCACCGGTGCTCCCGCCTCCACCAGCGCGATCAGCGTTCCGAAGATCGGGCGGCCGGCCACGAAACTGCGCGTGCCGTCGATCGGATCGAGCACCCACAGCCGCTCGGCATCGCCGCGCGTCGTGCCATATTCCTCGCCGATGATGCCGTCGGTCGGACGCTCCGCCTCGAGGATGGCGCGCATCGCCGCCTCCGCCGCCCGATCAGCCTCGGTAACTGGCGAGGCATCGGCCTTCTGCTCCAGATCGTAGCGCGCGCGGAAGAACGGGCGGATCGCGGCGCCCGCTGCATCGGCGAGTCGTTCGGCGAGGCGGATGTCATCGTCGGTCATCGCCGTCCCGTAGCGAAAGCGCCATCCATCGGGTAGTCTGTCACGAGGCTTGACAGGAAAGGACAAGGCTCGTGCGTCACGCGATTATTCCGGCGATCCGTTACGAGGATGCCCCTGCCGCGATCCTATTCCTTTGCGATGCCTTCGGCTTCCTGCCGAGTGCGATCTACCCCGACGAGGAGGACGCACAGATCATCCACCATGCGCAACTGGTGCTCGACGGCAACATGATCATGCTCGGCAGTGCCGTTCCCGGCGACGCGCGCGACCGCTATCGCCTGCGCACGCCTGAAGAGGCGGACGGCGTGACGATGACGCTCTACATCGTCGTGGCGGACGTCGATGGGCATTGCGAGCATGCCCGTGCCAACGGTGCCGAGATCATCGACGAGCCGCACGACAATGACGGCTATCCCGGTCGCGGCTACAGCGCGCGCGATCCGGAAGGGCAGGTCTGGAGCTTCGGCAGCTACGATCCCTTCGCGCCGCCCGAAGACGCCTAGTCGAAGAGCGAGGATACCGAGGTCTCGTCGGCGATCCGCTTGACCGCTTCCGCGAGCAGCGGCGCAATCGTCAGCAGGCGGATCTTCTTGGCGTCGTAAACCGCAGCGGGCGCGGCGATCGAATCGGTCACCACCAATTCGCTCAGCACCGATCCCTCCACCCGCGCCACGGCACCTCCCGAGAGTACGCCGTGGCTGACATATGCCACGACATCCTCGGCGCCGGCTTCCTTGAGCGCAGCCGCCGCATTGCACAGCGTACCCGCCGAATCGACGATGTCGTCGACCAGGATGCAGAAGCGCCCGGCCGGATCGCCGATGATGTTCATCACCTCCGACTCGCCGGGCTTCTCGCGCCGCTTGTCGACGATCGCGAGCGGTGCGTTGCCGAGGCGCTTGGAGAGTGCCCGTGCCCGCACCACACCGCCGACGTCGGGCGAAACGATCATCAGATTCCTGCCCGTGAAACGCGCCTGGATGTCCGCCGACATCACCGGCGCGGCGTAGAGATTGTCGGTCGGGATGTCGAAGAAGCCCTGGATCTGCCCGGCATGGAGATCGACCGAGAGAACCCGGTCCGCGCCCGCCGCGGTGATCATGTTGGCGACCAGCTTGGCAGAGATCGGCGTCCGCGGCCCGGGCTTCCGATCCTGCCGGGCATAGCCGAAATAGGGCAGCACCGCGGTGATCCGCCGCGCCGAAGATCGCTTCAGCGCATCGATGCAGATTAGCAGCTCCATGAGGTTGTCGTTGACCGGATAGCCGGTCGACTGGAGCACGAACACGTCCTCGCCGCGCACATTTTCGTGGATCTCGACGAAGATCTCCTCGTCGGCAAAGCGCCGCACGCTGGCGTCGGTAAGTTGAGTGCCAAGATAGCTGGCGATCGCCTTGGCCAGCGTCAGGTTGGAATTGCCCGATAGTAATTTCATCGATGCGATCCTCGACCCTGCTCCCCTGCCGGAGCGCTGCCCGCGCGCCTTAGCGACGAGTTTCGCCGCTGCCAAGTTGCGGGACGATGACAGGCTGCTACAGCGCGCTGCCATGACGGTCATCACCCGCTTCGCCCCTTCGCCGACCGGAAAGCTGCACGTCGGCAACATCCGCACCGCGTTGATCTGCTGGCTGGCCGCGCGTGCGAAGGGGGGCAGGATCCTGCTCCGCCTCGATGATACCGATCGCGCGCGATCGACCGAAGACAACGTCGTCGCCATTCGCGCCGACCTCGCCTGGCTGGGGTTGATACCCGATGGCGAGGTTCGCCAATCCGATCGCTTCGCATTGTACGAAGCGGCGTTTGAGGCCTTGCACGCGAGCGGCCGGGTCTATCCCTGCTACGAGAGCGAGGAGGAGCTTGCGATCAAGCGCCGCGTCGCGCTCGGGCGGGGCCTGCCGCCGATCTATGATCGTGCGGCGTTGGGGCTTACCGGCGACGAGAGGCAGGCTTTGGCGGCGCAAGGGATCGCGCCGCACTGGCGCTTCCGCCTCGATGCGACGCCGATCGCCTGGGAGGACCTGATCCGTGGGCGCCAGTCGTTCAGCGGCGCGGCGCTATCCGATCCGGTGATCCGTCGCGCCGACGGCAGCTGGCTCTATCTGTTGCCGAGCGTGATCGACGACATCGACATGAAAGTGAGCCACGTCGTCCGCGGCGAGGATCATGTGTCGAACACCGCAGTGCAGATCCAGATGTTCGAAGCGCTCGGCGCGCTCGTGCCGCATTTCGCGCACATGGCGCTGCTGGTCGGCGCCGACGGCAAGCTCTCCAAGCGCGAGGGCTCGATCGGGGTCGAGGCGATCCGCGAAGAGGGCATCGAGCCCGAAGCGCTGTTGGCCCTGCTCGGCAGGCTGGGAACGAGCGAGCCGGTGGTGCCGGTTGCCGAACTAAACGAGCTGGTTCCGGGTTTCGCTTTCGCGCATCTCGGCCGCGCCCCGGCGCGCTTCGATCCGGCGGAGTTGGCGCAGCTCAACGCCAAGACCCTGCATATGCTGCCTTACGCTGCGGTGCAGGCACGGCTACCCGTGCAGATGGACGAGGCGACATGGCTCGCGATCCGCCCCAACCTGACGACGCTCGCCGATGCGGCCGAGGCGCTGTCGATGATTGAGGGGCCGATCGCGCCCCCGATACTCTCCGATGAGGATCAGGGCTTCTGCGCGCAGGCGGCTGACGTAGCGGAAACCTTCGACTGGTCGACCGCCGTTTGGGCCGATCTCACCGCCTCGCTCAAGGCAAGCACCGGCCGCAAGGGCAAGGCGCTGTTCCTGCCGCTGCGCCTCGCCTTGACCGGTCGCGATCACGGGCCGGAAATGGCAGCATTGCTCCCGCTGATCGGCCGTGCGCGCGCGATCGATCGGCTCCGTGCCGCTGCGGCCTAGCGGCGACCGCCGGACGCGCCTATCTTGCCGCGCATGGCCGACTCCTTTTCGCCGTTCAAGCCGCCCTCGCCGCGCCGCTTCGCCGCAAGCGTGAAGGACTTCGGACGGTTCCTGCGCACGCGGGGCCGCGCCGATTACGTGATCGCTGGGGTCGCTGCGGGGATGACGATCTTCGTCCTCTTCGGCTTCTGGCACGACAGTCGCATCCCGCAATATCAGCAGATCGTCTTCGTCCAGAACTGGCGTGCCGATCGCACCGATGCCGAGATCATCGCGCAGCAGAAGAAGGACCGGATCGAGACCGACCGCGCCAACGCCGAACGCCGCGCCGTCTTCCAGAAGATGCAAAAGGCGAGCAGCGGCTGGTTGTGAGCCGCATCGCCGACGACGATGTCCGCTGGATGACCGCAGCCATCGCGCTCTCCGAACGCGGGCGAGGGCGCACGACACCGAACCCCAATGTCGGCTGCCTCATCGTGCAAGGCGGCCGCCTCGTCGGCCGGGGATGGACGCAGCCCGCCGGCCGTCCCCACGCCGAAGCGATGGCGCTCGCCCAGGCCGGCGATGCCGCCGCCGGTGCGACCGTCTACGTCTCGCTCGAGCCCTGCGCACACGAAAGCCCGCGGGGGCCGGCCTGTGCCGACCTGCTCATCGCAGCAAGGCCCGCCCGTGTTGTGGTGGCACTGACCGACCCAGACCCGAGCACTGCATGCAACCGCATCGCGTGATTAAGGGCGGCTGGTATCGAGGTGACCGAACATGTCGCACCCGACCCGGCGCGCCGGGCGATGGCCGGCTTCATCACCCGACAGGCACTGAACAGGCCGCACATCACGCTGAAGCTCGCCACCTCGCTAGACGGCCGGATTGCTCTGCCGACCGGCGAAAGCCGCTGGATCACAGGCCTCGAAGCCCGCGCCCACGTGCATCTGGAGCGCGCGCGATCGGACGCTATCCTCGTCGGGCGCGGAACCTACGAGGCGGATGCGCCGAAGCTCGATGTGCGGCTGCCGGGGCTCGAGGACAGAAGTCCGCTTCGGCTGGTCCTGTCCTCGCGCGCTCCGCAAGCGGCGAGCCAAAATAGCTGGACGACAATATCTTCTCCGGAAGCCGTCGCGTCGCTTCCGATCGACCATCTGCTCGTCGAAGGCGGCGCCGGTGCCGCATCTGCCTTCCTCTCCGCCGATCTCGTCGATCGCCTGCTGCTTTACCGCGCGGCGATCCTGATTGGGGAGGGTCGCGCGGCGATTGGCGACATCGGCCTCCACAGCCTCGCCGATGCCCACGGCCGCTGGTCGCTCGTCGACACGCGCATGCTTGGCGCGGATCGACTCGAAATCTACGAGCGGCGGCGCTAAGGCTCGGCCATGTTCACCGGGATCATCACCGACGTCGGCACCGTCGAGAGCGTCGAGCACCGCGGCGACCTCCGCCTCGTAATCGCAACGAGCTACGATACCACGCATCTCGATCTCGGCGCGTCGATCGCATGTTCGGGTGTCTGCCTGACCGTCGTCGACAAGGCGCCTGCCGGGGAGCCGGCATGGTTTGCTGTGGACGTGTCGGGCGAAACCGTATCGCGCACCGCCTCCGGCCAATGGCAGGTCGGCGCCCGCCTAAATCTCGAACGCGCGCTGAAGGTCGGCGACGAGATCGGCGGCCATATTGTGACCGGGCATGTCGACGGCATCGGCACCGTCGTCGGCGTTTCCCCCGACGGCGACTCGCATCGCATCGACATCGCCGCCCCTCAGGCGCTCGCCCCCTATCTGGCCGCGAAGGGATCGATCACAGTCGACGGCGTCTCGCTGACCGTCAACGAGGTGGCCGATCAGCCCGACGGCAGCGTGCAGTTCGCGCTCAACATCATCCCGCACACCGCGCAGATGACGACACTCGGTGCGCTGACGCCCGGTGCCACCGTCAACCTCGAAATCGATGTCCTCGCCCGCTATCTGGGCCGCATGGAGCAGCTCCGCCGATGACCGCCGCCGAACCCTTCAGGCGCATGCGCCACGCCTTCCTGTCGTCGACCGAGGAGATCATCGACGAGGCGAAGAACGGCCGCATGTTCATCCTCGTCGACGATGAGGATCGGGAGAATGAGGGCGATCTCGTCATTCCCGCTCAGATGGCTACCCCGTCGGCGATCAACTTCATGGCGACCCACGGAAAGGGCCTGATCTGCCTGGCACTCGCCAAGGAACGCGTCGACCAGCTTGGGCTCGGACTGATGAGCCGCAACAACGGCACGCGCCACGAGACCGCCTTCACCGTTTCGATCGAGGCGCGCGACGGGGTGACCACCGGCATCTCGGCAGGCGACCGTGCGCGCACCGTTGCGGTGGCGATCGATGCCTCCAAGGGCGCCGAATACATCGTGACGCCGGGCCACGTCTTTCCGCTGATCGCCAAGCCCGGCGGCGTGCTGGTGCGCGCCGGCCATACCGAGGCAGCGGTCGACGTCTCACGGCTTGCGGGGCTCAATCCGTCGGGCGTGATTTGCGAGATCATGAAGGAAGACGGCACGATGGCGCGGCTCGACGATCTCGTCGCATTCGCGCAACTACACGGCCTCAAGATCGGCACGATCCGCGATCTGATCGCCTACCGCCGCCGCCATGATCACAATGTCGAGAAGGTCGCCGAGGCGAAGTTCACGAGCCGGTGGGGCGGCGACTGGACCGCGATCACCTTCCGCAACAAGGCGATCGACACCGAAACGCTCGCGCTGGTGAAGGGCCGGCTCGATCCCGGGCAGCCGACGATGGTGAGGATGCATGCGCTCGGTCTGTTCACCGATACTCTCGCGCTCGAAAGCGAGCGGTCGGGGTTGCTCGGCCGCGCCATGGAGGCGATCGCCGGCAACGGCTCGGGCATCCTCGTGCTGGTCAATTCGCAGGCGAAGCTGTCGCAGGCAACGCGGATGGTCGGCGGCGAGAGCGTTCCCGATATGAACGAGCTTCGCGATTATGGCGTCGGCGCGCAGATCCTGGCCGAACTCGGCGTGCACGACATGATCCTGCTCACCAACTCGCACCATGTCCTGGTGGCGCTCGACGGCTACGGCCTCAACATCGTCGAGGAGCGCGCACTCTGATGGCCAATGTGCTCATCGTAGAAGCGCGCTTCTACGAGCATCTGAACGATCTGCTCCTGGAGGGCGCGCGTGCGGCGATCGAAGCGGCAGGCCATACCCACGAGACGATCACCGTGCCCGGCGCGCTCGAGGTTCCGGGCGCGATCGCACTGGCGGCGGATCATTACGATGCCTTTGTCGCCATCGGCGTCGTCATCCGCGGCGAGACCTATCATTTCGAGATCGTCGCCGGCGAAAGCGCGCGCGCGCTGATGGCGCTGACGCTCGACGGCCTGGCGATCGGCAATGGCATCCTCACCACCGAGAACGAGGCGCAGGCGCTCACTAGGGCGCGTCCCAACGAGAAGGACAAGGGCGGCGAGGCGGCCAAGGCGGCACTCGCGATGCTGAAGCTCAAGCAGAAGTTCGGCTGAGGGATCAGGCGTCCAGCATCACCCGAACGCGCGCGAGCAGCGTGTCGGTGGTGAAAGGCTTGACCAGCAAGGCTTCGCTGCCACTCTGCACCGTCGCATCGGCGCCCGCATAGCCGCTCATCAGCAGGATGCGCGTATCGGGGGCGCGTGCGAGGATCTCGGTGGATAGCGCGAATCCGTCGAGTCGCGGCATCATCACGTCCGAGACGATGAGGTCGGGCGGCGGGCTCTGTCGGCCGAAGAGGGCAAGCGCGGAGCGCCCGTCATGCGCCTCAATCACGCGGTATCCGACCTCTCGCAGGGTCTCGACGACAAGCTCGCGCAGCGCGTCATTGTCCTCGACCACCATCACGCAGGCGGTGCCGGGAGTCGGATCGAGGAAGACGCTGCGTGGCTCTTCCCCGCCTTCGGGCACGGTCCTGGTCCGCGGGAGCCAGATGTGGACGGCGGTGCCCTCGCCGGGCGCGGTGTCGATGGTGACGAATCCCCCGGATTGGCGGACGAAGCCGTGGACCTGGCTCAACCCCAGCCCGGTCCCGCGCCCGACGCTCTTGGTGGTGAAAAACGGTTCAAAGGCGCGGCTCCGTACGTCGTCGCTCATGCCGGTTCCGGTATCGGAGACGGTCAGCCGCACAAAGTCACCCGGCGCAATCCCCTGACGTGTCGCTTCCTTGGGTTCGAGCGCGGCGTTGTCGATGCTGAGGCGCAGCGTGCCTCCCCGCCTGTCGCCCGTCATGGCGTCGCGCGCGTTCACCGCTAGATTGAGGATCGCGTTCTCGAGCTGGTTGATGTCGATCTCGACGGGCCAGACCTCTGCCACGCAATAGGTTTCGAGCTCGACCGCGTCGCTCACGATTCGCTCGATCAGCGGCCGGACATCGACCAGGAGCGACGCCGGATCGATCGCGCGGGGCGCCAGCCGTTGGCGCCGCGCGAACGCCAGCAGGCGCTGGGTGAGCGTCGCTGCACGATTGGCGCCCTCATTCGCCTCGGCCAGCGCGCGTTCGACGCGGGCGGTATCCCCGGTCCGCAGGCGCCGGCCGGCGATGTCGAGATTGCCGACGATGATCGTCAGCAGATTGTTGAAATCATGCGCGATGCCGCCGGTCAGCTGCCCCAGCGACTCCATCTTCTGCGCCTGCATAAGGTCGTTCTCGGCGGCGCGGAGCGCGGTATCATCCCGGCCGATGGCGTAAATGAGCGCGGCCTCGCGGCGCAGCGTCCAGCTGATCGTGCGAATGTCACCATCGGCACCATAATAGTCGCTGCTGATCGCCATTGCGCCGCCATCGGCGATCTGATCCAGCTGAGGGCGCTTGGCGGGATCGACGATGAAATGGCGCATCATCACTGGTCCGCCGGCGGTGAGCGGCCCGAAGATCTCCTGCCAAGCCGGGTTCGCAGCGGTGACGCGCCCTTCGAGATCGCACACCAGGATCAGGTCGTGAGCGAGCGTCCACAGTCGATCACGATCGCGGGTCAGGTCCTCGCGTGCCGCAGCGTCTATCCGCGCCATGCGGCGAAGCTCGATCAGCGCCGATGCCTGGCGGGCGAGCGCGGCGAGAGCGGCGCTCTGCTCGAACGACGAGCGCGGCGCGTAGTCGATCACGCAGACCGTGCCCAACGCATGGCCCTGCGGCGTCAAGATCGGTGCGCCCGCGTAGAAGCGGATGAACGGATCGCCAGTGACCAGCGGATTGTCGGCGAAGCGGGCATCCTGGGTGGCGTCGAGCACCACCATCACGTCGTCCCCGCGGATCGCGTGATCGCAGAACGCCACCGATCGCGGCGTCTCGCAGACATCGAGCCCGATGCGCGCCTTGAACCACTGCCGATCCGCATCGAGCAGGCTGATCAGCGCCGTCGGGGTGTTCGCGAGCGCAGAGGCCAGCGCGACGATGTCGTCAAAGCCCGCCTCGGGGCTGGTATCGAGCAGGTCGAGCGACAGCAGCGCGTCGAGCCGGGCCGCCTCGCCGTCTGGAGTGCCCGCCATCACGTCCTTACGGCTGCGATCCGCCGCCGTTCGGGTTGTCCGCCGTTGGCGCGTTCATGCCGGCCGCGCCGACCGCACCGATGTTGCCGAACAGCTCCTGGAACAGGCTGCGCTTGCGCCCGAGCGTCGGCGTCTTGTCGCCGACCGGGTGAATGTGGGCGACCTGCTCGAGCCCGCTGCGATCCACGCCCGTGACCAGGCCGGCCTGATCAAAATGCACCGCAAGGGTGAGCTGGCTGACCGGCTTCGGCGTGCCGAACGAGAACTGCCTGGTAGACCGCGAGACATAGTACCAGGTGCCATCGTCGAACTGGCTGGCGAAGCTCGGATCGCCGAGTGTGGCCTGCACCGAGTCGCGCGTATCGACGCCCGGCTGCACCGAAGCAACCAGCGCACGATCGATGACATAGCCCTGGTGGTTGCGCACCTCCGCGCAGCTCGACAGGCCGATGACCGCGGCTCCGGCGGCCAGCGCCATGCCCGCACCGGCAGCCTTGGTGGCGCCACGCATGCTGGCCGTCATTCGCATCTCCTTACCGTCACAGGCGCGCAATCCGGCCCGGCCCAAGCCCAAGCGCCATTGCATCGGCGCCCCAGCCGCTCAATATGCGGTGCCGACGCGCCGCACAAGGCGGCTTCGCGAGCAGGATACAGGCAGGTTGGCAGCTCTCCTCAGACGACTCTTCGGCGGCCGCAGGGACGCGACGGCACTGGCGCCGCTCTACGCCGCCATCGTCGTCGAGGCACGCAAGCCGCACTGGTATGTCGATGGCGAGGTGCCGGACACCTTCGACGGCCGCTTCGACATGGTCTCGAGCATCTTGTCGCTCGTGCTGCTCCGCCTGGAACAGCTTGGTGAACCCGCGCGCGACGCATCGGCACGGCTGACCGAGTTGTTCGTCTCCGACATGGATGGCCAGCTCCGCCAGCAGGGCATCGGCGATCTTGTCGTCGGCAAGAACATCGGCCGCATGATGAGCCAGGTCGGCGGACGACTTACCGCGTACCGCGACGGTCTGTCCGCCGGTGACTTGGCCGGCGCCGTGACGCGCAACATCCATCGTGGCGCGGCCGTTTCGGAGTCGGCGAACACGCATGTCGCGACAGGGCTGCAGACCTTTGCCTCGCGACTCACCGAGCACGATCTGGCTGCGTTACTCGCCGGAGACATCGCATGAAGGGTGCCCCCGAGTTCAGCCGTCCGATCCGCATCGAGGCGATCAGCGACGAGCCCCACGGCGTGCATGTCGAAGCCGACGCGACCGAGCTCGCCGCGCTCGCCTCGCGCTTCGGGCTGGTCTCGATCGAGGCGCTGAGCGCCGACGCCTCGATCCGCCGGTCAGGTGCGCGCATCTGGGCCGAGGGCAAGCTCTCCGGACGCGCCGTGCAAAGCTGCGTCGCTACGGGAGATCCGATCGCCGCGCGGGTAGACGAGCGCTTTTCGTTGCGCTTCGATCCGCCAGGCGAGGTCGCCGCCGAGGAGTGGGAGCTCGATGAAGCCGATCTCGACATCCTCCCCTATGACGGCACCGCGGTCGATCTTGGCGAGGCGGTGGCGCAGGGCTTCAGCCTCGCGCTCGATCCCTTCCCCCGCGTCGCCGATGCCGACGTGCGCCTGCGCGCGGCAGGCGTGATCGCGGAGGAAGAGGCCGAGCGTTTGCGCGTGGAGGCAAGCCCGTTCGCCATGCTCAAAGGGCTGGCGAAGGAGTAGCCGGCCCTCAGAAGGGCACGTCGTCGTCCAGGTCGCTGTCGAAGGCGCCGCCGGCCGGGCGCCCGCCACCCGAAGCACCGCCCGAGCGCTGACCGCCGCCGAAGCTCGATCCGCCTCCACTGCCGCCACCGCCGAAGTCGCCACCCGACGACCCCCATTCGTCGCCGCCGGATCGGGCGCCACCGCCGCCGCCCTGGCCGCCGCCGGGTCCATCGAGCATCACCATCGATCCGTTGAAGCCCTGCAGCACGATCTCGGTCGAGTAGCGGTCGGCACCGGCATTGTCCTGCCATTTCCGCGTCTGCAGCGATCCCTCGATATAGACCTTGCTGCCCTTCTTGAGGAAGCGCTCAGCGGTGTTGGCGAGGCCCTCGTTGAAGATCTTGACCGTATGCCACTCGGTCTTCTCCTTGCGCTCGCCGCTCTGGCGATCCTTCCAGGTCTCGCTGGTGGCGATGCGCAGTTCGACGACCTTGCCGCCGTTCTGGAAGCTGCGCGATTGCGGGTCCTGGCCGAGATTGCCGACGAGGATGACTTTGTTGACGCCGGCCATGACCGCTCTCCGCTCTATAATCCGAGCGCGGTGGCTAACCAGAAAGTGGCACCGGCGGCAAGATAAGCCAGCACGAACAGGTAGCCAACCATGAAGGCGGGCCATTTCCACCCGTTTGTCTCGCGTCGGGTGACCGCGATGGTCGACAGGCACTGCGGCGCGAAGACGAACCACATCAGGAAGGCGAGCGCGGTCGGCAGCGTCCAGTCCTTGGCGATCTTCGGCCCGACCGCCTGGCCTGCTGCCTCGGTGTCGTCGCCCGCGTCGATCGCGTAGGTGGTGGCGAGCGCCGACACCGCGACCTCACGCGCCGCCATGGCGGGCGGCAAGGCAAGCGCGATATTGTGGTTGAAGCCGATCGGCTTGACCACGACCTCGATCGCGCTCGCGAGGCGCCCGGCGATCGAATATTCGGTCTGTTTCTGCCCAGCGGGCGCGACCGGATAGGATGACAATACCCACAGGATCACGTTGGAGAGCAGGATGATCGTGCCTGCGCGCTTCAGGAAGATCATCGCGCGCGTCCACAGCCCGATGCCGACGTCGCGGAGGCTCGGCATCTGATATTTGGGCATCTCCATCATGAAGCCCTGGCTCGGCCCCTTGGTCACCGTCTTGCGCAGCACCGCGGCAGCGAGCAGCGCACCTGCGGTGCCGATGATATAGAGGCCGAACAGCACCAGCCCCTGCAACCCGATGAGGGGCAACACATGGCGGTTCGGAATGCAGGCGCCGATGATCAGCGTGTAGACCGGCAGCCGCGCCGAGCAGGTGGTGAGCGGCGCGATCAGGATGGTGGTCAGCCGATCCTTGGGATCGTCGATCGTCCGCGTCGCCATGATGCCGGGCACCGCACAGGCGAAGCTGGAAAGCAGCGGGATGAAGGCGCGCCCCGACAGCCCCACCCGGGCCATCAGTCGATCCATCATGAACGCGGCCCGGACCATGTAACCAGTCGCTTCGAGCAGCAGGATGAAGAGGAACAGGATCAGGATCTGCGGCAGGAACACGATCACGGCGCCCGTGCCCTTGATCACGCCCTGCGAGAGCAGGTTGCGGGCGAAACTATCGGGCAGCGTGGTGTTCACCCACTTGCCGATCCACTGGAACCCGGCGGTGATCGCGTCCATCGGCGGCTGCGCCCAGGCGAACACCGCCTGGAAGATCACGAACAGCAAGGCGGCGAGCAGAAGCGGCCCGAAAACCGGATGCAGCGCGACCGAGTCGATACGATGGCTCCACGCCCGCGCGCCCTGCTCTTCGGTGGTCGCCGCCAGCGCGATCGCCCGCGCCCGGCGCTGTACCACGATCAGGTCTTCGCGCGCAGCATCCGGCGCAACCGCGGCCTTACGGCCGCCGCCATCGCCGACGAGGCCTTCCATCGCCACCTTGAGCTCGTCAAGCCCGCGCTTGCGCACCGCCACCGTCGGGATCACCGGCACGCCCAGCTGCTCGGAAAGCTTCGCGGCATCGATCCGCAACCCGTCGCGCTCGGCCATGTCGACCATGTTGAGCGCCACCACCACCGGCAGGCCCAGCCCGATCAGCTGGAGCGTGAAGCGCAGGTGATTGTCAAGATTGGTCGCATCGACCACGCACAGGATCGCCTGGGGCAGCCGCTCGCCTTCCTGGCGGCCGAACAGCACGTCGCGGGTGACCTGCTCGTCGGGGCTGGCCGGCTCGAGGCTGTAGGTGCCGGGCAGATCGATCAGCTCGATCGGGCGACCATCGGGCAGGCTCATCCGGCCCGATTTGCGCTCGACCGTAACCCCCGGATAGTTACCCACTTTCTGGCGCGCCCCGGTCAGCGCGTTGAACAAGGCGCTCTTGCCGGCATTGGGATTGCCGACCAGCGCCACCATCGGCGCCGGGTTCAAGCGGCGCGCCCGATCGTCGCTGCGAACAGGATCATGCAGCAATCTGCTCGACCGTGATCGCGTGGGCCTGGGCGCGGCGGAGCGCCACCGTCATCCGGCCGACGCGGCACGCGATCGGATCTCTGCCGAAGGGCGAGACGTGCAGCGCCTCCACCGTCACGCCTTCGTCCAGCCCGAGCTCGCGCAGCCGCCTGGCTGATGGTCCGGCCATCGCGTCCCAGGCGACGGCGGAGACCCGCGCAGGGCAGTTCAGCGGCAGTTGATCGAGGCGCACGGGCACAGGTCTTCCGATGGTTTCCTGCGAGGCATTATCATTATCGGCAGGGTCGCGCCAGCGTGATCCGCTAAGGCGCCGGATAGCGCAGGCGGCCGAGGAAACGGGTGACGCTGAACTGGCGCTCCGGATTGGGCGCAAGCTTCGCCTTTACCTTCTCGAAGCGCATGACGTCTTCGATCCGACGGCCAAGGAAGGCGCGCGTCCCGGCCCCGCTTTCGCTGTTGTCATCGAGCCAGACGAGCAGGGTCGATCCATAGACCGCCGACAAGGTCAGCCGCTTGGTATAGTGGTTGAGGTCGGTTGCAGTGTCGCCGGCTATCCGCCACATCGCATCCGCCGCGCGCCAGCCAAGCTTCGCACCTTTCGCCAGATGCTGCGGCTGGGCGAGGATCGCGAGCGCGCTGCGCACCGCCTCCTTGTGCGGGCGCGCGAGATCGAGGCGGGCCTGCACCAGCGCGGCGATGCGATCTCGGATCTTCATCGCGGCGATTTGCTCGGGCGGTAAATCAGTGGCCAGGCGCGCATCGATGCCGGCATACCAGGCGTCGATCATGCCGACCGCGCCGTCCGGAAAGGCGAGCCGCGCGTGACCCGGATCGAGCCCGAGTTCGGCGGCCGCATTCTCCAGCGCGGCATCGCCCCAGCCGTCGAACACGGCATGGCCGGGGATGACCGCGCCGAGCGCGGCGCGCATCTCGTCAAGCGTCGGGTCGGCGGGGAGGACGGTATCGGCCATTCCCTGCTTCTAGTCGCGCGCGCGTATCAGTACCAGCGCCGCGGCGATCGCGGCAGCGCCGATAAGATCACCCAGCGTCAGGCGCTCGCCATACTCGATCCAGCCGATCACGGCCGACACCATCGGTTGGCACAGCAGCGATATGCCGACCACCACAGGAGACAGCGCGCCGATCGCGTAGACGACCAGACCCTGTCCGATCACCTGGCTGCCGAGCGCCAGCGCGATGAGCGGCCCCCAGCGATGCGGCATCACACCGCCGTCGATCGCCATCGCCACCGGCCAGAGGCTCGCCGCGCCGACCAGCGTGGCGATCGCCAGCACCGGCCAACCGCCCATGCGTAGCCGCGCGCGCTCGACCGCGATCATGTAGCCGACATAGGAGAGCCCGGCCGCGATGCAGAACAGATCGCCGACAAGATTGGCCCGGGACAGTTCGTAGGAGCGCCCCAGCAGCAACACGATGCCCACGCTGGCGAGCAGCATCGCGATCCACTGCAGGCCGCTCGGCAGGCGCCGTGCGAGGATGAAGCCATAGCCTGCGAAGAACAGGCTCGCGATGTTGCCGAACAGCACCGAATTGGCGAGCTTGGTGTGCAGGATGCCGATGTGCCAGAAGGCGAGATCGGCGGCGAAGAACAGCCCGCCGACCGCGATCACCAGCCACATCGCTAAACTTGGCCGGCCGAATTTCTGGCCCGACACCCGCGCGATCAGGAACAGGAACGGCACCGCCAGGGCTAGTCGCCAGAAGCCCGACGCGATCGGCCCGACATCGGCCATCCGCACGAACCAGGGCCCGATCGCGAGCACCACATTGCCGGTGATCAGCGCCGGGAAGGCGAGGCGAGAGGGTCTCGCATCGGCAACAACCGCTGCGCCAGGGGCAAGAATCTCTTCCTCGAAGATCGGCCGGGTTGGGGCTGGACGGTCTGACATCGCGCCCCATATACCGGCGCTGGACGGCTTGTCCCGTTGCAAAAGGAGACTGGTTTTCATGCCGACGCTCTTCGATCCCATCCAGCTCGGCGCGATCGCCGCCCCCAACCGCATCTTCATGGCGCCGCTGACCCGCGGTCGCTCGACCGCCGAGCATGTGCCGACCGAGCTGATGATCGAATATTACCGCCAGCGCGCCAGCGCCGGCCTGATCATCACCGAAGCGACCGGCATCTCGCGCGAAGGGCTCGGCTGGCCGTATGCGCCGGGCCTGTGGAGCGACGAGCAGGTCGAGGCCTGGAAGCCGATCACCGATGCGGTGCACGAGGAGGGCGGCAAGATCGTCGCCCAGCTCTGGCACATGGGCCGCATCGTGCATTCGAGCGTGACCGGGCAGCAGCCGTTGTCTTCTTCGGCCACCACCGGGCCGGGGCAGGCGCATACCTATGACGGCAAGCAGGATTATGAGGAGGCGCGCCCGCTCGCCTTGGCCGAGATCCCGCGCCTGCTCGACGATTATCGTTGCGCGGCAAGCAACGCGATCGCGGCGGGCTTCGATGGCGTTCAGCTGCACTCCGCCAACGGCTACCTGATCGACCAATTCCTCCGCGACAATTCGAACTTCCGCGATGACGCCTATGGCGGCTCGATCGACAATCGCACCCGCCTACTCGACGAGGTCGCCCGCGCGATTGCCGAGGTGGTCGGCGCGGACCGTACCGGTGTGCGGCTTTCGCCCAACGGCGATTCGCAGGGCGCCAATGACAGCAACCCGGTGGCGCTGTTCACCGCGGCTGCCGCCAAGCTCGATGCGATCGGCATCGCCTTCCTGGAGCTGCGCGAGCCGCCGGCCGACGGCACCTTTGGGCGCAGCGACGTGCCTGCCGTCTCGCCCGACATCCGCAAGGTGTTCAGCAAGCCGCTGATCCTCAACTCCGACTATACAGCCGAGCGCGCGCAACAGGCGCTCGATAGTGGCGTGGCAGACGGTATTGCCTTCGGCCGCACCTTCCTGGCCAATCCGGACCTGCCGCGCCGCCTTGCCGAGGACCTTCCGCTCAACCCCGACGATATGAAGACATGGTATAGTCAGGGACCGCAGGGTTACGTCGACTACCCGTTCGTCGAAGAGACGGTCGCGGCCTGAGTCCGTACGCCGGGATCGCGCCTAGCGCGCGATCCCGGCCGCGGCGAGCACCGCCAGGGTGACCAGATCGCCGGCCGACGAGGTCATCGACGCGATCTGCACCGGGCGATCCATGTTGACCAGCATCGGCCCGATCACCGCCTCGCCGCCAAGCTCCTTCAGCAGCTTGGCCGAGATGTTGGCCGATTGCAGCCCCGGCATCACCAGCACGTTGGCGGGCCCGGAGAGGCGGCTGAACGGGTAGAAGCGCTTCATCTTCGGGTTGAGCGCCACGTCTGGCGCCATCTCGCCTTCGTATTCGAATTCGACACCGCGCCGATCGAGCTCGGCGACCGCATCGCGGATCGTGTCGAGCCACTTGCCCGGCGGGTTGCCGAAGGTGGCATAGGACAGGAACGCCACCCGCGGATCCTGGCCCATGCGCCGCGCCACCGCCGCAGTCTGCTGGGCGATATCGGCGAGCTGCTCGGCGGTCGGGCGTTCGTTCACGGTAGTATCGGCGAGGAACACCGAATGGTTGCGGCCGACCAGCAGGTGGATGCCGAACGGCGTGTGGCCGGGCGCCGGATCGATTACGCGCCGCACCTCGACCAGGGTCTGACCGAAATGCCGGGTGACGCCGGTCACCATCACGTCGACCTCGCCCATCGCCAGCAGCAGCGCGCCGAAGATGTTGCGATCGCGATTGACCATGCGCTCGACGTCGCGGCGCATGAAGCCCTTGCGCTTCAGCTTATCGTACAGCAGCTCGACCATGCGCGGCACGAGCGGGGAATGACGGCTATTGTGGAGCTCGTAGCCCGCCGGGTCCTCGGCGCCGAGCTTGGCGAGGCGATCGTGCACGTCATCGATGCCGACCAGCACGGGCACGCCGTAGCCGCCGTTCCGGAACGCGATCGCGGCGCGCAGCACCACCTCTTCCTCCCCCTCGGCGAACAGCACTCGGCGGGGCCGCGCCCGGGCGAGTTCGTAAGCTGAGGTCAGCATCGAGGTCGTCGGGTTGAGCCGGCCGCGCAGGCTGTCGCGGTAGGCCTCCATGTCCTCGATCGGCTTGCGCGCGACGCCCGTGTCCATCGCGGCCTGCGCGACGGCGGCGGGGATCATCTCGATCAGGCGCGGATCGAACGGGGCGGGGATGATGTAGTCCGGCCCGAACCGGTGCGCGACGCCATAGGCGGCCGCTACCTCCTCGGGCACCTGCTGGCGCGCGAGCGCTGCCAGCGCATGCGCGGCGGCGAGCTTCATCTCCTCGTTGATCGTCGTCGCGCGCACATCGAGCGCACCGCGGAAGATGAACGGGAAGCCGAGCACGTTGTTGACCTGGTTCGGGTAGTCCGATCGGCCGGTGGCGATGATCGCGTCCGGCACCGCGTCCAGCGCATCGTCGGGCAGAATCTCGGGATCGGGATTGGCCATCGCAAAGATGATTGGCCTCGGCGCCATCGATCGCACCATCTCCTTGGTGAGCGCGCCTGCCACCGAGAGCCCGTAGAACACGTCCGCGCCTGCGATCGCTTCCTGGAGCGTGCGTGCCAACGTCTCGGCCGCGTGCGCCGATTTCCACTGGTTCATGCCCTCGGTCCGGCCGCGGTAGATCACGCCCTTGGAGTCGCAGAGGGTCACGTCCCTGACGCCCAGCGCCTTCGCCAGCTCAGTACAGCTGATCGAGGCGGCGCCCGCACCGTTGACGACGATGCGGATGTCCGAGAGTTGGCGTCCAGTCAGGTAGCAGGCGTTGATCAGACCCGCCGCCGAGATGATCGCGGTGCCGTGCTGGTCATCATGGAACACCGGGATGTTCATGCGTTCGCGCAGCGTCTGCTCGATCACGAAGCATTCGGGCGCCTTGATGTCCTCCAGGTTGATGCCGCCGAAGCTCGGCTCCATCAGCTCGACCGCGTCGATGAACCGGTCGACATCCTCGGTGGCGAGCTCGAGATCGATCGAATCGACATCGGCGAAGCGCTTGAACAGCACCGCCTTGCCTTCCATCACCGGCTTCGACGCCAGCGCACCGAGATTGCCGAGCCCCAGGATCGCGGTGCCGTTGGAGATCACCGCGACAAGATTGCCCTTCGCGGTATAGTCATAGGCGGCATCGGGATCGGCGGCGATCGCCTTCACCGGCACCGCGACACCTGGCGAATAAGCGAGCGCCAGATCGCGCTGTGTCGCCATCGGCTTGGTCGCGACGATCTCGATCTTGCCGGGGCGGCCCTGGCTGTGGAAATCCAGCGCCTCGCGCTCGGAAAAGTGCAGGCGCTCGGCCATCTGGGTTCGCTCCGATCTTCGCGCGTCCCATGCGGCATGATGCCGGTTGGGGCAAGGTGCTGGCAGCGTTCGGGCAAAGCCGGTAGCAGACGGCATGAGCGCAATGAGCGGGCCCACCGCGGGTGCCCAGACCCCGATGATGGCGCAGTATCACGGCCTCAAGGCCGAGGCGCCCGATTGCCTGTTGTTCTACCGGATGGGCGACTTCTTCGAGCTGTTCTTCGACGATGCGAAAACCGCCGCCGCAGTCCTCGACATCGCGCTGACCTCGCGTGGCGACGGCGTGCCGATGTGCGGGGTGCCGGTGCATGCCGCCGACGCCTATCTCGCCCGGTTGATCCGTGCCGGCCACCGCGTTGCCGTCGCCGAGCAGATCGAGACGCCGGCGCAGGCCAAGCAGCGCGCCGGCTCCAAGGCGCTGGTCGCGCGCAGCATCGTCCGGCTGGTGACCGCCGGCACGCTAACCGAGGAGACCTTGCTCGACGCGCGTTCGGCGAACTGGCTGGTCGCGCTCGCCGAGCAGGGCCCGTCGATCGGGCTTGCCGCCGCCGATGTCTCGACCGGCCGCTTCGAGCTGGCGACGGTGCCGGCTGCGGCACTGGACGCCGAGCTGGCGCGGCTGGGACCTTCCGAGGTGGTGATCGCGGAAGGGGCGCCCGGCCCGCCCGATGCGGTGATCGCCGGCCGCTCCACCTTCTCGGCAAGCGCGGGCGAGCGGCTGCTGAAGGCGCGCTTCGACGTGGCGACGCTCGAAGGCTTCGGCCAGTTCGAGCCGGCTTCGCTGGCGGCTGCGGGCGGGCTGCTCGCCTATCTCGATCGCACCGCGCAGGGTGGCGCCACCTTCCTCCAGCCGCCGACGCCGCGCACGCCGGACGACCATATGGCGATTGACGCCGCGACGCGCGAAAGCCTCGAACTCACCCGCACCCAGTCCGGCGTTCGCAAGGGCAGTCTGCTCGATTGCGTCGACCGCACCGTGACCGGCGCTGGCGCGCGGCTGCTCGCCGCCGACATCTCGGCACCGCTCAACGATGCGCGCGCGATCGAGGCACGGCTCACCCTCGTCGGCCGCTTCGCCGAGGACGGCACCTGCCGCGATCGGCTGCGGACATCGCTGCGCGCTTTGCCGGACATCGGCCGTGCGCTCGGCCGGCTGGTGGCGGGCCGCGGCTCGCCCCGCGATCTCGGCCAGCTGCGCGACGGGCTATCGGGCGCGCGCGCCCTGCACGAGCTGCTCGATACGCTGGAAGGGCCACCCGCGCTGCTCGTCACTCTCCTGCCACAGCTGCGCGGGCATGGCGCGCTGGTCGATACCCTATCACGCGCCTTGGTGCCCGCGCCGACGTTGGACGCGTCGGATGGCGGCTTCATCGCGGAAGGCTATGACGCCGCGCTCGACGAGTTGCGCAACCTCGCCGGCGATGGCCGCCGCGCCATCGCCGCGCTCGAGGCGCGCTTTCGCACCCAGACCGGCATTGCCGCGCTCAAGATCCGCCACAATGGCGTTCTCGGCTACCATGTCGAGGTGGCGTCGCGGGTCGCCGATCCGCTGATGCAGGCGGACTCCGGCTTCACCCACCGCCAGACGCTCGCCGGCGTCGTCCGCTTCAACGCGCCCGAACTCCACGAACTGGCGCTCAGGGTGAGCCAGGCCGGCGCCCACGCGCTCGCCGCCGAGCAGGCGCATCTGGAGGAACTGATCGCGGCGGCACTCGGGCATCGCGACGCGATCGCCGCCACCGCCGATGCGATCGCCCGCCTCGATGTCGCCGGCGCCCTGGCGGAACGCGCGATCGAGGGCGGCTGGTGCCGGCCCGCCATCATGCCGCACGCCTGCTTCGAGGTGGAAGGCGGGCGGCATCCGGTGGTCGAGGCCGCCGTCGCATCGTCGGGCGAGCGCTTCGTCGCCAACGACTGCGCGCTGAGTGCGGACTCGCGCCTGTGGCTTGTCACCGGCCCCAACATGGGCGGCAAATCGACCTTCCTGCGCCAGAACGCGCTGATCGCGGTGCTTGCGCAGTCGGGCAGCTTCGTGCCGGCGAGTCGCGCCTGCCTCGGCCTCGTCGATCGATTGTTCAGCCGCGTCGGCGCATCGGACAATCTCGCGCGCGGCCGATCGACCTTCATGGTCGAGATGATCGAGACCGCCGCGATCTTGGCGCAGGCGACGGAGCGCAGCTTCGTGATCCTCGACGAGGTCGGCCGCGGCACGTCGACCTATGACGGCCTCGCCATCGCCTGGGCGGTGCTGGAGGGCATCCACGAGACCAACCGCTGCCGCTGCCTGTTCGCCACCCATTATCACGAGCTGACCCGGCTGGCGGGCAAGCTAGACGCGCTCAGCCTCCACCACGTCCGCGCCAAGGAGTGGAAGGGCGATCTCGTCCTGCTCCACGAGTTGGCGACCGGTGCCGCCGACAAGAGCTACGGCCTCGCGGTGGCGCGGCTGGCGGGGCTGCCCAAGCCGGTGCTGGTGCGCGCAAAAGATGTGCTGACCCGGCTGGAGAAGGGCCGCGATCGCACCGGCGGCATCGCGGCCGGCCTCGACGACCTCCCCCTCTTCGCCGCCGCCACGATACGCGACGTGGAGCCGGTCGATGCGCTGCGCGAGGCGCTGGCGGGTGTGGACACGGACGCGCTATCGCCGAGGGAGGCGCTGGAACTGGTGTATCGGCTGAAGGGGTTGGCGAAGGAGGGATGAATGGCGGGAGTTGGTGGGTTTGCGACCGTCAGCTATCCCCCGAAATCGAGATCAACGTAAGCGTGGTCTGAAGACCGCGGAACGTCGGCAACTGGTAGAATGCCGACATCAGCGGAAGCTGGTCAGGTATCCTTAAACCAGCGAGTGACCGCCTCGATCACACTTTCTGAATGACATATCCTCTTGCCTACGGTGTCTTGAGGGCCTTCGACACGTGAACATTCGGGATCGGTCAAATCAAGATCGAACGTGTATGTTTTTCCGTCCCTAGTAATGAGATGGCCGGTCACTGTGTCGTCGCCATCCGGGGTTACCCCCAAAATCATCACGTCCGACCGCGCCAGTCCGAACCGCTCAAGGTTGCGATATAGGTCCTCTGACGCGTTCTTCCCCTCGAAGTTATCGAAGAAAATGGTGCCAGCACGTATCCGCTCGTTCAGAGCGATCAGATCGGATGCGTAATCCTTCATACCACCCAAACCTACCGCACATCGGAACGTCCGCAATTGGGCGATAGCCGCCACTAACTCCCCTCCCTGAAAGGGAGGGGTTGGGGGTGGGTCGAAGCTCGTGCAACGGCGGCG
>CAXTBZ010000004.1:0-30212 GCA_964242855.1 uncultured Sphingomonadaceae bacterium
CTGCGGTTGCCGAGATGAACCCACCCCAACCCCTCCCTTTCAGGGGGGGGCTCACCGGGCTGTTCTCGGATCGAGAAATGCAATCCTACTCCCCCATCTCCCCGTCACCCTTGTACTTGATCTCCAGGAACCGCTGCTGCGTCGCCAGTGCCTTCAGGTCGCCTTCCGCCAGGCGGGTGTTCATGCGGGCGATCTCCTCGCCGATCGTGCCGAGGCCTTCGAGCAATTGCTTGTCGGGCGAGGGGCCGCCGTTCAGCGGCTGGCGGCGGAGCGCAGGCGGGACCTTCTGGTAGCCGCGGACCAGCTCGGGCAGCTCGTCGCCGATCAGGCGACGGACCTCCATCGCTTCCGGCAGCTTGGGATCGAGCGAAGCCAGCTGCGGCGCGATCGCATCGAGGTTCTGCGACAGGTAATCGAGCTGGCGCTGGGCGGGCGAGGGGAGCGCCGGGCGCTGCTTTTCGAGCCACTCGCCAGTCTGCGCGGGCAGCAGATGGAGATCGGCCGCCGCCATCCGCTCGGGCGTCGGCTCGGGCGTCTGCGACCACAGGACGATCGCGACCGAAGCCAGCATCATCGCCATGATCATCGCGAACACGCCCATCGCGCCGATCGGGGTGACGAAGCCGATCGCCAGCGCCACGCCGAGGATCGCCACGCAGGCGAGCACCACCCGCCTGGCGATCCGCCGGAACACCGCCTTGCGGCGATCCCGCCGGCGCCGCGCCGCAGCCCGGCCTTCGGGCGAGATGCGCCGCAGGAAATCGGCGGCGTGCCCGATGATGTCGTCGCTGTTGGGCATCGATCGTCCTGCGCTACTCGATCTTGAACGCGTCGTCGCGCGAGGAGGAGATCTGCGCCTGCGCGGCCCCCTCGGCGCGCGCGATATAGCCGCGCGACTTCTCGACCTCGTCGGTCAGCACGCCGACCGTCTGCTTCATGTTGTCGAGCGCCTGGAGCTTGAAGGTGTCGATCGCATCCATTGTCGTGTAGATGTTCTGGAAGGCGCGCTTCAGCGTATCGATCGGGATCGTCGACGCTGCCGCCTGCTGGTGGATCTTGCCAGTCTGCTCCTTCAGCATCGTGCCGGTCGAATCGATGATGTTGGCGGTCGTCGTGTTGAGCGCGGTGATCTGGTCGAGCACCAGCTTCTGGTTGGTGAGCGCCTGCGCCACCGTCACCGCGGTGCGCAGCGCGGCGACCGTGGTGGTCGATGCGCGATCGACGCCCTTCACCAGCTCGACATTGTTCTTCTTGACCAGATCGAGCGCGAGATAGCCCTGCACCGTCACCGCCATCTGGGTGAGCAGGTCCTGCGTCCGCTGGCGCACGTAGAACAACGCGCTCTCGCGGATCGCCTTGGCCTTGGCGGGATCGCTGCTGTCGAGATCGAGCGCCTTCTGCTCCAGCCGCTCGTCCAGCGTCTTGGCGACGTGGATCATCTGTTCGAGCTTGCCCATGGCCGCCCACAGCGCCTGCCGCTCGACGTCGATCGCGGCGTTGTCCTTCAGCAGCTCGTCCTTGCCGCCGGCAAGATGCTGGAGGATCGTCGAGATGTGGTTTTGCGCGGATTTGTAGCCGTCGAAATAGTCGCGCATCTTGGAGCCGAACGGGATGATGCCGAACAGCTTCTTGGACGTGAACAGATTGCCCTTGGTCGCCGGATCGAGATCCTCGATCGTACGGCGTAGTTCGGCGAGATTGGTGCCAACGTTGGAGTCGCGATCCATCGCCTTGGTGGGCCTGTCGAGGAAACGGTTGCTATGCCCCGCCGCCTCCATGATCTCGCGGCGGCCCATATTGGTGATCTGATCGACCTGCTTGCCGAATTCGGGCGAGTTGCTGTCGGTCGCCACCAGCTGCGCGATGAAGCCGTCTACCTTCTCGTCGAGCTTGGTTCGCGCCTTGTCGTCGAGCGGCACGAGGCCGGCGGCCTTCTCGGGCGACACCATCGGGACCGGCGCCGGCGCGGTGAGCGTCAGTTCGACGGGCGTATCAATCGCGGTGTCGGTTGCCATCCGGTGGTCCCTGTTCCTCACTGTCCGGACGTGAATGTAGGATGGAGCCGGTGTTATGTTCAAGTGATACGCTTAAACTCCCCCTCCTTGAAAGGGAGGGGGCTAGGGGGTGGGTGACGGCCGGGCAATACGGAAGCCACGCATCGTTGCGTCTGCCGTATCGCCCGGCCTCCACCCACCCCCGGCCCCTCCCTAAGAGGGAGGGGAGAAGTCAGCCCCGCACCAGCCCCGGCTTGCCCGCCGCCACCGCCCACTTCGCCGCGGACGCCACGGCCGCGCCGGGGCGCAGCACCGTCTCGACCGTGCGGTAATCCCCGACGCAGCTGTCTCGGGTCACTTCGGTCATCACGTAGCCGCGCTGGTCGTTGATCCATTTGACGAAGTCGTTGTTGGCCAGGATCGCGGCGGCGCGATCGTCGTCGGGGCGGTCGCCGTTCGACGTGATCGAGGTCGAGACGAACTCGCTCGCCACCACCTTGTCGCGCAGGATCAGGTCGTTGGCGAAGTTGCGGTGCTCGTCGCCGGTGACGACCAGCACGTTGCCGCCGGGCGCCTTCGCGAAAATCTCGAGCATGTGCTGCTGCGCCGCCGGATAGCCGCCCCAGCTGTCCATGTTGTAGATCGGCTCGCTGCCGCCCTTGGGGCGCCGGTCGGGGATGGCGAGCATCACCTGTTGCGGCACGATGTTCCAGGTCTGCCGGCTCGAGCGGAAGCCCTCCTCCAACCAGGTCCACTGCGCCGCGTTGAGCATGTCCTGGCCGGGCGCATGGCGGGCAAGGCAATCGGGCTTGAAGTTGTCGCCGCAGGGCTGATCCGAACGGTAGAGCCGCGTGTTGGGATAGTGGAAGCGCGCCAGGCTGCCGTAATCGACGCGGCGGTGAAAATCGACGATGCCGTCGGCGGCCGGCTTGGCGCGCACCGGCATGTGCTCGTACCAGGCCTGCAGCGCGGCACGGCGGCGATAGATGAACATCTCGGGCGGATCGCCCTCCTGATCGTAGATCGACGCCCAATTGTTCTCCACCTCGTGATCGTCATAGGTGCAGTACCAGCCGCACGCGACATGCGCGGCCTGCAGATCGCCGTCCATCTTGGTGTCGGCGTAGCGGACGCGGTAATCGTCGAGACTCATCGGTGTGGGACGCGAATAGCGCCGCACCGGCGTGATCGGCAGGCCATCGCCGCCGCGCGGCCAAGGATCGTGATATTCGTAGATATAGTCGCCATAGTGGAACATGAAGTCGGGCGTTTGCCGCGCGGCATCGCGGTAGGCGGTGTACCAACCATGTTCGAGATGCTGACAGCCGACCGCGGCGAAGCGCACCTTGTCCACCGTCGAACCCGGCGCAGGCAGCGTCGTCACCTGGCCGACCTCGCTCGGCAGGCCGTCGCACTTGAAGCGATAGAAGTAGCGCGTCGCCGGTTGGAGCCTCGCCACCTCGACATGGACCGAGTGGGCGAGCTCGGGCCAGGCGCTCTCCTGCCCCTTGGCGGCGATCTGCTTGAAGTCCTCGTCGGTCGCTACCTCCCAATCGACCGACACCGGCTTCATCGGCATGCCACCGTTCGGCACCAGCGGCTGCTGGACGAGCCGCGTCCACAACACGAAGCCGTCCGCCGTCATGTCGCCTGCCGCCACGCCGAGCTGGAACGGGAACTCGCTGAACGACATCTGCGCGCGGGCGCGGCCGGTCAATACGAACGGCGCCGCGACGATGCCGCCGAGCAGGGCGCGGCGCGAGGGTGTGATGAGATCGGTCATGCTACCCGGCTATTCCTTGTCGGTGTCGGATTTGTTGCAGCCTACGCCCTCTCCCGCCTCCACGGGAGAGGGCGCAGTGCGCCGGTTGCCGCATCGCAGCACTTGCGTTATGGGCGCGCGCTGAAACTCCGACAGGAATAAAACACATGGCGCTCCGCAACGTGGCGATCATCGCCCACGTCGATCACGGCAAGACGACACTCGTCGATCAGCTGTTCCGTCAGTCCGGCACCTTCCGCGACAACCAGCGCATCGAAGAGCGCGCGATGGATTCGAACGACCTCGAGAAGGAGCGCGGGATCACCATTCTCGCCAAGCCGACCTCGGTCGACTGGACGCCCCCCGGCGCCAGCGAGAGCATTCGCATCAACATCGTCGACACCCCGGGCCACGCCGATTTCGGCGGCGAAGTCGAGCGCATCCTCTCGATGGTCGACGGCGTCGTGCTGCTCGTCGATTCGTCCGAAGGCGCGATGCCGCAGACCAAGTTCGTGACGGGCAAGGCGCTGGCGCTGGGCCTCAAGCCGATCGTCGTGGTCAACAAGGTCGATCGCCCCGACGCGCGCATCCAGGAGGTGCTCGACGAGGTGTTCGATCTGTTCGTGTCGCTCGACGCGAACGACGAGCAGCTCGATTTCCCCGTGCTCTACGCCTCGGGCCGCAACGGCTATGCCTCGACCGACATGGATCGCCGCGAAGGCACGCTGATCCCGATGTTCGAGACGATCGTCAGCCACGTTCCGCCGCCCGCGGTGGAAGTCGCCGGCGTGCCGTTCACCTTCCTGGTGACGCTGCTCGACCGCGATCCCTTCCTCGGTCGCATCCTCACCGGGCGCGTCAATTCGGGCGTGGTTAAGACCAACCAGCCGATCCACGCGCTCGACAATGACGGCAAGATCATCGAGACCGGCCGCGCGTCGAAGATCATGTCGTTCCGCGGGCTCGACCGCGTGCCGGTCGACGAGGCCAAGGCAGGCGACATCATCAGCCTCGCCGGCCTGACGATCGCGACCGTGGCCAACACCATCTCCGACGTCACCGTGACCGAGCCGCTGCACGCGCAGCCGATCGATCCGCCGACGCTGTCGATGCGTTTCGCGGTCAACGATTCGCCGATGGCGGGCCGCGAGGGCACCAAGGTGACCAGCCGCATGATCCGCGACCGCCTGTTCCGCGAGGCCGAGTCCAACGTCGCCGTCAAGGTGACCGAAGCCTCCGACAAGGACAGCTTCGAGGTCGCCGGCCGCGGCGAGTTGCAGCTCGGCGTGCTGATCGAGACGATGCGCCGCGAGGGCTTCGAGCTCGGCATCTCGCGTCCGCGCGTGCTGTTCGGCGAGGACGAGAGCGGCAGCAAGACCGAGCCCTACGAGACCGTGATCATCGACGTCGACGACGAATATTCGGGCACCGTCGTCGAGAAGATGAACATTCGTAAAGCCGAGATGACCGACATGCGGCCGTCGGTTGGCGGCAAGACGCGGATCACCTTCTCGGCGCCGTCGCGCGGGATGATCGGCTATCACGGCGAGTTCCTGTCGGACACGCGCGGCACCGGCATCATGAACCGCCTGTTCGAGAAATACGGCCCCCACAAGGGCAAGATCGAAGGCCGCAAGAACGGCGTGCTGATCTCGAACGGCACCGGCGAGGCCAACACCTATGCCTTGGGCCCGCTCGAGGAGCGCGGCATCCTCTTCGTGGGGCATGGCGAGGCGCTGTACGAGGGCATGATCGTCGGCGAGAACGCCAAGCCGGACGATCTCGAGGTCAATCCGATGAAGACCAAGGCGCTGACCAACTTCCGCGCGTCCGGCGGCAAGGACGATCAGGTCCGCCTCACCCCGCCCAAGCGCGCGACGCTGGAGCAGGCGATCGCCTATATCGACGATGACGAGATGGTGGAGGTGACACCCAAGTCGATCCGCCTGCGCAAGCGCTACCTCGATCCCAACGAACGCAAGCGTATGCGGCGCGCGGCGGCGTAATCTTCTGCCCTGCTAGCCCTCTCCCGTTCTTTACGGTAGAGTGCTGGGTGAGGGTCTTCTTCTGATCTACTCTGAAGTTATGCCTGTCCGTCGCCAGATCAGTCCCTACGCCGCACCATTGCGGCGGTCCATGGCCGGTGCCTAGCGCACGCTCTGGGCCGCGCTTCGCAATCGCCAACTTTACGGCTTCAAGTTTCGGCGACAGGCGACAGTAGGACCGTTCGTTGCAGATTTCCTGTGTGTCGAATCCAAGCTGATCGTCGAGGTCGCCGGCGGCCAGCATGACGAGGCGGGCGACAGATCACGAACGGCTTTTCTGGAACGCCAAGGCTACAATGTCGTGCGATTTTGGAACCACGAAGTCTTGACCAATATCGACGGCGTTCTTGAAGCCATCGCGCTTCATATTGGCGCTGACGAGAAGAAGACCCTCACCCAACCCTCTCCCGCGAAGGCGGGAGAGGGCTAAGGTCAACCCTCCGCCATCTTCAGCAGCAGCTTCCACTCGGCCGGCTCGACCTTCGATACCGACAGCCGCGATTGTTTGACCATCATCAGCCCCGCGAGCTTCGGCTCGGCCTTGATCGCTGCCAGCGTCACCGGATGGGCCAGGGCACGCACCGGCTTCACCGCCACGCTCGCCCATTTGCCGTCGTCGCCGTCGGGCTGCCAAATGCGGGTCACCGCCATGATGCCGACTGCCGCCTTCTCGGTGTTCGAGTGGTAGAACAGCGCTTCGTCACCGACCGCCATGTCCTTCAGGAAGTTGCGCGCGGTGTAGTTGCGCACACCGTTCCACTCGGTCTCGCCGTCGCGGATCAGATCGTCCCAGCCATAGGCGTCGGGTTCGGAGCGCAGCACCCAATAGGCCATCATTCTTCTCCCTGGACGGCGGCGCGCCGCACCATCAGGTTCATCCGTGCGCTGGCGATCGGCTTGGCGCGATCCTCCTGCCAGGCGATCGCCTCGACATTGGCGATGCGGGTGCCGAGCCTGGAGACGGTCGCGGCGGCGAAGGTGACCCGCTCGCGCCCGCCGCGCATGAAATCGACGGTGACGTTGATCGGCTTCACGCTGGCGCCGGGTTCGGCCTCCAGCGCCGCCATCACCGTGCCCACCGCGGCGATCTCGAGCAACCCGGCGATCGCGCCGCCGTGGAGGAATTGCGGACGCCCCACGACAACCGTGCCGAACGGCATGCTGAACAGCGGGCTGCCCTCGCTCACCTCCACCGAAATGCCGAGAAAGCGCGCATAGGGCGGCAGTTTGGGGGTGATGCTCATCAGGCTGCGTCGGTCATCATGAAGGTGCCGACGACGTTGGCGATGGTATCGGCGGGATCGCCGTCATGCGCACTGCCGCGCACGAAGGCGACGCGCCGCGTGAGGCGATAGCATTCGCCGCGGCCGATCACGGTGCGGCCGGGCGTCGCGGCGCGCAGATAGTCGATGCGCAGGTCCAGCGTCGCCTGGGGCAGGAATATGCCGCGCTTGATCCACACCGATATGCTGGTCACCATATCCATCAGCGCGATGATCGGGCCGGATGCCAGCACGCCGGTCTCCTCGTCGCCGATCAGATCCTCGCGATAATCGAGCGCGAGCTCCGCCCAATCCTCGCCATGCGCGATGTAGCGCGTGCCGAGCGCGCCGTTGTGGCCGAGCGATGCGATCATGCCGGCGGCGATGGCGGGATCGAAGCCGGATCCGTGCGGAGGCCTGGTGGGTTCGGTCATCCCCGGGCGATAGCGGCGGTGTTCGCGGGCCGCAACGGCCGCGGCGGCGGTTGCGATCGGGCGAGGCGCCGGGCAGGGTGGTGGCCTGCCCGAAGGAGTGTGTCGATGCGCCGAGCCTTGTTCCTGTTGCCGCTGCTGATCGCGGCGGCGCCTGCTCCCCAAGGCCCTGCGGCCGACTGGAACGCGCGCTTCCTGACGCTCTCGAACGACGAATATCTCTGGCGCCTCGCCGATGCCGGCCAGCCGACCGGGGAGAGGCCGGCGGCGATCATGCCGCCGCATCTGCCCGATGTCTCGCCAGCTGCGCAGGCGGTGCGCGCCGCCAAATGGGCCGACGTCCTCCACCAGCTCGACGCCATCCCCCAGGCCGCGCTCAGCCCTGAAAACCGCGTCAACTACGCGGTCTATCGCGGCCAGATCGAGGCGCTCGCCGCCGAGCAGCGCTTCCGCGAATGGGAGAAGCCGGTCAATTCGGACTCGCCCTTCTGGCAGGTCGGGCTCGACGACAAGCCGCTGCGATCCGATCAGGAGTATCAGAACTACATCTCGCAGCTGGGCGAGACGCCGCGGCTGTTCGATCAGGAGATCGCCAATATGAAGGCGGGCGAGGCGCGCGGCTTCACCCCGCCCCAGGCGACGATCGCGGGGCGGGAGGGATCGATCGCCTCGGTCGCCAACGCCAAGAAGGCCGAGGCCACCGGCTACTGGGCGCCCTTCAAAACGATGCCGAGCATCCCCGCGGCGCGGGCGGAGGCGCTGCGCACCCAGGCGCGCGCCGTGATCATGGCGCGTGTGGTGCCGGCCTATGCCAAGCTGCTGACCTACTGGACGAGCGCCTATTATCCCCACGCCGTCACAGTGCTCGCCGCCGAGAAGCTGCCCGATGGCCCGGCCTATTACGCCAGCAAGATCCGCGAGTTCACCACCCTCGACCTGACGCCCGACCAGATCCACGCGCTGGGCCTGCGTGAGGTCGCGTCGATCCATGCCGAGATGCTTGGCGTGATGAAGCAGAGCGGCTTCAAGGGCGATTTCCCCGCCTTCCTCCAGTTCCTGCGCAGCGATCCGCAATTCTACGCCAAGACCCCGCAAGCGCTGCTCGATCGCGCCGCCTGGGCCGCCAAGATGTTCGACGGCAAGGCATCGATCTGGTTCGGCCACCTGCCGCGCTCCAGGTTCGCCATCGTGCCGGTGCCCGCCGACATCGCGCCGACCTACACCTCGGGGCGCGGCGGCCCCGGCGTCTACCTCGTCAACACCTATGATCTGCCGAGCCGCCCGCTCTACCAGCTGACCGCGCTGACGCTGCACGAGAGCGCGCCCGGCCACGCCTTCCAGATCCCGCTCGCCAACGAGAACAAGGATCAGCCGCGCTATCGCAAGGAGGGCTATATCTCGGCCTATGGCGAGGGCTGGGCGCTCTATTGCGAGCGGCTGGGCGACGAGATGGGAATGTACCAGACGCCCTACGAGACGTTCGGGATGCTGAGCTTCCAGATGTGGCGCGCGGCGCGGCTGGTGGTCGATACCGGCGTCCACCATCTCGGCTGGACGCGCGCGCAGGCGCAGAAATACCTCCACGACAACACCGCCCTCGCCGATCACGACATCGAGACCGAGGTCGATCGCTACATCTCGTGGCCGGGCCAAGCGCTATCTTATTACCTCGGCGAAAAGACCATCCGCGACGATCGCGCGCGAGCGGAAAAGGCGCTCGGCCCCAAATTCAGCATCCGCGCCTTCCACGACGCGATCCTGCAGCTGGGCTCGGTTCCGATGAGCGTGGTCGACGCGCGGACGGACCAGTTCATCGCGGAAGGGGGGAAGGGGCCGTACCCGGAGGAGGAGTGATCGGAAGTGGTGGGTTGCAGCCGGACAGGTTTTGGGGATGCCGCATCGGAAAGCCGACATTCCATCACAGCGTGGGAGAAAGCGAGCACATGACAGTCGTTCGCTTTCTGTCAGCCATTGCTTCTAGCTGAGCGGGGCGCCACCAAGGTGAAATCTAAAGCCTGAGCAGGTTGTAAACCATATGAAATTGCTCGTTTCGTTCCTCCTGCTAATCGGGGCGTCGTCGCCAGCATTGGCTGATCTTACGGCCAAATATGCCAAGCCGGGCACAGGGTTTATGATGACCGTGGAAATTGGCTCGAATGGCAATGTGCGGGGAGATGCAGGTAAGCTTGGCCAGGCATTTTTGACGCGCGATGGCCACGGCTATTTTTTGAAAGTCACCCCCACCGGCACTGCTGTTATGCGCATCGAAGATATGGGTGCCGTGATGGCCGAGCAGATGGCAAAACTTGACCCCCAATTCCGGGCAGAGATGCAACAGCATGCGCCCGCCATAAAGCTGGTCGAGAAGGGAACGATGACGATCAACGGGCGAACTGGAGCTGCCTACTTCATGCAAGCTGCCGATGGCACGCTGTCGCCGACACCTTGGGCCGTAATCAGTAAAGACCCTAGCTTGGCCGAATTGGGCTCAGCGATGGCGCATCAATTTGAAATGTCGATGGCAACGATGTCCGCGTCGATGGGAACCGCGCCGTTTGCAAACATGCTCACGGTGTTGAAAATGGGGGCACCAATCTCATTTGCTGGCGCCGAGCTTAAATCGGTCGATCCCAGCCCCATCCCGGCGGCGCACTTCGAACTTCCGGCAAAGCCGGAGAGCTTGGACAGGGTCCTTCAGTTAATGTCCCCCGCCTCGCCAAAGCCCTGATCTGGCGTTGCGAGGCGACCCTTTTGAAACAGAGGCAACAGCAGCTTTCGGGATCTGCGACAGGGCCCGCAAACGTCAACAAGTGGGCGAAAGCCGCCATCGCAAGCCCGTCACCCCGGACTTGATCCGGGGTCCCGCTTCTTCCCTGCTCAAGTCTGAGGCGAATCACACGCCTGCGTGCAGGGGGCGGGGAGCGGGACCCCGGCTCGGGGCCGGGGTGACCGTGGTGGCACGTATCACGTCCGAGGGCTCCGGCAGCGGCTCGCTACCTGTTCGACGCTTGCATCACGCGGTTCGGCGCCACCTTCCTCAAGCGAGCAGGAAGGAGAAGCGGGTAAGGCGCCCCCTTCCAAAATAGGATTTGGTCTGTCACCAAGAGGGCATGATCCGGGTCTCCCCACCGTCTCCAGAACCGCCGCCAGAAACACCGCCGCGAGTTCGTTTTTTGGGCGTTTGGTTGTCAACTTTGTCAACTTCGCAGAAATCGGCGGAATCTTGAGCTTTTTCGGCCCTTTGAAGGCGATCGATGCGCCGGCGCGCGACACGGCGCATCAGCTGCGGCGGACGCTCGGCTGGCCGCATCTGATCGCGCTCGGGGTGGGGGCGATCGTCGGCACCGGCATCCTCACGCTGACCGGCGTCGGTGCGGCGCTGGCCGGGCCGGGTGTGATCCTGTCCTTCCTGATCGCGGGCGCGATCTGCGCCGCTGCGGCCTTGGCTTACGCCGAATTGGCGACGATGATCCCGCAATCGGGGAGTGCCTATACCTACTCATATGTGGCCGTCGGGGAGACGATCGCGTGGATCGTCGGGTGGAGCCTGATCCTCGAATATTCGGTGGTCTGCTCCACCGTGGCGGTCGGCTGGTCGGGCTATTTCACCGGCTTCATGAACGGCATGGGCTGGACGATTCCTCAGGCGCTCGCAAATGGCCCTGATGTCGTTCACGGCGTGGTCAATCTGCCCGCCGTGGCGATCATCGCGCTGGTCACCGGGCTGCTGCTGATCGGCACGCGCGAATCAGCGACGCTGAACGTCGTGCTGGTGGCGCTGAAGCTCGCGGCGCTGGCGATGTTCGTGGCCATCACGCTCCCGGCGTTCAAGGCGGCGAACTTCCACCCGTTCATGCCGCACGGCTTCTTCCAGCACCTCGATCCGGACAATACCAAGCGCGGGGTGATGGCGGCGGCGTCGATCATCTTCTTCGCCTTCTACGGCTTCGACGCGGTGTCGACCGCGGCCGAGGAGGCCAAGGATCCGGGGCGCGATCTCACCATCGGCATCGTCGGATCGATGCTGGCCTGCGTGGTGATCTACATGGCCGTCGCGGCGAGCGCGATCGGCGCGGTGCCGGTGGCGAAGTTCGCCAATTCGGCCGAGCCGCTGGCGGTGGTGCTGCGCACATTGGGCAGCGACAAGGCAGCGGTGGTGTTCGGCGCGGTGGCGGTGGTGGCACTGCCGACGGTGATCCTCGCCTTCCTGTTCGGCCAGACCCGCATCTTCTTCGTGATGGCCCGCGATCGGCTGCTGCCCGAGCGGCTTGGGCGGGTTCACCCGAAGAGCGGCGTACCCGTGGCGGTGACGATCGGCACCGCAATCATCGTGGCCGCAATCGCCGCCTTCCTGCCGCTCGCCGAGATCGCCGCGCTCGCCAATGCCGGTACGTTGTGCGCCTTCGTCGCGGTCGGCGCCTCGATGCTGATCCTGCGTCGCCGCGAACCGGGGCGTGCACGGCCGTTCCGCACGCCGCTGGCGCCGCTGGTCGGCGCGATCGCGATTCTGGGCTGCCTGTACCTGTTCTGGAACCTGCCGCTCGGCACCCAACTGCGCTTCTTCGCCTGGAACGCGCTCGGGCTGATCGTGTATTTCGCCTATGCGCGCAGGCGGAGCGCAGCCGGCTGAGCGCCGCATCGTCCAACGCTGTCATTCAGCGACCGAAAAGCAGATGGCTAGCCAAGCGGGCGCGGCCTCCCTATACCGAGCGGGTACGGAGCTGAAACGTACCGATCGGTAAAAAACTTCTTGCGTCTGCTTCGACTGGGACTATTGCTGCACCGCAATAGAAAGGGGCTCGATGACCCGCAACGCCGTTGCCATCTTCACATTTGCGATGCTCGCCGCCTGTTCGAAGGGGAACCAGGCGCCGCCTGCGCCACCGCCTCCGCACGTGTCGGTGGCCGAGCCGCTGGTCCGCCAGGTGGTCGATTGGGATGAGTATGTCGGCCGCTTCGAGGCGCCGCAGAGCGTCAATCTGAGCGCCCGGGTGACCGGCGTGGTGACCCAGATCCTGTTCCGCAACGGCCAGGACGTGAAGGCCGGGCAGCCGCTGTTCGTCATCGATCCGCGCCCTTACCGCGCTACCCTGGAGCAGGCCGAGGCGCAGATCGCATCGGCTCGCGCTACGCTCGCCAACGCACGATCGGTGGCGGCGCGTTCAGGCCAGCTGGTCCAGGCACAGGCGGTCAGCAAGGAGGAGCTCGAGAACGACGTCGCGCAGGTCCGCACCGCACAGGCGACGCTCCAGGCCGCGACCGCAACGGCCGACAATGCCCGCCTCAACCTCGCCTTCACCACGGTACGCGCGCCGGTATCAGGCCGGGTCTCAGATAAGCGCGTGTCGCTCGGCGATCAGGTCGTGGCGAACACAACGCTGCTGACCACGGTCGTCTCGCTCGATCCGATCTGGTTCTCGTTTGATGGTGCCGAGAGCTTCTACCTCAAATATCTGCGTGAGGCGCAGCAGGGCCAGCGCGGCTCGTCGCGTAGCGCCGCCAACCCGGTCGACATCCAGCTCTCCGACGAGACCGGCTACAATTGGCATGGCCGCATGCAGTTCGTCGACAATGCGCTCGATCCGCAGACCGGCACGATCCGCGCGCACGCGGTGGTCGCCAACCCCAATCACTTCCTGACGCCGGGCATGTTCGGCCGCGCCCGCCTGCTGGGCTCGGGCACCTACAAGGCGATGCTGGTGCCTGACGAGGTGGTCACGGCGGACCAGTCGCGCAAGCTCGTCTTCGTGCTCGGCCGCGACGGCAAGGTCGTGCAGCGCACCGTCGAGACCGGCCCCGAGGTGCAAGGGCTCCGCGCGATCAAGGACGGGCTCGCCCCGACAGACCTCGTGGTGCTCGACGGCATCGCCCAGCTTCAGCCGGGTACCGCGGTCGATGCGAAGAAAACGGTGATCAAGCCACGCGCGCCGGACACCTCACCCAACGCGCCTGTCGTGACCACGCCCCAAGCCTCGACCGCGACGACGGCGGGCTGAGGCCGCATCATGCGCTTTCCGCATTTCTTCATCGAGCGACCGATCTTCGCGGCCGTGCTGTCGATCCTCATCGTGATCGTCGGCGGCATCGCCTATCCAACGCTGCCGATCTCGCAATACCCGCAGATCGCGCCGCCGACCGTCGTCGTCTCGGCAACCTATCCCGGCGCGACCGCCGAGACGCTCGCCGACACGGTGGCAGTGCCGATCGAGCAGCAGATCAACGGCGTCGAGAACATGATCTACATGTCCTCGTCCGCTGTCGGCGACGGCACCGAGCAGATCACGATCAGCTTCAAGCAGGGCACCGATGTCGATCAGGCGCAGGTGCTGGTGCAGAACCGCGTGTCCGAGGCCGAGCCGCGCCTGCCGGAGGAGGTGCGCAATATCGGCGTGACCGTGCGCAAGAACTCGCCCGATTTCCTCATGGCGGTCGCCTTCTATTCGCCCGACAAATCGCTGTCGGAGCAGTACATCTCGAACTACGTCACGCTTCAGGTCACCGATCGGATCAAGCGCATCCAGGGCGTCGGCAACACGCTGGAGATCGGCGCGCGCGATTACGCGATGCGAATCTGGATCGATCCCGATCTGGCGTCGTCGCGCGACCTTACCGTCGACGAGATCACTGCGGCGATCCAGGCACAGAACGCGCAGGTTGCCGCTGGTTCGGTCGGTGCGCCCCCCTTCGGGAGGGACGGCGGCGCCTTCCAGCTGGGCGTACAAGCGCTGGGCCGGCTTACCACGCCTGAGCAGTTCGGCGAGATCGTGCTGAAACGCGGTACCGACGGAAGCCTGACCCGTCTGCGCGATGTGGCCCGCATCGAGCTCGGCGCGCAGGATTACACGACCAACGGCTATTATTCGAACCAGCATGCGACGATGCTGGGCATCCAGCAATTGCCGGGATCGAATGCGCTTGCCACCGCCGATGCCGTGAAGGCCGAGCTCGAAGCATCGTCCAAGAGCTTCCCGCCCGGCCTCGCCTACAAGGTCGCTTATCACCCGACCGATTATATCTCGGCGTCGATCACGGAGGTGGAGCATACCCTCTACATCGCGCTGGCGCTCGTGAGCATCGTGGTGCTGCTGTTCCTGCAGAGCTGGCGCGCCGCGATCATCCCGCTGATCGCCATCCCGATCTCGCTGATTGGTGCGTTCGCGACGCTCGCGGCCTTCGGGTTCAGCCTCAACAACCTGTCGCTGTTCGGCCTGGTGCTCGCGATCGGCATCGTCGTCGACGACGCCATCGTGGTCATCGAGAACATCGAGCGGCTGATCGACGAGGAGGGGCTCACCCCGCGCGAGGCTGCGCACAAGACGATGGACGAGGTGTCCGGCGCGCTGATCGCAATCGCGCTGGTGCTGTGCGGCGTGTTTGTGCCTACCGCCTTCATCCCGGGCATCTCGGGCCAGTTCTACCAGCAATTTGCGCTGACCATCGTGTCGGCGACGGCGATCTCCGCCTTTGTCTCGCTGACCTTGTCTCCGTCGCTCGCGGCATTGCTGCTCAAGCGGCACGCGGACAAGCGGCAGGTGCGGGAAGGCTGGCGGGGCTACCCCACGCGCTTCGCCAACGGCTTCAACCGGACCTTCGACAACCTCTCCGATCGCTATGGTCGCCTCACCGGCAAGCTGGTCCGCCGTCTCGCGCTGATCGGCATTGCCTATGTGTGCCTGATCCTGCTTGCGGGCTGGCGGTTCTACGCAACCCCGACCGGCTTCATCCCGTCGCAGGATCAGGGCTATCTGATCGGTGTCGTCCAGATGCCGCCCGGCACCTCGCTGGAGCGCACCGATCAGGTGGTGCAGCAGGTCCAGTCGATTGTGCTCAAGAACAAAGCGCTCGAAGGCACCGTTGCCTTCACTGGGTTCGACGGCGCGACCTTCACCACCGCACCCAACGCCGCCGTCGTCTTCACTCCGCTCAGGGACAAGGCCGACCGCGCGAATATCGAGACGGTGACCGCCGACCTGCACAAGGCGCTGTCCAGCATCACGTCGGGCAACATCCTGCTGATCCCGCCGCCGCCGGTTTCCGGCATCGGCACCGGCGGCGGCTGGAAGATGGAGATCGAGGATCGCACCGGCGCCGGCTATCCCGCGCTCGAGAAAGCCGCGTTCGGGATGATGATGGCGGCCAACAAGGCGCAAGGCATCACCGCCGCCTTCACGACCTTCAACACCAAGACGCCGCGGCTTTATGCGGATATTGATCGCGAGAAGGCGGAGCAGATCGGTGTTCCGGTGGCCAACATCTTCTCGACGCTCGGCACCTATCTCGGATCGACCTACATCAACGATTTCAACTATCTCGGCCGCACATGGCGGGTGACCGCGCAGGCGGATGCATCCTACCGCCAGCAGAGTTCGGATATCGAGCGTCTGCGGACGCGCGCGTCGAACGGCGGAATGGTGCCGTTGGCGGCCGTGCTGACGATGCGGAACGACGCCGGACCCTATCGGGTAGTGCGCTACAACCTCTATCCGTCTGCCGAGTTGCAGGGCGACACCGCGCACGGCTTCTCGTCCGGGCAGTCGCTGAAGACGATGGCGGGGCTCGCGAGCAAGATCCTGCCGAAGGGGATGACCTTCGAATGGACCGATCTTGCCTATCAGCAGGAGCAGGCGGGGAACACCGGCATCTATGTGTTCGGGCTTGCGGTGATGTTCGTCTTCCTGCTGCTCGCGGCGCAATATGAAAGCGTAATCCTGCCGCTGGCGGTGATCCTGATCGTGCCGATGTGCCTGCTCGCTGCGATTGTCGGCGTGGGGCTAATGGGGATGGACAACAACATCCTCACCCAGATCGGCCTTGTCGTGCTGGTCGGCCTGGCCGCCAAGAACGCGATCCTGATCGTCGAATTCGCGCGACAGGGCGAGGAAGATGGCCTGAGCCATCGCGAAGCAGCCCAGCGCGCTGCCCACCAGCGCCTTCGCCCGATCCTGATGACCTCGATCGCATTCATCCTCGGCGTGCTGCCGCTGGTGATCTCCAACGGTCCGGGTTCGGAAATGCGCAAAGCCTTGGGCGTCGCGGTGTTCTTCGGGATGATCGGCGTGACCTTTTTCGGCCTGATGTTCACGCCGAGCTTCTACGTCATCACCAAGATGCTGGGCGAAAAGACGCAGGAGAAGGTGCGCGCCTGGCGTCGTCGCCACCCCTCGCACGATGGCCTCGAGGAGGAGCCCGCATGATCCGCCTCCGCTCGATCGTTGCTATCTTGCCGGCTCTGGCGCTCGCCGCCTGCGCGGTAGGACCCAATTACCACCCGCCGGTGGTTCAGGCCGACGCGCAACAACCCTTCGCCGAGGGGCAGGCGAGCACGACATTGTCTGGCCAGCCGCTGCCCGCGAGCTGGTGGGAGATGTTCCAGGATCCGACGCTCGATCGGCTGATCCAGGATGCGTTCGCCTACAACACCGACATCCGGATCGCTGCCGGCAACCTGCGTCGCGCGCGTGGTGAACTGTCGGAAGCGCGGGCGGGACGCTTGCCCACGACCGACCTGTCGGCCGGCTACAGCCGTGTGCGGGTCGGCGCCGACAGTGCCAGCGCCGGCGGCACCACCGGGGTAGGGACAGGTGTCGGCACGGGGACGGGGGTTGGCACCGGGACCGGCGGCGGGGGAACGGGCACGATCCCGGGTGAGACGGCCGCTGCCAGCCACTATGATTTCAACTATTATCAGGCCGGCTTCGATGCCTCCTACGAACTCGATCTGTTCGGCCGCGTATCGCGATCGATCGAGGCGGCGCGGGGCGATGCCATGGCGGCGCAGGCGGCGCTCGATGGTGCGCGCATCTCGATCGCAGCCCAAGTTGCGCAGAGCTACGCCGATGCCTGCGGCTATGCTGCGCAGGCAGATGTCGCGCGGGAGACGGCGCGGCTTCAGAACAATACCCGCGAACTGACCCAGCGTCTGCTCGATGCCGGGCGCGGCACGCGGCGCGATGTCGATCAGGCGGTGGTGCTCGTCGAACAGGCCAACGCGCAGGTTCCTCAGTTGGAGGCCGAACGCCGGGCCCAGCTTTACGCGCTCGCCGCGCTGACCGGCCGCCCACCGGCCGAGATCGACGGCGAGGCATCGGTGTGCCGGCTGGTGCCGCAGGTGAAGACAGTCATCCCCGTGGGTGACGGTGCGGCGTTGCTCGCGCGGCGGCCCGATGTGCGCCAGGCCGAGCGCACGCTCGCCGCCGATACGGCACGCATCGGTGTCGCGACCGCCGCCTTGTTCCCATCGGTCACGCTGGCCGGATCGGTGACGCTTGGCGCGCCAAAGATCGGCGACATCGGCAAGTCGGCATCGTTCGGTTACTCGCTCGGGCCGATGATCAGTTGGACCTTCCCCAACATCGCCGTGGCGCGTGCTCGCATCCGCCAGTCGAAGGGCCAGACCGATGCCGACTTGGCGAGCTTCCAGGGCACGATGCTGACGGCGCTCAAGGAAACCGAGCAAGCGCTTGCCCGCTATGCGGCAGCGCTTGATCAGAACGCAGCACTTGGCCGGGCCGCGGCCGCTGCTGACGATGCCGCCAAGCTTTCGCGCATCCGCTTCGATGCAGGCCGCGACAATTTCCTGAACCTGCTGGTTTCGGAACAGGATCGGGATCAGGCCCGCACCGCGCTCGCGCAGTCCACCCAGCAGGTCGCCGACGCGCAGGTCTCGCTGTTCAAGGCGCTTGGTGGCGGGTGGGAGAACCCGGCGCCGATCGCCAATGTCTCGCCGGGTGCCGCGAGTGGCAACCCTGCTGTGCAGCGCGGCAGTTTCTCAGTGCCTGTTTCAAAGCCGAGCAACTAGCTTTCGCTCCAACGTCACAAGTTACCCTCCTCCTCTTTCGCATCCTCCAGTAGCGGGCTACGGAGCCGAACGAGGCGCCTGACGTTCGTCAAGTCAGGTGTGCCCGTGAGGAGGATGGAATGGTCGAGGAGCCAGGTCGCAATCTGCGGCCGCTCTCGCTGCACGTGCCCGAGCCGAAGTACCGGCCGGGCGACGCGGTGTCCTTCGATGACATCGTGCTGCCCGAAGCCGGCAGCGTTTCGCGGCCCGACGTCTCCGCCGATCCTGCGACGCTTCGCGATTATCCCTTCACCCTCATCCGCGTGCTTGATCCAGCGGGACAGGCGGTAGGCGAATGGAACCCGCGTCTCGCGCCCGATCGCGTTCGTGCGATCCTGCGCGCGATGCTGCTGACCCGCGCCTTCGACGACCGGATGTTCCGCGCGCAACGCCAGGGCAAGACCAGCTTTTACATGAAGTGCACAGGCGAGGAGGCGGTGGCGGTCGCCCAAGCCTTCGCGCTGGACCGCGACGACATGTGCTTCCCGTCCTATCGCCAGCAAGGCTTGCTGATCGCGCGGGACTGGTCGCTCGTCGACATGATGTGCCAGATCTACTCGAACGCCGGCGATCGGTTGAAGGGTCGCCAGTTGCCGATCATGTACTCGGCCAAGGAAGCGGGATTCTTCTCGATCTCGGGCAATCTCGGCACGCAATATCCACAGGCCGTCGGCTGGGCGATGGCGAGCGCTGCGAAGGGTGACACTCGCATCGCCGCCAGCTGGGTCGGCGAGGGCACCACTGCCGAGGGTGACTTCCACGCTGCCTGCACCTTTGCCTCGGTGTTCCGCGCGCCGGTCGTGCTCAACATCGTCAACAACCAGTGGGCGATCTCCTCGTTTGCGGGGTTCGCCGGCGGCGAGAACACCACCTTTGCGGCGCGGGGGCTCGGCTACGGCATCGCCGCGCTTCGAGTCGACGGCAATGACGCGCTCGCTGTCTATGCTGCAACTGAATGGGCGGCTGAACGCGCGCGGTCCAATCATGGCCCAACCCTTATCGAGCACTTCACCTACCGCGTCGAGGCGCACTCCACTTCGGATGATCCCTCCGCCTATCGTCCGGCGGACGAAGCCCTGCACTTCCCGCTGGGCGATCCGATCGAGCGCCTCAAGTCGCATCTGATCGCGATCGGGGAATGGGATGAGGCGAGCCACGAAGCGCTGAAGGCCGAAGTGACCGAGCAGGTCCGCGCCGCCGGCAAGGAGGCGGAGAAGCTTGGAACGCTCAGCGGCACCGCCTTCAATCACGGCTTCGAAACCAGCTTCGAAGACGTCTTCGCCGAGATGCCGCAGCATGTACGCGAGCAGATGGAGCAGAGCATCGAAGAGCGAAGGGTCGCCGGCGTATGACCCGTATGAACATGATCCAGGCGATCAATTCGGCGATGGACGTCGCCATGCAGCGCGACGACGGTGTTACCGTGCTGGGGGAGGATGTCGGCTATTTCGGCGGTGTTTTCCGCACCACTGCCGGCCTCCAGAAAAAGTACGGTCGCAACCGGGTGTTCGATGCGCCGATCAACGAGTGCGGCATCATCGGCGTCTCGATCGGCATGGCAGCCTATGGGTTGCGGCCGGTGCCGGAGATCCAGTTCGCCGATTACATCTACCCCGGGCTCGACCAGCTGATCTCCGAGGCGGCGCGGCTGCGCTATCGATCGGCAGGCGAATTCACCTGCCCGATCACCGTGCGCTCGCCGTTCGGCGGCGGCATCTTCGGCGGCCAAACGCATTCGCAATCACCGGAGGGTATCTTCACCCACGTCAGCGGCCTGAAGACGGTAATTCCGTCCAATCCCTATGATGCGAAGGGGCTGCTGATCGCGTCGATCGAGGATCCCGATCCGGTGCTCTTCTTCGAGCCCAAGCGTATCTACAATGGTCCTTTCGACGGACATTACGATCGCCCGGTTCAACCCTGGTCCAAGCATGACTCGTCCGAAGTGCCGGAGGGATATTACAACCTCCCGCTCGGCAAGGCGGCGGTGGTGCGGAGCGGGGAGGCGGTGACGATCCTCGCCTACGGCACGATGGTCCACGTCGCGCTGGGCGTCGTTACCGACAAGGAGATCGACGCCGAGGTGATCGACCTGCGCACGCTGGTGCCGCTCGACATCGACACGATCGTCGCATCGGTGGAAAAGACCGGTCGCTGCGTTATCGTCCACGAGGCGACGCGCACCTCGGGCTTCGGCGCCGAGTTATCGGCGCAGGTGCAGGAGCGCTGCTTCCATGCCCTCGAAGCCCCGATCGAACGCGTGACTGGCTGGGACACGCCCTATCCTCATTCGCTCGAATGGGCTTATTTCCCGGGGCCGGTGCGGCTCGGCGAAGCGCTCAAGCGCGTGATGAAGGATTGATTGGCATGGCTCGCGTCCCCTTTCGTCTGCCCGACATCGGCGAAGGCATCGCCGAGGCCGAGATCGTCACCTGGCACGTCAAGATCGGCGACATGGTCGAGGAGGACCAGCCGGTTGCCGATATGATGACCGACAAGGCGACCGTGGAAATGGCCGCCCCGGTCTCGGGACGGGTGATCGAGGTGGCTGGCGCGGTGGGCGACCAGATCGCCATCGGCTCTACGCTGGTGGTGTTCGAGACCGAGGACGAGGGTACGGCTACTGCGTCCCCGTTGGGGGACGGCCCTGAGGCGCCGGAGGCTACGCCGCCCGCAGATACGGCTGCGGCACTTGCAGTCGATCCTGTTCCTGCCAAGAAGGATGCCGTTCGTCCTGAGCCTGTCGAAGGACGTGCAGCGAGCGCAGCGCCTGTAGCACGTGCTTCGACTTCGCTCAGCACGAACGGGGTAGAGAAAAGCTCCGGTACGAGAAAGGTCCTCGCCTCTCCCGCCGTTCGTCAGCGCGCCAAGGAACTGGGCGTCGACCTCGCTGACGTCCACACGGCTGCCGGTGACCGGGTGAAGCATGCCGATCTCGATGCCTTCCTGAAATATCAGGACGGTGGTCCATCGGGCTCCGCTCCGCCGCGCCCAACCGTGGCTGCCGGCACAGACGAGGTCGACGAGATTAAGGTCACTGGCCTCCGTCGACGTATCTCCGAGAACATGGCCGAGGCCAAGCGGCGCATCCCGCACTTTGCCTATGTCGAGGAGCTGGACGTCACCACCGTCGAGGCGCTGCGCCAGGCGATGAACGAGGGCCGGGCCGATCGGCCCAAGCTCACCATGCTGCCTTTCCTGATGCGTGCAATCACCAAGGCGGCTGCTGATTTCCCGATGGTCAACGCGCGCTATGACGACGAAGCCAACGTCGTCTCGCGCCATTCCGCAGTCCATCTCGGCATGGCGACGCAGACCGACGCAGGTCTGTCGGTTCCCGTGATCCGCGATGCACAGGCTCGTGATCTTTGGGCGCTCGCTGCCGAGATCGTGCGGCTGGCTGATGCCACACGCCGCGGCAAGGCGAAACGCGAGGAGCTCAGCGGGTCGACGATCACACTCACCTCGCTCGGAGCGCTCGGCGGGATCGTCTCGACCCCGGTGATCAACCGCCCCGAGGTGGCGATCGTCGGCGTCAACCGCATGGTCGAACGGCCGGTCGTGATCGACGGGCGCATCGAGGTCCGCAAGATGATGAACCTGTCGAGCTCGTTCGATCATCGCGTGGTTGACGGCATGGATGCCGCCAAGTTCATCCAGGCCGTCCGGAAGCTGATCGAGGTGCCGGCGCTGCTGTTTGCAGAGTGATCCCGCTCAGTCGCCGTAGCGCGGCCGGAACAGGCGCCCGCCTTCGGTGACGAGGATGATCGCCAATCCGGCCACTCCGGCGAGCGCGAATCCCACCGTCATGGGTATCGTCGTGCCATCGAAATGCTGGCCGATCGCAAACCCGATCAACGCCCCGCCGATGGTGGTGACGAACCCCTGAACCGAGGCAGCCGTGCCCGCCACGTCGGCGAGCGGCTCCATGGCCATCGCGCCGAAGTTGCTCATCGAAAGGCCGAAGCAGAACATCGCCAGCGCCTGGCATAGCGCGAAGCTCTGGATCGACTCGTGTCCGGTAAGCGCCAGCAGGAGGTGGAGGAGTTCAATACCGACGAAGCCAAGCAGTGCCGAGTGCGACACCCGCCGGGTTCCCAGGCGTTCGACGATGCGCGAGTTGATCAGCGACGCGACCGCCATCATGCTGGCAATGCTCGCGAACACGGCAGGCATCAGCTTGGCCCTGTGAAAGGTTTCGGCGAAGATCTGCTCGACTGAATTCAGGAAACCGTACAGCGCGGCACCGATGACCATCTGGGTCAGCATGTAGCCAAGCGCCTGCCGTTCGGTGAAGGCACGGCGCACAGCATAGCGGAGACTGGCGATACTGATCGGCCGCCTGAACTCCGGATGCAGCGTTTCCGGCAAGCGGCGGGCGGCCCAAGCCAGCACGACCATGCCATAGACGGCAAGGGCGGCGAACAGCCCTCGCCACGGCAGAAACAGCATCAGAAGCTGGCCGAGCGAGGGTGCCATGACAGGCACCGCTAGGAAGATCATGAAGGCAAGGCTCATCACACGCGCCATCTGGCGGCCGCTGTAGCAGTCTCGCACCACCGAAATCGTGACCACACGCGTGGCAGCGACCGCAACGCCTTGCAGGGCACGAAAGGCGAGCAGCAGGCCGAAGCTCGGGGCGAGCGCGGTGCCCACTGAGAACAACGCGTAGCAGGCCATCCCACCCAAAAGCACTGGTCGCCGACCAACCCGGTCCGAGATCGGCCCGTACAGGATGTTCGCGGCGCCGAAGCCGAGCAGATAGCTGGTGACGATCCACTGGCGGCTATTCGCGTCCGCGATGCCCAACGAGCCGCCGATCTGGGGCAACGCGGGCAGCATCGTATCGATCGCCAGAGCATTCATCGCCATCATCGCGGCAACCAGGCCGACGAACTCACGGAAGCCCAGCCCCGCATGCGGCCCCGCGTCAACATGTGGCGTCATGCCAATGGTGTCAGTCACGCCGTCCATGCGCCTATCTAAGCCGCGCCGACAGAGAGGCAATGCTGCACGTGCGAAGGTTCAGCGACAATGTTCTTCCGCGAATGCCACCGCCGCGCCCAGCAGCCCCGGCTGGTCATGGGTCACGAGCTTGACCGGGATCGTCGCCATGCGTGCCTCGAACCGACCCTTGGCGGTATAGCGTCCGGCAAAACCCGAAATCGGCAGATGATCGGCGATACGCGCGCCGACGCCGCCGGCGATGACGCTGCCGGCCCACGCGCCGTGGGCCAGCGTCAGGTCGCCCGCCACCGACCCCAAGGCGAGACAGAAGCGATCGAGGGCAGCTGACGCAAGCACATCGGAGCCGGATAGAGCGAGCGTCCACAGCTCCTTGTCGTCGACGATCGGCGGCACTGTCCGCCCTTCGACTGCCGCAAGCGCCTCGTACAGGTTGACGAGACCCGGTCCTGAGACCAGCCGTTCGACCGAGACACGGCGATAGCGTTCGCGCAGTCGCTCGAGGATTTGGTCTTCCAGCAGATCAAGCGGCGCGAAATCGATATGGCCGCCTTCGGTGGTGATCACGGTGATCCCGCGCGCCTCGCGATGTAGTTGTGCGACACCAAGACCCGTGCCGGGGCCGACGATACTGATCGTCCCGGTTGCGCCAAGCGGCTCATCGGGGCCGCACAGATGGCGCATGTCCTTGGCATCGAGCCGGCTTACCGCGTAGGCGACCGCGCCAAAATCGTTCACCAGCACGTATCGATCAAGCCCGAGCGCCGAAGGGATCAGGTCGGGTCGGAGCACCCAGGGGCTGTTGGTAAGCTTGAGCACGGCACCGTCGACCGGGCCGGCAAAGGAGATGGCGCCGTCCTTGGGCAAAGGTCGTCCGATCTTCTGGGAAAACGCCTCCCAGGCGCTGCGCAGGCTGGCATAGGCGTGGGTGGGGAGGGTGATGACCTCGCCAAGTCCGATCTTGCCGTCGTCCTGCACCGTCGCGATGCAGAAGCGGGCATTGGTTCCTCCGATGTCGACGGAGACCAGTTCAGTCATTCAGCCTCTCCTTGGCGCGCCAGTCCTCGTCGCGTCGATGATGTCGTTCCGGAGCGAGCCGTTAGCATTGTTGTCGGAACGTTGACAGCGCTTGTCATTGTCAACGATGTCAGCGACAAGGCCAGGCAGTGGGTGATGGCATGTACTGTTGCCTCGAACGGGAGGGACTATGCGCAGGTTGCTGGCGATCGTGGCGACCTTGCTGGCGAGTGCCGCTTGCGCAGCGGCGCCGCTGTCGGCGGTCGCGCATCCTGAACTTTGGCCGAAAGCGCATAGCGTCGGGCTTGTAGACCGAGCCACCGAGGCGCGGGTGACATCGCTCATGGCGAGCATGAGCCTGCGCGAGAAGGTCGGGCAGATGATCCAGGGCGACATCTCCTCGGTCAAACCCGACGACCTGCGTACCTATCCGCTGGGCTCGGTCCTCGGCGGCGGTAACTCGCCGCCGCTCAGCGGCAATGACCGCGGGCCCGTCGCTGACTGGATCCAAACCGCAGAGGCATTCCGTCAGGTCTCGATCGAGCACCGACCCGACCACGTGCCGATCCCGATCATCTTCGGCATGGATTCTGTGCACGGCAACTCGAACGTTCGTGGCGCGACGGTTTTCCCCCACAACATCGGTCTTGGCGCGATGCGCGATCCGGCGCTGATGGAAAAGATCGGCGCAGTCACGGCATTGGAGAGCGCGGCGGCCGGCTTCGACTGGGCGTTTGGTCCCACCGTGACGGTGCCGCAGGATGATCGATGGGGCCGGAGTTACGAGGGCTATGCAGAAGTGCCCGCCATCACGAGCCTCTACTCCGCCGCAATGGTGCGCGGTCTTCAAGGCGCGCCGGGCACTACGCGCATCCAAGATGGCAAGGTCGCCGCCTCGATTAAGCACTTTATCGCCGACGGGGGCACCCATGACGGCATCGATCAAGGCGACGCCCAGATCGACGAGCAGACGCTGATCCGTACCCACTCGCCCGGATATGTCACCGGCATCGATGCCGGCGCGATGACGGTGATGGCGAGCTTCTCGTCGTGGAACGGCGTCAAGAACCACGGCAATCGGTCGCTGCTGACCGATGTGCTCAAGGGCCGCCTTGGCTTCGAAGGTTTCGTCGTCGGCGATTGGAACGCCCATGGTCAGGTACTGGGGTGCACGCCGGGCGACTGCCCCGCCACCTTCAATGCAGGCCTCGACATGGCGATGGCGCCGTCTGACTGGAAGGCGTTGTTCGACAACACCCTGCGCGAGGCGCAAGCAGGAACGATCCCGATGAGCCGGATCGACGATGCGGTGCGCCGAATCCTGCGCGTCAAGGTCAAGCTGGGCCTGTTCGATCCGGCGCGACCATATGAAGCGAAGGAGATGCTCGGTACGCCAGCGCATCGCGCCGTCGCGCGGCAGGCGGTCGCGGAGTCGCTCGTGTTGCTCAAGAACAATGCCGGCGTGCTGCCGATCCGGCCGGGGCAGCACGTGCTCGTCACCGGCAGCCACGCAGACGACATCGGCCTGCAGTCCGGAGGCTGGACCCTGTCGTGGCAGGGTACCGGCAACACCAACGCCGACTTTCCGGGAGGAATGTCGCTCTGGGCAGGCCTCAGGGATGCGATCGAGAAAGCGGGCGGAACCGCAACGCTCAGCGCCGATGGCAAGGTGACCGGCGCGAAACCGGACGTTGCGATCGTGGTGTTCGGCGAACAGCCTTATTCCGAGATGGTCGGCGACATATCGACGATGGAGTTCCAGCCTGGCGACAAGCAGGCGCTGGCACAACTGAAAGCTTTAAAGGCTGAGGGCATCCCGGTGGTCTCGCTCTTCCTGTCTGGCCGCCCATTGTGGGTGAACCCTGAGCTCAACGCGTCGGACGCCTTCGTCGCCGGCTTCCTCCCGGGAACGGAAGGCAAGGGCGTGGCGGACGTGCTGGTCGCCAACAAGGATGGAACGCCGAACGAGGATTTCCGCGGCCGGCTGAGCTTCAGCTGGCCGAAAACAGCCGCGCAGTTCACTAACAACATCGGCCAAGCGCACTATGACCCATTGTTCGCGTACGGCTACGGGCTGACCTATCGGAGCAAGGTCACGCTTCCGGTGCTTAGCGAAGTGTCGGGCCTCGATGCCTCGCTGTCCAACGTGGCGACATATTATGTTCCGGGGAGCGTGCCACCTCCTTGGCGGCTGGCTTCGGATGGATTGGTGACGGTCAGGAACATTGATGGAGCTGGACGGCAGGAAGGCGCGCGGCAGTTTGCCTTTACCGGGCCCGGCAGCATCCGCATCACCGGTCCGACAGTCGATCTTACTCGCCAAGCGAATGCGCAGCTTAGTCTGAGGATCGACTATCGGGTCGACACCAGGCCGAACGGCAAGATATCGCTCGGCATGGGCAAGTCAGGTGTGCTGGATGCGACGAAGACCATCGATCGAACCTCGGTTGGTAGTTGGACCAGCATCAAGATTCCGTTGTCCTGCTTCGCGGCTGCTGGCGCAGATATGAAGAGCGTCTCGCAGCCTTTCGTTCTCACCAGCGAGGCGGCCGTCACACTTTCGATCGTCGGCATCAAGCTCGACGCTGATCCTACCGGGGCAACCTGCCCGGCCGCTTGAGGGTCAAGCTCAAGCCAAGTTTGACCCTGTTGAAGCTTGCTTCTTACCAGCGCTGTCATACACGCTGCACCGCAACCAGGCGGAGCTTCAATGATCGATACCGGCGCTGCAAAGAGGGTTCATCCCGGGCTCGTCATGTTTGCGCTGGCGATGGGCGGCTTCGCGATCGGCACCACCGAGTTCGCGACCATGAGCCTGCTGCCATACTTTGCGCGGGGGCTCGGCATCGACGAGCCGACGGCCGGGCATGTGATCAGCGCCTATGCTCTTGGTGTCGTAGTCGGCGCGCCGACCTTCGCCGTTCTTGGCGCCAGGCTGTCCCGCAAGACGATGCTGATCGGCCTCATGGTGCTGTTCGCGATCGGCAACGGTCTGTCTGCGCTGGCGCCGAGCTATGGCTGGTTGGTCGTCTTCCGGTTCCTGAGCGGCCTGCCGCACGGAGCGTATTTCGGCATGGCTTCACTCGTGGCGGTAACGCTGGTGCCGCCGGACCGGCGTGCGATGGCGGTCGGACGGATCATGCTTGGGTTGACTATCGCCACGGTCATCGGTGTGCCGGTGGCGAGCTGGATCGGGCAGGCGATCGGCTGGCGATCGGGCTTCGCGATCGTCGCGGCGCTCGCTTTGCTGACTGTCTTGCTGGTCGCCCTCTACGCGCCACGCGACGTGCCTCAAGGCGATGCCAGCCCTCTGCGCGAACTCGGCGCGCTGAAGCGCGGGCAGGTGTGGCTGACGCTCGGTATCGGCGCTATCGGCTTCGGCGGGCTGTTCTGCGTCTACACCTACCTTGCCACCACACTGACCGAGGTAAGCCATATCTCGCCAAGCTTCGTGCCATTGGTGCTGGCCGTGTTCGGCGTCGGCATGACACTCGGCAACATCGTGGTTCCGTGGTTCGCCGATCGTGCGCTGATGCCGACCGGTGGCGCCTTGCTGTTGTTCTCAGCCGCCACGCTGATCGTCTTCCCGCTGGCGGCGCCGCATCCGTTCTGGGTGGTTGCCGACGTATTCCTGATCGGCATCGGCGGATCACTCGGCACGGTGCTGCAGACGCGGTTGATGGACGTGGCGGAGGATGCGCAGGCCTTGGCAGCAGCGCTCAACCACTCGGCCTTCAACGCCGCCAATGCACTAGGGCCTTTTCTCGGCGGGCTCGCTATCGCGGCGGGCAGCGGCTGGACGTCGACGGGGCCGGTCGGCGCCGCGCTAGCGCTAGGCGGCTTCGCGATCTGGATGATCGCGGTGTGGGATGCGAAGCGCCGCAAGGAAGAGCCGGCGCTCGCCTGATCGTCAGATATTCTTGGTGACCCCGACGAAGACGCCGCGGCGTGGCCCATATTGCGGCGCGCCGACCCCGATGCCCTGGCCGTCGCGGATCTCGTACTTGTGATCGGCGACGTTGGTCACGTCGAGGCGGATTTCGACACCGGGCTTGTCGAACTTGTGGCTCGCCGTCAGGTTGAACTGCGCATAGCCGGGCAGGTGATCTCCGTTCGGCACTGCGCCGTCCGTCCTCAGCCCCGAACCATACAGCATGTCCCCGCCGAGTTTTGAGCCTGACAGGAAGCCGCTGTTGAAGCTGTAGGAGACGCCTGCCGAGCCCGTATAGGTCTGATCATGGTCGAGGTAGATGTACTGGTTTGCGATCGTCGCGAGATCGGCGGGATCGAAGCTGAATTGGCTCGAGACGATGTCCTTGCCCTGAGCCTTGGCATAGGCGAAGTTGCCATAGACCAGCCATGGCCCGCGCTGATAGCTGACATTGGCCTCGATGCCGTGGATGCGGCCACGGCGATAATTGAACGGCGTGAGGATGATCGGTGCGCCGAACTGTCCCTCGTCGACGAGGTTCTTCGACGTGCGATAGTAGCCGTCTAGGCTGATCGAGACTGACCCGATCTTCTGCTCGAAACCGGCATCGAAGTAGTTCTGCCGCTCGGCAAAGGGCGTGGTGTCCTGCGCACCCGTGGGTGCAGCGGCGCTGGTGCCGACGAACTTGTCGATGCTGGTTGTCGCGACGTTCTCGAACGGCGGCGGCGAGAAGTAGCGCGCATAGCCGGCATGGAACGTGGTGCGCGTCGTCGGCTGCCATACCGCGTTGACGCGCGGCGAGAATTGCTGCTCGCAGCGGAACCCGCAATAATGATCGAAGCGGCCGCCGAAGTTGAGCGTGACCGTGGGCCTGATCTTCCACTCGTCCTGCAGGTAGACGCTCTCGGTCCACTCGGTCGCCGCGTCGTTGTCGATGATGCCGAAAGGCTGGCCGGTCTGAGCCCCCGTGATCGCGTCTACCGGGAAGACGAAGGTCTCGGTCGCGCTGGTTCCTCGATCACGGCTGACGATCACACCGCCGCGCAGCGTGTGGGTGTCGGAAAGCTTGTAGGCCGCTTCGGACTGCAGGCCGACGGTGAGATCCTTCTTGCTCGCCTGCTGGGCCTGTCCGTTGAACAGCAGTTCGCCGGTGACATCGGGACGATAGAGCAGTTCGGAATAGCGCGCGTAGAGCGAGGTCTGCCAGGTGAGCGGCCCATCGCTGTGCAGCCACGACACCGCACCGAAGCCGGTACGCTCGAGCTGCCGCTCGTTCAGGTCGTCGGATAGGTAAGTAGCCTGACCGTCGATCTTGTAGGTGCCGTCCGGTTCCAGTCCGCGTGGGTTGGGAATCTGGAAATAATCGTTCGAGTAGCCGCCGAGGAACGACACGCGGTCGGTATCGCTCAGGATGTGATCGACATAGCCGAAGACGTTGGCTTGATCCGTCTTGTCATGGATCGGGGTGGACGAGCCGTCCACGCTCTCGATGCCGAGTTTATTGTGAGTGAAGCTGCCGCTCACGAAATAGTTGGTCGATCCGGTCGAGCCGCCATAGTCGACGCTCGGCTCGATCGTGCCGTGGCTGCCGCCATAAAGCGTGATCTCGCCCTTATTGTCGAAGCCGGTTTTGGTGGTGATGTCGATGATGCCGGCGGTGCGAAGGCCGTATTGGGCCGGCAGGGCGCCGGTCAGCAGATTGAAGCTCTTGATCAGCCGGGGCGAAAGGGTCTGGCCGAACACCGCAAGACCTTCGGGCAGGATCGTGCCGTTGATGCGATATTGCAGGCCGTTGTGATCGTCGCGAACATGAAGCTGCCCGAACCCATCCTGCACCACGCCGGGCACCTGTAGGATCAGCTGGTTGAGCGACTGGTTCTCTCCACCCGGTAGCGCCTGGATGGTCGCCTGGTCCACGCCATAGCTAGTCGCGCCGAGCGACGGCTGGATCGATGCGCGCGCATCATC